>NZ_JBVHHL010000019.1:0-138088 GCF_055561075.1 Streptomyces sp. NPDC022910
TCGGATGGCACACCCCGGCCAGCGTCCACTTCGGCACCGCCGAGGAGGTCCGTGACCAGCGAGCTGTCACCCTCGCCGCCGCATACGTCCGCCACCCCGAACGCTTCGCACGCCGACCCACACCACCCCAGATACCCCAACAGGCGTGGATCAACGACCCAGCAAAGCGGAGGGAACCCGCGCGACAGATCTCATAGCATTACAAGCGTCTCAATTGACTTGACATCCACCGCCCGGCCGGGGTTTAGATTCCGATCCGTACGACTGTGCGTTCTATGGACGTTGGGGGGAACTTGCGTCGAGGGGGGGAGAGGCGTCACATCTCTGTCGGGGGCGGCCCTGGGTCCGGGTGCGGAGTAGGCGACGACGGGCCGCCGTCCGCCACGAGTGACGGCGAGTCAGGGCCACCAGGTGCCGCGTCCGCATTCGTTCGGTTCGTGCAGTTCATCGTGCGCACGCTGCGCGGAGAGTGGCACGGCATCGTCGTCGATCCGGTACAGCAGCTCCTGCGGAGTGGGTTGTCAGGACTCACTTTGGCTTTCGTTGCCGGCCTCGGTGTGATCTTCTTCCACGCGATCGCGCAGCGGCCGACGGGTGCGGTGGCGGTGCGGCTTCTGGGTGGCGTGACCGCAGACCTGCCGCTGTGGCTGGCTCTGCTGCGCACTCCGGTGTCGCTGTACGTCCCGGCCCTCGACCTGCCGGTGTGGGCGGGCATCACCCAGCTGTTCCTGGCCTTCGCTCTCGCCGAACTGGCGCTGGGCCGGGCCCGGACGCTGGCCGTGGCATACCTGACGACACTGGCCGGCACACTCACGGTTCGGCTGATGATCGCACTCGGGCCGGGCTGGTGCGGGTTCGGTCTGCCGCCCGGGATCGGGCAGGTGCTCGACACGGGGCCGTCTGCCGCCGTCGTGGGTCTGTTCAGCTACCTCGCTGTCATCCGGCGAGCTCCCGTCGTGTTCACGCTCACCGGTGGGTCGATGGTCTGGGAGTCGATCGCCGTGCCCAACCTCGCGGGCCGCGAGCACCTGATAGCGGTGGGCGCCGCGATCATCCTGGGTCTGCTCCATGGACGAAAAGGCCGACTGCGGCGGTTGTGGGCCGGCCTGGTGACAAGGGAGACCTTCCGCCGACGAAGCCGCGGCCGGCCGTCGGCGCCCGTGCTCGTTCCGCCTGCGCGCAGGGAGCCGTGCACGTCCGGTTCCGCGCACACGCCACTCAGAGACGACCCGGTCAGTGACTACTGTGAGCCGCACTGAGTATGGACCTCCGCCAGGTAGTCCCGGCACAGTGCGGCGCAGACCGGGCAGCGTCTCGGCAGGCATGTGCCGCAGCACGACACGTGAGCCACGTAGGCTCGACAACTCTCCAGATCAGCCATGACGGCCAGATCTGCGGGGAATCGGGTCTTCCGCACGTCACACCGCTCCGGGGCACCGTGCACCGCCGCCCCGGCACGAGTGCCGGGGGGCACGCACCGAACTCCTTGATGACATGTGCCAAGTCCCCACCCGATCAAGGCACCGGGACGGCGGACCTCCCAGAAAAGCGCCCTCGGTCTGTTTCCCGGTCGACCGGTGCCGTCCCTGCCGCTAGGGCTTGATGCCCACTCCGGTCCACAGGCTGACTTCAGCGTCCGTGGGCTGCTGAGGAGTTGTGGGGTCCTCCTGGTCGGCGTCGGGGCGCCAGCGGTGGCCGACGGTGATGCCTGGGTCGAGCAGCTCGAGCCCCTTGAAGAAGCGGGCGACGTCCTTCTGGGAGCGGAACTGCACGGGTGTCCCGGCGTTGGTGTAGATGGCCGTGACCTTCTCCCAGGTCTGCGGGTCGAAGTCGGGAGTGCAGTGGCTCAGCGCAAGGGCACTGCCCGAGGGGAGGGCGTCCAGCAGCCGGCCAACGATCCCGTACGGGTCCTGGGCGTCGGTGATGAAGTGCATCAGGGCGTTCATCGACAGCGCCACCGGACGGTTCAGGTCCAGCACCTCGGCCAGTTCGCGCGCACCCAGCAGTGAGGCAGGATCGTTGACGTCGGCCTCGATGTACGTCGTACGGCCCTGGGGCGTGCTGCGCATCAGGCGCTCGGCGTACTTGAGGACGAGAGGGTCGTTGTCGGCGTAGACCACCCGCGCCTCGGGGACCACCGACTGGGCCACCTGGTGCAGGTTCGGCTCGGTCGGGATGCCGGTGCCGATGTCCAGCCACTGCCGGATGCCGTGCTCCTGCGCCAGCACCCGGGTGGCGCGGTGCATGAAGGCCCGGTTCTCACGGGCGCACACGAAGATTCCGGGATAGACGGCCGCGACGGTCTCGGCCGCCTGCGTGTCGACCTCGAAATGGTCCTTGCCGCCGAGGTAGTAGTCGTACATGCGGGCCGAGTGCGGCCTGCTGGTGTCGATGCCCCGCGCGGCGTGCGAGTTGGTCATCATCTCCCTTTCGGTGTTCGTACGTGGTGTACATCGGGTGTGCGAGGCGGGTCGAAGCCGGGACCGACCCCGAGCCCTCCCGCTCGTCGGATGGTTCAGCCGGCCGTCAGGTGGTCGGCCAGGCCCTTCTTGACCCCCGCGACGAACGCGGTGATCTCCTGTGGCGTGTAGATCAGCGCGGGACCGGCGGGATCGGTCGACTGCCGCACCGCCACGCGGCCGTCCGCCAGTTGCTTGGTTTCCACGCACTGGCCCCCGTTGGGGCCGCTCCAGGGGCACTCCCAGCCCTGCTCGCCGAGGTCCGAGGCGGGCATACCGTTGTAGACAAGGCCGTCGATGATGCTCATGAGTACTCCTTGCGCATGCGGTTCAAGAGCGCCTTGCTGTCCGCGGACGAGGTCAGCAGGGACATCCGGTTGTGCGCCTCGAGATGGGCGACGACGTCCGAGCGCTGATCCAGGTACACGGAGGCGGAGAGGATCTCGCTGTAGACGATGTCGGGCAGCTCGGGCTCCTCGAACCGGAAATAGGTGAACGGCGCGCAGGCACCGACGTGGGCGCCGGCGGTGAACGGAACGATGTCGAGGCTGATGTGGTCGAGCTCCGAGAACTCCAGCAGCCGGTCGATCTGCTCCCGCATCACCTCGTGATCGCCCACCACCCGGTGGAGCACGGCCTCCTCCATCACCACCCACAGAGTGGGCGCGTCCGGTCCCTCCAGCAGTCTCTGGCGGCGCAGCCGCAGATCCACGCGCCGCGCCAGTTCCTCTTCGCTCTCGTTCGGGAAGCCCCCGTGCAGCACGGCGCGCGCGTACCCGTGCGTCTGCAACAGCCCCGTGACGTAGTGGGGCTCGTAGGTGCGCAGGGTCTTCGCGCCGGACTCCAGGCTCACGTACGCGGTGAACCAGCTGGGCAGCACATCGCGGTACACGTGCCACCAGCCGGGCTCGTTGGCCTGCTCCGCGAGGGCGACGAACTCGTCGATCTCCTGCTGGTCGGCCCCGTAGGTCTGCAGCAGCTTCTCCACATAGAGGGGCTTGAGGCCGACCTCCGCCTTCTCCAGGCGGCGGATGGTCAACGGCTTGACGCGCAAGGCCTTGGCGGCGTCCTCCAGCGACACCCCCGCGCCCTGCCGCCTCTCCTGCAGCCGTCGACCGAGGATCATGCGGAGAACGGTGGGTGCACTGGTGCCGGAACCCGAACGAGCCTCGCTCACGCCCTACCTCCTGAGGACTGTCACCGGTACGAGTCTGACAGCCACTTGGTGATGCCACCAGGCGGGTACCGTCATTCTGAAATTATCAGGGAGACGGTTGCAGCGTGAACTGAACTGCGAGCATAGTTAGTTGTGTGAGCGAACTCGCCGGCGTCAACACGTCCCCGGTCAACGCCCCGCACACCAAGCGGAGTTGCTGGCCTGCTCCGGCGTTCGAGCCACAGGCCGCCCCAGAAGACCTCGCCCGGACCGGTCCGTTGCTCACCTTCCCCGTCTGCCACCCCCCATGGAAGGCGACCGCCGTGTCCCCCCACACGACTCCCTCCCCCCAGCTCTTAGACACCGAAAGCGCTCACCGGGCGTACCGGCTCGAGCTCCCCGCGCACCGGTCCAGCGTCGGAGTCGCGCGACACTCCACCGACACGTGGCTGACCTCCCGGCACCTGCCCGCCGAGGTCGTCGACGACGCCGTTCTCCTTGTGTCCGAACTCGTCACGAACGCCGTCATCCACACGCGCAGCACGCGGATCCTCTGCGGTGTCCAGCTGATCACGGACACGGGACTCCGCCTCGAGGTGCACGACGAGGACGTGACGGGTCGCGATTTGTCGCGACGTCGGCCGGGCGTCGACGACGAGTGCGGCCGTGGCCTCCTGCTCGTGCAGGAGATAGCGGACTCCTGGGGGGCGGACCGGTCGACGCTCACCGGGGGCAACGCCGTATGGGCGACCCTCTCTTTCCCTTCCGAAAACCGGTGGACTCGAGCGCCTGGAGCGTCCTAGCGTTCGCCGATGTCGGAGTTCCAACTGCCTGACGGGGTGCGTTCGATGACGGTCCAGGCGTCCGCGGCCGGCCACGGTCGGCTGCCTTCCGCAACCGCAACGACCTCATCGGACGTAAGGAACCCCGCAAGTGGATCTTCCGCGTAGCATCGTCATCAGCGAAAGCCGTCACCGCATTCACAACCCCTTCACCAGCGAGAAGCTGGCCTCCCTCGGGCGGGCGTTGGACCTCGCGCCGGGAACGCGGGTGCTCGATCTGGCGAGTGGATCGGGCGAGATGCTGTGCACCTGGGCCCGCGACCACCGGATCACCGGGACCGGAGTCGACATCAGCACCGTGTTCGTCGACAAGGCGCGCGCCCGTGCCGCCGAACTGGGTGTCACCGAGCAGGTCGCGTTCATCCACGGCGACGCCTCCGGGTATGTGGCGGACGAACCGGTGGACCTGGCCGCCTGTATCGGAGCCACCTGGATCGGCGGCGGCGTGGCAGGGACGGTCGAACTGCTGCGACGCAGCCTGCGGCCCGGCGGCATGATGCTGATCGGCGAACCGTACTGGCGTCGGGAGCCCCCCGACCAGCAGACCCTCGCGGCCTGCCGCGCTGGCGACAAGGGAGACTTCCTGCCTCTGGCCGAGTTGATCGACCGGTTCGGCACACTCGGCTACGACGTCGTCGAGATGGTGCTGGCCGACCAGGACAGCTGGGACCGGTACAGGGCCGCACAATGGTTCACCATCCGCCGCTGGCTCGACCGCCACCCCGACGACGAGCTGGCCGGCGAGCTGCGGGCCGAACTCTCCACAGCCCCAGCCCGCTTCGCCCGCTACGAGCGTGAGTACCTCGGCTGGGGCGTCTTCGCGCTCATGGTCCGCTGACGTCGCACATCAGGGTCCGGCAGCCACGCGCGCACCGTGAAGCCACGCCGCGTCGGATCACCGCACCTGGCGCCGAAGCGAGTGTCGGGACCAGCGCACGCCGAACAGGATGAAGTCGGCCGCGAGGACGACGATGCCGATGAACAGGAGGTACGACAGCCCCTCCGCCACCGCGCCGATGAGTCCGAGGATGATCGCCGCGAGGAGCAGGAACAGGAAAAGCGCCATGAATGAACACATCCTCCGACCCGGTGCTGCGGATGCCGAGTGTTCGCGATGATCAGCGAGCCGGTCAGGGTTCGGGCAACCCACGGTCGGGCTGCTCAGCGGCGCGCGGGCAGTTCGGCGGCGCGCCGGCTGTTCAGCGGCGCGCGAGGCGGCGTCCGTGGTGGGCGCCGGGTTCGTACTTCCTGTCGTAGTGCTTGAAGATCTCTTCTTCCCGCTCGACCGGCAGGACGTCGTCCATGCCCATGGACGGCGCCTTCTTCACCTCGCCTCGGGAGTGCGCCACCTTCACGTAACCAGGTCCCAGGGTGGCCTCGTCGAGGGGGACGAAGACCAGCCGGTGCCGGGTCGGCAGTCCGGTGCGCACGGTGGCCATGGCCGGCGCGTCGCTGGTCGTGTCCACGTACACCGCTTCAAGGGCCCCGATCTTGTGTCCGTTGGGGTCGACCACGTCGCGGTTGCGCCACTCACGTATATCGGCTGAATGGATCATGGCCTCGCTCCTTGCGGCCCATCGGCCTCCCGCAGGCACTCACGTCGACAAAGGAGTGGCTGCGCGAGGACTACCACCTCTTCACTTTACTCCGGCCGACATCTCATCGCGCGGTTGACCTGGCCTTTTTCGCATGCGAGGGTCCAGCGGCTCGCGACGGCCCGACCCTGCCGTCGCTGCCTTTCAGCGCAGGTCGGGAGGCTTCCAGCAAGCGCATGGTGCTGGAACCGGCTGGAAGATTGTCGACCGGTCGCCTAATTTACCGTGGACGGCGGCCAGAGCGCCGGCCACTGAACCCTGTGCCCGGGCGCCGAATGCGGCGCCCGGGCGGTTCACCTCCGAAGGCCCCGACACGTGGCGAAGTGGTCGACAGCGGCGAAGACCGTTGACACGGTGGCCAACCGGTTGACCACGCCGTCCTGCTCGCCGGAGACGCACAGGGGCAAGGGGAGAAGTGAACGGTGCGAACCGACTGATGCATGGGCGTGGCGGCGGTTACGCTCGGGGTGTGACCGAGGACGAGCACGGCGGGCCCGGGCTGCCGAACGGCGCACGCGGCCCCGGCGAGGGTGGAGAGCCGCCCGACCGCATCGAGCAGGGGAAGACCTTTTTCGAGCTCGGCACGGACGGACCCAAGGTCATCATGGCCGGGGTCGACGGCTCCGACTCCTCCTGGCGGGCCGCTTCCTACGCCGCGGGTCTCGCGCGCCGCCAGGGGGCGCTGTTGGCGCTGGTGTATGTGCAGCCGATCGCGACCTCACCTGCTCCTGGCGTCATGGGGGCCATGGCGGAAACGACCGCGCAGATCGCGGAGGAGATCGTCGAGCAGGCACGCAGGGACACCGAGAAGCTGGGCCAGGTCTTCCATGTGCGCTGGGAGTTCCACACCTTGCGCGGGGACCCCTACAGCGGCCTCGTGAGGACGGCGGACGACTTGCGGGCCGACGCCGTTGTCGTCGGCGCCTCGGAGCAGGCGGGGCACCGGTTCATCGGTTCGCTTGCGGTCCGCCTGGTCAAGGCGGCCCGCTGGCCGGTCACGGTGGTTCCCTGACGGGCGCATGCTGTGACCACTGTGTCAGTTCTGAGACCTCTGCGGTTGTAGGTGGTTTCGTGGCTCATGTGACTCACGATGAAGGAGACGGGCTGTGGGGTCCTTCGTCTTGCCGGGACATGGCCACCGGGGGATCACGAGTGCTAGAAATGTCCCATGGCGAAACGTCTCGCCCCGTTTAGACGAATATCGCTTCGTTCGCTGGCCGGCAGGAGCCCGCGAAGCGTCGCGGGGCAGGTGTTCGTACTGCAGGTGGCGCTGGTCGTGCTGCTTGTGCTGTGCGCCGTCTTCGCTCTCGTCCTGCAGTCGGAACGGGAAACCGGCGCCGAGGCCAAGCGCCGCTCCATAGCCGTCGCCCAGACCTTCGCGCACTCTCCGGGCATCGTGTCGGCGCTGCAGACTCCCGACCCGAGCAGAGAGCTCCAGCCGCTCACCGAGGCGGGGCGCAAGTCCGCGGGTGTCGACTTCATCGTGGTGATGGACACCCACGGCATCCGGTACACCCACCCCCTCCCGAGCCGGATCGGAAAGCGCTTCGTGGGCACGATCGGGCCGTCCTTGGCCGGGAAGGTCTATACGGAAAGCGTCCATGGCCCGCTCGGCCAGGAGGTACAGGCCACCGTTCCCGTCAGGAACGCCGACGGCAAGGTGGTGGCCCTCGTCTCCGCCGGGCTGAAGGTCAAGAACGTGGCCAGTCAGGTGGGCCGGCAACTGCCCATCATCCTGGGCGCCGGTGCCGGGGCGCTCGTGGCGGCCACCGGCGTGACCGCCCTGGTGAGCAGGCGGCTGCGGCGGCAGACCCACAGTCTGGCCCCGGCCGAGATGACCCGTATGTACGACCACCATGACGCGGTGCTGCACTCCGTGCGCGAAGGGGTGCTCATCGTCGGTGACGACGGGCGCCTGCTTCTCGCGAACGACGAGGCCCGACGGCTGCTGGAGCTGCCCCCGGACGTCGAGGGTCGGCACGTGGCGGAGCTTTCGACCCTCGACCCCGAAACGGCCGCGCTGCTCATCTCCGGCCGGGAGGCCACCGACGAGGTGCACTTCGCCGGGGAGCGGCTGCTGGCGGTCAACCAGCGGCCCACCGATCGCGACGGAGGACCCAAGGGAACGGTGGTGACGCTGCGCGACTCCACCGAACTGCAGGCGGTGTCCGGCAGGGCGGAGGTCGCCCGTGAGCGGCTCAAACTGCTCTACGACGCGGGACTGTGCATCGGAACCACTCTCGACGTGGTCCGCACCGCCGACGAGCTGGCCCAGGTCGCGGTCCCCCGCTTCGCCGACTTCGTCACTGTCGACCTGGCCGACGCCGTGCTGCGCGGAGAGGAGCCGGCCGCCACGGCAACGGACATGCGACGTACCGCCGTGTGCGGCATTCGGGACGACCACCCGCTCTACGAAAAGGGTCGCCTGATCAATTTCATCCCTTCCACGCCTCAGGCGCGCGGCTACGGCACCGGCCGCTCCGAGCTGGTGACAGACCTGTCCACTGCCACGGGCTGGCACGCCCAGGACCCGCAGCGCACCAAGGCGATCATGGACTACGGAATCCACTCGCTCATCGCCGCCCCGATCAAGTCCCGGGGCGTGGTGCTGGGCATGGCCAACTTCTGGCGCTCCAAGCGGCACGACCCCTTCGACGAGGAGGAGCTGTCGCTCGCGGAGGAGCTGGTGGCCCGTGCCGCGGTCAGCATCGACAACGCCCGCAGGTACACCCGGGAGCACGCCCTGGCGGTCACCCTCCAGCGCAGCCTGCTGCCGCGAGCCCTGCCCGAGCAGAGCGCCCTCGAGGTCGGCTACCGCTACCTGCCCGCCCAGTCGGGAGTCAGCGGAGACTGGTTCGATGTGATTCCCCTGCCGGGGAGCCGGGTGGCGCTGGCCGTCGGCGACGTGGTCGGGCACGGCCTGCACGCCGCCGCCACGATGGGACGACTACGGACCGCGGTGCACAACTTCTCCACGCTCGATCTGCCCCCCGATGAACTGCTGAGCCATCTGGACGACCTGGTCGGCCGCATCGACCAGGACGAGTCGAGCGCGGAGGCGGCGGGAGTGGTCGGCGCCACCTGCCTGTACGCGATCTATGACCCTGTGACGCGCCGCTGCGCCATGGCGCGCGCGGGGCACCTGGCCCCCGCGCTGGTCCACCCCGGTGGAAGCGTCCGGTTCCCCGACCTGCCGGCCGGACCGCCGCTCGGCCTCGGTGGCATGCCGTTTCAGACGGCCGAACTGGACCTCGAAGAGGGCACCCAGCTCGTTCTCTACACGGACGGTCTCATCGAGGACCGCAAGCGTGACCTGGACGAGGGGATGGAACTCCTGCGCGAGGCGCTGGCGGGCCACCCCGACCGGCCGCCGGAGGAGACCTGCCAGGCCGTGCTGGACGAGCTGCTGCCCGCGCGGGCCAAGGACGACGTCGCTCTGCTCGTCGCCCGGACCCGGGCCCTGCCGCCCGACCGGGTCGCCGACTGGGACGTGCCGCGTGATCCGGCCGCCGTATCGGGTATGCGCGTCGCGGTGTCCGACAAACTCGAGGAGTGGGGCCTGTCCGAGCTCGGCTTCGGCATGGAACTCATCCTGAGCGAGCTCATCACCAACGCCATCCGCTACGGCTGCGAGCCGATTCACGTCCGGCTGATTCGGGACCGCATGCTGATCTGCGAGGCGGCCGACGGCAGCAGCACCTCACCGCATCTGCGGTACGCCGCGACGACCGACGAGGGAGGCCGTGGTCTGTTCCTGGTGTCGCAGATGGCCGAACGCTGGGGCACGCGCTACACGCCCCAGGGCAAGGTGATCTGGGCCGAGCTGGTGCTCCCGGGGACCAGCGGGGATTCCGTCCTCACGTGGTCCGATGTGAACGAGACCTAGTACCAGGTGTCGGTTTTGAGGCAAAAAACGCCGCCAGGAACCCGCATGCCCTGCTGAGCGAGGATGTGTGCCCTCTGGTTTCGACGCGCCCCGCGGGAACCTGCCGGGACGAGAACACCGACGTCGATGCTGCGGGCCGGAGCGCCCCGGAGACCCTCCCAGGGATCGGTCAGCTCGCGCTCAGTGACCTCCACGTGCGCCCCCTGTCGACACGCCTCAAGTCTTTGCTGCGCCCGAGCTTCCTACTTCTGGGCCGCCGATTCCGCACACGAGCCCAAACCTTCACCCGCACCGGTTCCCACCGAGCACCCCTCCTGCACCGACCGATCCCTGGCAGGCGCCCGCAGAAGCTGTGACGATGGTTTGAAGCCCTACCACGCGAGGGCGGGCTGGGAGATGACATGCCGATCAGCCGGGTGGGACTCGTCGTGCACGGAGGCCGTCCGGAAGCGGTTGCCGGAGCGGAGACCGTGCGTGAGTGGTGTGCGCGGCGCGGCATCGGCTGCGTCGACATCGACGTGTGGCAGGGCCAGGGAAGCCGCCACAGCGCCCGTGAGGAAGTGCGGGCCGCGGGCAGTCCGGATCTCATCGTGACACTCGGCGGAGACGGCACGTTCCTGCGCGGAGCGCGCATCGCCGCTCAGAAGGACATCCGGGTGCTGGGCGTCGACCTGGGCAAGGTCGGCTTTCTGACCGAGACCCCGGTCACCGACGTGGAGCGGGCGCTGGACGCCGTGCACGCGGGCAAGTCCGAGTGCGAAGAACGCATGACGCTCACGATGCGGGCCTCGCGGCTGCTCGAGGTTCCCGCTCAGATGGAGCAGGTCCTGTGCTATGGGCGAGGCCCGGCGCTTCCGCCCCCACAGCCGCAGACCGATCCGGGTGAGGACGATTCGTGGGGGATCGCACTGGACGTCACCGCCCTGAACGACATCGTCGTGGAGAAGCTGGCACGGGACCGCCAGGTCAGTGTGGGCGTCTACATCGCCGGTCGGCTACTGGCCTCGTACTCGGCCGACGGCGTCATCCTCGCCACCCCGACCGGCTCGACCGCCTACAGTTTCGCCGCGGGGGGCCCGGTGCTCTCCCCCCGGATGCGAGCGGTGGTCTTCACTCCCGTCGCCCCGCACATGGCATTCAATCGCACGGTGATCGCCAACGCGGACGAACCGATCGCCCTGCGCGTGCTGCCCCACTCGGGGCGCGCCGCGGTCAGTGTCGACGGGCAGCCACGCGCCGTCCTCGAGCCCGGCGACTGGATCGGGGTGCTCGCTGCACCGCGGCCCCTGCGTCTGGTCAGGCTCAGCCCCGCCAACTTCTATGGCCGATTGCGCGAGCGCATGAGGCTCACGGACGCGCCGGCGACGGCTGCGGACGGTGAAGCAGCACCCATGTTCCGGCCCGCGAGTCCGGTACCCGACGAGCTGCGCCATTTCCAGCTCCCGCCGGCACCGTGACAGCCCGTCGTATGAGCGGGAATGTCTGCGGGGTCCGTCTGGTTGAACGAGCCGTGGTGGTGAAGGGGACAGTGTCCCCGGGCCTCACCCATAGCCCATGAGGACGATCGTTCGGCTGAAGCCTCATGGAGCACCTCGCCGCGTAGGCGACCGCCCTTCACGACCACACCTCTCGTTGCGTAGCCCCGGCCGGTATCCGGCGGGGGCTGCTGTCGGGCGCGGCGCGTGGATGAGTGCAAGGCGTGGCGGTTCCCCGCGACGCGTCGGGAATGCGGTGACGGGATCCGTTGTTGACCGTGTGACTGACATGAGCGGGTCAAGCTCCCCCGCGGGATGTCGGCGAAAAGGAGGACCTCATGGCACGCACCACAGTGCGTCCCGTCGTCAGACTGAAGTCGACGGCAGGGACCGGCGTCACCTATGTGACGCGCAAGAACCGTCTCAACGATCCGGACCGGCTGGTCCTGCGCAAGTACGACCCGGTGGTCGGCAAGCACGTCCCCTTCCGCGAGGAACGCTGAACCAAGCCGTCCGCCACCCGGCGGACGGCCATGAGGAGGGAAACCCCATGAGGCCCGGTATTCACCCCGTCTCCCGCCCGGTCGTCTTTCGCGACCGCGCCGCGGACTTCGCTTTTCTGACCCGTTCGACCGCCCACTCGACCCGGACGATCGAGTGGGAGGACGGCAACAACTACCCGCTGGTCGACGTCGAGATCTCGTCGGCCAGCCACCCCTTCTACACCGGAACCTCGCGGGTCGTGGACACCGCGGGCCGGGTGGAGCGTTTCGAGCGGCGTTACGGCCGCGCGGCATCGGCCCGCGGCTGACCACGACCGGGTAGCCCGAGCAGAAGGAGGAGACAGGCATGAAGGTGCGCAACTCGCTGCGCTCACTGAAGTCCAAGCCCGGGGCCCAGGTGGTGCGCCGCAGGGGTGTGACGTTCGTCGTCAACAAGAAGAACCCCCGCTTCAAGGCGCGCCAGGGCTGACCGTCCGAGCGCAACAGCGCAGGCTTCGGTACGCACTCATGCGGAGCCTTCCGCCGGGCGGGTGACCCGCCCCGCGATCACACGCCGCTGTTCGGCCCCGGCCGGTGTCACCACCGACCGGGGCCTTGCCGCTCTCCAACCGGCGGATCGTCTGGGAGATGTGCCCCACAACCGGGACCCGACGCGGAACAGCAGGCGCAGCGGCAGGCGTTACCGTGACAGCGTCACACGAATGATCAAGGTGGATCAGCATGCACGGCGAGTACAAGGTGCCCGGGGGCAAGCTGGTCGTGGTCGATCTCGACGACCACGACGGCGTACTGCGCAACGTCCGCGTCGCCGGGGACTTCTTCCTCGAGCCGGACGAGGCGCTCCTCGCCGTGAACCGGGCTCTCGAAGGCACTCCGGTCGCCACGGAGGCCGCCGAGCTCGCCCTGCGGATCGAGGCAGGGCTCCCCGAGGGAACCGTCATGTACGGCCTCACTCCGGAGGGCGTCGCCATCGCCGTACGCCGTGCTCTCGCCCAGGCGACGGACTGGACCGACTACGACTGGCAGCTCATCCACGAGCGGCCTCAGCCTCCCGCCCTGCACATGGCGCTCGACGAGGTCCTCACCGCGGAGGTCGCCGCGGGGCACCGTCCGCCGACGCTCCGGGTCTGGGAGTGGGGTGCACCCGCCGTCGTCATCGGCAGCTTCCAGTCCCTGAGCAACGAGGTCGACGCCGAAGCCGCACAACGCCACGGCATGACCGTGGTCAGGCGCATCTCGGGCGGAGGGGCCATGTTCGTGGAACCCGGGAACACCATCACGTACTCGCTCTCCGTCCCGGCCTCCCTGGTGTCCGGCCTGTCGTTCGCCGACTCCTACGCCTACCTCGACGACTGGGTGCTGGGCGCCCTCGACGACATGGGCATCAAGGCCTGGTACCAGCCCCTCAACGACATCGCCACCGACGCCGGCAAGATCGCCGGAGCCGCACAGAAGCGCGTGGTGGGCCCCGACGGTTCGGGCGCGGTGCTCCACCACGTGACCATGTCCTACGACATCGACGCCGACAAGATGCTCGAGGTGCTCCGCATCGGCCGGGAGAAGCTGTCAGACAAGGGCATCCGCAGTGCCAAGAAGCGTGTCGACCCGTTGCGGCGGCAGACCGGTCTCTCCCGGGAGGCCGTCATCGATCGTATGATCCGTTCATTCCGGGCGCGCTACGGCCTCTCCGCCGGCCATGTCACCGGGCAGGAGCTCGAGCGTGCCGAGGAACTGGCCGCCACCAAGTTCTCCTCGCCGGAGTGGACGGCCCGGGTGCCGTAGATCTTGTCTCGTACGAGCCGGCCCGTGCCCTGGTCGGCGACGGTGC
This sequence comes from Streptomyces sp. NPDC022910, assembly GCF_055561075.1. Taxonomy (NCBI): domain Bacteria; kingdom Bacillati; phylum Actinomycetota; class Actinomycetes; order Kitasatosporales; family Streptomycetaceae; genus Streptomyces; species Streptomyces sp. NPDC022910. The sequence goes on from NZ_JBVHHL010000019.1 coordinate 13,745, forward strand.
GGCGCTGTGTTCCGCAACGGTCAGGTGCAGGACGCCGCCGACCGGCTCTACCGCGGCCTGGAGGTCGCCGTGCACTGTGGCGCCGAGGCCCACCCCGGTGTCCAGATGCGGACCTGCGGCCATGTTCAGAGCTGACTGCGGCCAACCAGACCGCTCACTGCCCGACGAAAACGCTCAGTCACGCCCTCGGCCTTCGCCTCGCGAGTGCCGAACTCGTCGATCCTCTCGGTGATCGCCGGGAGGCCCGCCTTGGTGGCCGGGATCTTGATGAGCGTGTTCGGGCGGTCGACCAGCCAGGCGTGCTCCCGGCCTCGGCGACGGTGGCCCGGGTGTTGTGCGCTGGCCCACCAGACGGTCCTCGCGTGTTCGAATTATCGTTCGATAGGGTGGTGTGTGGGAGGTGGGTGTCATGACCGCGGGCGCGACGGCACGCGACGTGTCGACGGTGATGCATGTGCGCTGCCCCGACCGCCTGCCGGAGGAGATCTACCGGCAGGTCCTGGAGCAGCTTGCCGAGCTCTCCCCGGTCGTCCAGGCCCTGCCGCCGTCCGCGGCTCTGGTGGAGCTGAAAGGGGCACTGCGCTATCACGGCGCCGACGCCCGGAGGCTGGGAGAGGTGCTGCGGGTGCGTACGATCTCCCGCCTCGGTGTGGACGTGCGCGTCGGGATCGGCCCGTCGATCACCGTGGCGGCCACCGCCTCCGGCCGGATCCACCCGCCCGGAGGCGTCCTCGCCGTCGACCCCGCCGATGTCGCCGAGTGGCTGGGACCGCTGCCCGTGGAAGCCCTCCACGGTATCGGTCCCCGCCAGGCCAAGGTCCTGCGGGACTCCGGCATCCACTGTGTCGGACTGCTCGCCGCCGTGCCCCTGGCCACGGTGCAACGCCTGCTGGGCGGCAGGAGCGGCCGTCTGGCGGCCGAACGGGCCCGCGGCATCGACCCACGCCCGGTGATTCCCCGTGCCCTTCCCCCCTCCGCCACCGTGAACTGCACCTTTGCCCGGCACACCCTTGACGGCGCCGAAGTCCGAGCGGCCCTGCTGGAACTGGTGGTCCAGCTCGGACATCTGCTGCGCCACCGTGGCCAGGCGGCCCGAGGCCTCACGCTGACGCTGCGGTTCGCCGGGGGCGGTCGCTGGGACAGGACCCGCCGCCTTCCGGAGGCCTCCGCACACGACGACGATCTGCGCACCCTGGCGTACCGGTTGATGGATGCCGCGGGTCTGCAGCGAGGCAGGCTGACCGGGATCGCGCTGAAGGCCGAGGACCTGATGGCCGCCGACCAGGTCGCCCGGCAGATCAGCCTGGACGGGGCCCGCGAGGCCCGGCTGCTCGCCGAAGAGGTCAGCGACCGCATCCGTGACAGGTTCGGCCCCGGCGTGATCGGCCCGGCCGCTACGCTCCGCCACGTCTCCTGATCGTCCGATCGGCGACGGCGCCCTGCTGCGCGGACGGGCTCCGGCCCCGGCGCGAAGGGCCTGTTGATGCTGCCCTACTCCGCAGGCGAGCAGACCCCGGTCGCCGACCCGGACACCGCGGGTTGATCGCCGGACTGACCGTGGAGCACTTTCCGGCAGGGGTTCTGACCCACGGGCGTGACCCGGCGGCCCGCCCGCTCCTGGGCTGTCAGCTCACGCGCTCCGCCCGGTGCCTGATCCGTGCAGCCTTACCTCGGCGGGCAGCGCCGCAAGTTGGGCGGAGTCACGGGCGCGGCGGAGCGACTCGGTGGTCAGGCAGTGCAGCGCGTCCGGCTTCGCACCAAGCAGCGGGGTCACCGTTCACCGAACGGTGACCCCGCTGGAGGTGTCTCGCTCGTCAGTCCTTGAAGACGTCCTTGGTCTTTTCCTTCGCCTGGCGCGCGTCACCCTTCGACTTCTTGGCCCGGCCTTCGGCGACCATCCTCTCGTTGCCCACCGCGCGGCCGACCGCCTCCTTGGCCTTTCCCTTGGCCTGTTCCATCTTCGCCTTGGCCTTCTGCTCTCCAGCCACCGTCGCTCACTCCAGTCGTGTCCGACTTCGGTGTCACCACCTCGGGTGATCCTCGGCGCGGAACGCAAACATCGGAGTCTCCCCAGCCCGGGGCGCCCGGCATGGCCGCGGCGCCGCGGCCGTCGCCTCAGCGGTAGCGGGCGGCCACTTCGGCCAGCTGATCGAGTTTCTCCAGCGTCTCGCGCTCGGGCTTCGTCGGCAGGTAGAACAGCAGCCGCTCGACTCCCAGAGCGATATAGCCATCGATCCGCTCGGGGTCGCCGGGAACCGCGTACACCGTCACCGCAACGTCCCGGCCGGCAAGGGAACGCAGCCGCTCGATCTGCGGACCCAGCTTGTCCGGGGGCACGCTGTTGGCCAGCCAGGCGTCACCCAGCTGCACCACTCGGGGGAACGCGCCCTCGCCCCCACCGACGTAGATCGGCGGATGCGGTCGCTGGACGGGCTTGGGCCAGGAGAAGACGGGGCCGAAGTTCACGAACTCGCCATGGAACTCGGCCTTCTCCGTGGTCCACAACTCTCGGATGGCACGCAGACGCTCGTCGGTGAGCCGGCCGCGGGTCGAGGGGTCAGCGCCGTGGTTCCTCATCTCCTCACGGTTCCAGCCGACGCCCACGCCGAAGATCGCACGGCCGTCCGAGATCAGATCGAGTGAGGCCACCTCCTTGGCCGTGATGATCGGGTCGCGCTGCGGAATCAGCGCGATTCCGGTGGCCAGCAGCAGCCGCTCGGTCACCGCGCTGATCGCACTCAGGGCGACGAAGGGATCGAGAGTGCGGTAGTAGATCTCCGGCAGCTCACCGCCGCCCGGATACGGGGTTCGGCGGTCCACCGGGATGTGCGAGTGCTCGGCGATGAACAGCGAGTCGAAAGCTCGCTCCTCCAGCGCCTTGCCGAGCGGGACCGGGCGGATGCCCTGGTCGGTGATGAAGGTCGCGATTCCGAATTTCACGGCGCCTCCGTCGAGGGGCGAGTAGGTCGGCGTACAGGGACGTCACCGGACCAGGGCCTCGATGACGGTGGGGTCGTTCAGTACGGACGTGCACCAGGCGAAGTGGGGCCGCGAGGGGGTCACACCTGGCCATCGCGTCGGCGGCCCGACACAGCAGCAGGTCCTCCCAGCGGCCGACACGCCGGTCGACGAGGTCTGTCAGGGCGGAGCCGAAGGAGGTCTGCCCCTCGCACAGTGGGCTTTCCCCGTCCAGGACGGGCAGCCGCTTCACCTCGCCGACGTCGTGGGCGGCCGCGAGACCACGCAGAACGCCGACCAGGCAGTCGACTGCTTCCGGCAGCACCTCGGGTCGCCGGTGCGGACCTTGCCCGCCAGCGGTTCGCCGGTCAGCTCCCGCTGCGGGGTCGTCGGAGCGCCGGCGATGTCCTCCCCGGCGAGGATCTCCGGCGCATCGAACGGCAGATGCCCCGTGGCATCCGCGTAGAAACGCTGCATCCACTCAGTCCCACAGCGGATAGGTCACCGCTTGTCCGAAGCCCTCCGGCCTGCCGTTGGTGTAGACGAGACTCATCTGGGTGTAGTGCTGCATCTGTGGGTGCTTCTTCCAGGGCTCGGGGTGGTCGAGCCGCACGATGACCGGGTACGAATGGAACTTGCCCGCTGCACAGTACGGCTTGCAGTCGTTCACCATGTTGAAGCCCTTGGCCTCCGCCGAGTTCGGGCCCCAGTGCGACCAATGGAGTGAGGCGAGTCGGCTGTTGCCGTCGCCGCAGGCGATCATGAAATCGCCGGGGTGCACTTGCGGGTGCCACAAACAGTCGACAAGCACGGGCCGTCCGGGGTCCTGTTCCACGGCGTGCCCGCCCGGCGGTGCCGCCGTCGGGGAGGCGGAGGCCGTACCCATGGCCGCCACGAGCGCTGCGGCGGCACAGAGGGTGACCGCTGTACTGACTGTGTGTTTCGGCATATCCGCTCCCGGCCGCCTGACTCCGGACCCATGCGCCCGCGCCTGATTGTTTCCGTCACGACGCTACGACTGTGTCAGGGGATGCACCACTTGTACCCCAAAAGTACCGGCGAATCGGTGCGCCCACGCGCAGGATCCGACGCGACCCTTCTGGGTACCCGAGCCCTCACCGGACGGCCAGGTGCGAGGTATCGGCGCTGGCAAGAGACGGGAGGCCATGGTTCATGTCGGACGTGAAGCCGTACTCCGCCGTACCGAGCCACGGTAGGCGCGGCTCGGAAACGGAGCCGGTGAGTGAGCTGGTGCAGCAGGCCGTGCAACAGCTGACGACGCTGATGCGCGGCGAACTGAAGCTGGCGCAGGCGGAGATGAAGGAGAAGGGCGGGCGCTATGCCAGGGGCGGCGGGCTCTTCGGCGGTGCCGGAGTGGTGGGCATGCTCACGCTGCAGGCCCTGGTGGCCACCGCGATCGCCGCTCTGGCGGTGGTGCTGCCCGTGTGGACGGCCGCACTGGTCATGACGGCGCTGTTGGCCGCGATCACCGCGGTCATGGGGCTGATCGGGAGGAAGCAGATCAGCCGGGCCGCACCGCCCACCCCAGAGCAGACGATCGACAGCGTCAAGGCCGACGTTGCCGAGATCAAGGAGAGTGCACATCGATGAGCAAGTCATCGCAGAGTGAGCAAGCCGCCACCAGCCCCCAGGAGTTGGCGAAGCAGGTCGAGCAGACCCGCGAGGAGCTCGGCCGGACGGTCGCGGCGCTGGTCGGCAAGGCGGATGTGAGGGCGCGGGCCCGGGAGGCGGTGGCGGACGTCAGGTCGCAGGCCGGCGTCAAGGCCGAAGAGCTGAGGGCCAGGACCGCCGAGGCGGTCCACCGGGTGCAGGAGAAGCTGCCCGAGTCGGTGAGGGACAAGACCGTTGAGGCCGCCGACCAGGCCTGGGCCAAGGCAGGGCGGGCCGGGCGCATGCTGCAGCACAAGACGGCCGAACCGGTACGCCGGAAGGCGGCCGGGGGAGCCCAGGCGATACGCGGCAACCGCACGATGATGCTGTCGGCCGCTGCGGGTGTCGCGGTTGTGTGGCTGGCGTTCCGCCGCAGGAAGAGCTGAGCGCACCAAAGCCTCGACGACCGCCATCTCGCCGTCGTCCGCGCCCCCGCGTCATCGCGACACCGCGATCCTGAGGGGGCTGCGGCGGCCTCTTGTTCGCAGAGGCGGTGGGCTTGGGCCAGCAGTGTGCCGTACGTTGCCATCTGATCGGGATCGTGTCCTTTCCCGGCCCGGTCGCACACGAGCGGCGGCGCTGGTTGACGCGCAGCCTCTCCCTGCTCCAGCCGAGCGTGCCGCGGGCCTGGTCGACCAGGCGTTGCAGCGCAGGCCCGCTCGTGCCGCGCGCCTGCCTCGTGGACGTCCCACCGCCCGTCGGCGGGTCCCTGGGCCACCGCCTGCGGAATGTCGTGCGTCTCCCCGGCGGCTCCTCCAGGGCGGCGCGTGTGTTGCGCAGATACACCGGAGGCCGGGCCCCGCACACGCTCGCCGTGCGGTCTCGGTGCTGCCGGCCATGGTGACCCCTGCCTTTTCATGATCGTGGGTGTCGTGCCGGTCGTCCGCCGGTCCGAGAACGGCGGGAAGTTCGTTCGTGCCGGAGCCGTGGGCGCGAACGCCGCCTGCCGGGTCAGCCAGTGGTCCCCATGCGGTGCTTGGAGTCTGCCATCGGGCCCGGCCATGCGGCCGGCGCCACTGCTTGTGGTCCGCCGGCCGTCGGGCGGGGGCCGAGGCGGCTCTCCGTATGCGAGCGGTTGTCCGGCCAGAGCTGATCACGTCGTACTCCGGTCAGGTGCACCGCTGAGGTGGGGGCGCGGTCGGCCGTCGCAACGACGAGGGCTTGGGACAGGTGTTCGAGGCTGTTCTCGAGCGTCTCCAGAAGCTGCTCGTCCCGGTGGCGCAGTGCGCCCAGCAGGTCCATGGCCTTCTCGTCGTCGGCGAGGGCGGCGATGCTCTCCCCGACCCGGCAGGCCGCCAGCGCCTGGGCGGCGGCCGCGTACTCGCCCTCGATGGTCTTCAGCAGCCGGCGCCCGGTGGCCGGACGCCCGCCGTACAGGACGCCGTCAGCGATCACCGCACCGGCCTCCAGAGGTATGCGCGCCGCGCGGACGGCGCCTGACACGAGAGTGCGGACGAGTGCGGTGGTGTCGCACAGCAGGTGGCGAGGGCGGATGGCACGTACGTGGTCGTCGATGCGGGCTATGTAGCGCAGGGCGTCGGCGAGGTGGTCTTCCACGGCGCGGCGGTGCGGACCGACGGGGGTGACGGCCATGTCCGCCCGGAACCTGTCGATGACCGCGGCGTGGGCATCCCGGGCGTCTTGTAGTGCCGGGATGAGCGCGTGCGTCGTCACTGTCATTTGCCGTACTTCCTTGTGTGGCGTCCTGGGACGGCGGGGTGGGGCGATGCCCCGCGGAACGGATGCCCGGCTTGGGCGGGCCCCGCGACCAGCGTGTGGGACCGGGCTGAAGATCGCCCGGCGGCCTTTCCGCCCCGCGCAGGGCCGACACACGCTTCAGGCAGCGAAATCCGCATGCCGACCCGCGCCGGACCAAGCGGTTCTTCGATGGTCCGTCCGAGTGGCTGCTGTGCCAGGCGTGGCGTAGAGGACGGGTGCTCCGCGGGGTCCCTTGACTTCGAGCGCACGCGAAGTCGTAGCGTTCACATCGTGTCCGCACCGACCACGCGGCGCGGGCGCATCGTGCATCGCCGCGGCTCGGCCGCCGGGATGCCGATTCACGGGATCCGTTGCTCCATGGAGCTGAAAAGGGCCCGCCGGGTTTCAATGCGGTGAGGCGGGCTCCGAGCCCATCGAACGGAAGAATGCGACCGCAAGGAAGGCTGGAAGGAACATGAAGCAGCGCACGCTGCGGGATCTGGAGGTTTCGGCCATCGGTCTCGGCTGCATGGGGATGTCCGCCTTTTACGGCTCCGCCGATGAGGGGGAGGGCATCAAGACCATCCAGCGCGCCCTTGAGCTGGGTGTCAACTTCCTCGACACCGCCCAGATGTACGGCCCGCTCACGAACGAGATGCTGATCGGCCGCGCGATCAAGGGGCACCGTGACGAGTACGTGATCGCTACGAAGTTCAACTACCGGATGGACAACGCCGTTCCGGGGGACATGAGCACCGTCGGGCGGCAGGACGGCTCGGCGGAGCACGTACGCAGTTCGATCCACGGCTCGCTCAAGCGGCTCGGGACCGACTACGTGGACCTCTACTACCAGCACCGTGTCGATCCCGCCGTGCCGATCGAGGAGACCGTGGGGGCGCTGGCGGAGCTGGTCGGGGAGGGCAAGGTGCGACACATCGGTCTCAGCGAGGCGTCGGCGGAGACGCTCCGCCGCGCGAACGCCGTCCATCCGATCACGGCGGTGCAGACCGAGTACTCGCTGTGGACGCGCGACCCGGAGGCCGAAGTGCTGCCCACGTGCCACGAGCTCGGGATCGGGTTCGTTCCCTATTCGCCGCTGGGACGCGGCTTCCTCGCGGGCCGGTTCGCCTCTCCGGACGAGCTCGACGAGGGCGACTTCCGGCGCACCGGCCCGCGCTTCACCGGTGAGAACCTCAAGGCGAACCTCAGGCTCGCGGAGAAGGTGAAGGAAATCGCCGCGGAGAAGGGCGTCACGCCGGCGCAGCTCGCGATCGCCTGGGTACTGGCGCAGGGCCAGGACCTGGTCCCGATTCCGGGCACCAAGCGCCGCACCTACCTTGAGCAGAACGTTGCCGCGGTCGACGTCGAACTGACCAAGGACGATCTCGCGCGCATCGACGCCGAGCTCCCCGAGGCGGCCGGACAGCGCTACGACGAGGCCGGGATGTCGGCCGTGGACCGCTAGCCGGCCCTGTCGTCGAACTTCCCGCCTGCCGGCGCCGTCTGGTGCGCCCTTCGGGCGGGCGATGGCAGGACCTGGGCGGCGAGCGCGATGCTCGTGCCGCGCTCCTGGTCCTGCCGTTGAACGGCCGGGCGGCACCGGCTGCGCGAGGACGCCCGCCGGCGCGACGCCGCATGAGCCCCCGGCGTTCGGCCGTCGATGAACAGCCGGTCCGCCGGGCCGGGTTTGCTAGCCTCCGGACATGACTGATCACCGCTCGGTCGACGTGGGAGGGATCCGGCTGGCCTATCGAGTGTCGGGCCCGTCGTCTGCGTCGCCGCTCGTCCTGTTGCACGCCCTGGGGGAGGACGCCGCCGACTGGGACGTGGTGGCGCCTTTCCTCGCGCAAAGCCGACGGGTCTACGCCCTCGATCTCCGCGGTCACGGCCGGAGCGGTCGGTCGGTGGACTACTCGCTCGAACTCATGCAGGCGGATGTGCTCCGCTTTCTGGACGAGCTCGGACTCGGCCGGGTGGACCTGGTGGGGCACTCCATGGGCGGCGTCGTGGCCTACCTGCTCGCGTCGGAACGCCCACAGCGAGTGGCCCGGCTCGTCCTGGAGGATGTTTCGGTTCCACGTCCTCGAGAGCCGACCACTCCGACCAAGCCCGACGGCGAGTTGCCTTTCGACTGGGGCATGGTGTTGGCCGTCAGGAGGCAGATCGACACGCCGGATCCCGCGTGGCTGGAGCGGCTCAGCCGGATCACCGCCGAGACCCTCGTCCTCGCCGGTGGCCCCCACAGCCATGTGCCCCAGGCCGGTGTCGCCGAGTTGGCCCAGCGCATCCTCGGCGGACGGTTGGTCACCATCCCGGTCGGGCACCTCATCCACAACGCCGCACCGGAGGCATTCACGGAGGCGGTTGCGGCCTTCCTGGGACTCAAGGGCGACTTCCGTACTGCCCGCCGCTCATGACGGCCGAACCGGCCTGACGATCTGCCAACTGGCCGCTCATTCACCTGAATTCAAGGCACCATGGCGGCTCTCGGGATCGCCGCTGTCACATCCCCGCGAAGGCGTGGACGCCGCTCCGCCACGACACCCCTGGTTCCGCCCGCGCACACGCCCGGCGTCGACGGTCGGCCGACGTCGGGGGTCCTGAGCTCGTCGGCGGCGTCAGTGGTCCCCACCATGTTCAGCCGTGTCCCGCCGGTTGGCGTGGAAGACACCTGCCTACAAAGGAGATGGTGCGTTGCCGGATGAGGAGACGTCGAGCACGGCGCGGCGATGCGGCCCGCGCGACCCCGCCACGATGAGATCCTGGTCTTCTTCGTCGAATCGCGCGCCACACCACACCGTCGGGTGCAGCGTGTCCACGGTGACGGTGGTCGTACGGCCGCCGAGGCGAGTCGCCCCGTCCGCGCTCTCGCTCAGGGAGTCACGCGAAGGGAGCCGATGGGGCCCGGTTCCTCCGGTTCCGGCTCCTGACGCGCCAGCCACTTTGCGAGGGTGCGGGCGATCGGCTGGCCCGTGTCCAGCTCCACGAACCCGAACTGGCCCGACTGGTTGCACTCCAGGAACCACCAGATCCCGTCGGCGTCCTCCACGAAGTCGAAGGCACCGTAGGCCAGTTCTGCCTGGCGCAGATAGTCGTGCACGGATGTGGCGATGCGCGGCGGTACGTCGACGGGTTGCCATGGGTCGGTGGACGGGGCGAATCGGACATCGACGTGGTCGTCGTCCGGGGCGGCCGGTTTGCGTGCAGCCAGGAGCCGGTCGCCGACGGCGGTGAGGCGGATGTCGGCGCGCTTGGCGATCCGCCGTTGCAGCAGCGTCGGACCGAATGCGACGGCGGTGAAGTCGGCGTCCGGGGCGATGCGGCTCGTGGGCACGGCCTGGGGTGGGTCCTGTGGGTGTGTGCCGGAGACGGGCTTGACCACGAGATCGGGGAAGCGATCGGCGAAGTCCCGGGCGGCCTGCGGAAAGGTCGTGATCAAGGTGGCCGGTACGGCGAGTCCGGCGCGCTGGGCGAGACGGAGCTGCCAGGGCTTCTGACGGGCCCGGCGGGCCGCGTCGGGGCGGTTCATCCAGCGCGCGCCGGTGGCGTGCAGCATCCCGTACAGGGCCTGCGAGGACTCCTCGGTCAGCCAGGCCGAAGGCTCGGCGACCCGCGCGGCCGGAACTCCGGGCCTGCGTACCCATATGGACCGCAGCCCGCTCGTGCTCACCAGGCGGCCGCCGGCGCACAGATGTCCGTGAAAGGAGCCGTGCGCGTACTCGCCGGAGAGAGCGACACCGCCGGGAAGGTCCGCGGGGTCGAGCCGGACCACCGGGACACCGGCTCCGCTCAACTCGGCCACCACCATGTCCGCCGTCACATCCTGTTCACAGGTGAGGATCAGCACGGTCATCGTCGACGGTCCGTATTCAGTCGTCGAAGTGGGTCTTCGAGCCCGCTGTGGAGGTCGTGGCGCCCCATTCTCGCAACACTGCGTATTCGTCGGCGGCGATACGTCCGTCAGCGAGCACGTTCAACTGCAGTCTGGAGTCGTAGCTGTACGGAGCGCTGACGTCCGAATCTTCGGCACGGCGAGCATAGTTGAGTGCGAACGGCCGCATCGTCTCTCCTTGTTCGGTGCTTCCTCAGGCAAGCGGATGGTCACGCTCCGGCGTTGCTGCCGCATGCCCGCGCGCTGTACTTCCACGGAGTTATACGAATCGAACGAGTGAATGGTTGCCTCACGATGTGTAACCATGGGCTCCTCCTCGCCTCATCGTGCTCTGCATCATCGATCCGCCCCCGTTCACCTGCCCTCCGCTGCGTCGGACGTACGTAGCGGCGCTGTGGATCCGGTCACCGGTCGGTGGGCGCCGACGGCGTCACAACGCCCCACGGCGAGCCGCCGGACGGCACTGTGCACGGCACTTCCCGCCGAACGTCCGCCTCTCGTCCCATTCAGCTGACCTGCTACTGAAAGCGTTCGCATTCTTCTATTGGACCTCTGATGGCAGGACAGACAGGCTGGTGTGCAGGCCGGCATCGTCGTGGGCACCTTCCCCGGCGCAGGGCGGCCGGGCACCGGATTCTGTGTTACAGCCGAAAGGGGCACGAGCCCATGCACACCCGCCGTATCGGTGACGTCGAGGTCAGCGCGATCGGCCTGGGCGGTATGCCCATGTCGATCGAGGGGCGGCCGGAAGAGGCACGTTCCCTCGCCACCATCCACGCAGCGCTCGACGCGGGCGTCACGCTGATCGACACCGCGGACGCCTATCACCGGGACGCCGACGAAGTCGGCCACAACGAGACCCTGATCGCCAAGGCCCTTGCCTCCCACGACCGGGGCACGGAAGTCCTCGTCGCCACGAAGGGCGGCCATCTGCGTCCCGGCGACGGCAGCTGGACGCTGGACGGCACGCCCGAGCACATCAAGGAGGCCTGCGAAGCCTCCCTGCGCCGCCTCGGCGTGGAGGCCATCGGTCTGTATCAGTTCCACCGCCCCGACCCCAAGGTCCCCTACGCGGAGTCCGTCGGGGCGCTGCGGGACCTCCTCGACGAGGGGAAGATCCGCATGGCGGGCATCTCGAATGCCGACCCGGACCAGATCCGCCAGGCCGGTGAGATCCTCGGCGGCCGTCTGGTCTCCGTGCAGAACCAGTTCTCGCCTGCCTTCCGCTCCAGCGAGCCGGAGCTTCGGCTGTGCGACGAGCTCGGCATCGCCTTCCTGCCGTGGAGCCCCTTGGGCGGCATCTCCCGGGCGCGTGAACTGGGCTCGGCGTACGCACCGTTCGCGCGGGTCGCCGAGGCCCACGGGGTCAGCCCGCAGCAGGTCTGCCTGGCCTGGATGCTCGCCAAGTCCCCGGTGGTCGTTCCGATCCCCGGCGCCAGTCGCCCGGAGACCATCCGCGACTCGGTGGCAGCCTCCGAACTCGAACTCACCACCGAGGAGTTGGACGAGCTCGACGCCGTCTGACGCCCGGAGGCTGGGGCCCGCCACCTCCGGACCCGGGATCCCCGGCCGAAACAGTGGCCTGAGCGTCGTGGATGATGATCGAATGCAGGCAGGTGGCCACCACCATCACCACGGGCACAGACAGGCATCAGCACGGCACCGTTCCTGGTCGCCCCGGCGGGTCCGGCCGTGGCCTCGGGCCGGCGGCCTACGTGCCGGGCCGGGGTCGGGAAAGGAGCAGGGACCGTGAGCGGACGCGCCGAAGGCCCGACGGGAGGCAGGGTTCCGGCGATGCCCTTGCTGCGGACCATGGTCAGACGCGACCCCAAGGAGCCGCACCGCGTCGCCACACCGTTGGAGCTCTTGTTCGACCTGTGTTTCGTGGTGGCTGTCGCGCAGGCCGGTGGCAGGCTGGTGCACGCCGTGGCGGAGGGGCATGTCGGTCAGGGCGTGGCCGGCTACGCCATGATCTTTTTTGCCATCTGGTGGGCCTGGATGAACTTCACATGGTTCGCCTCCGCGTACGACACGGACGATGTCGCCTACCGGCTCACCACGTTGGTGCAGATCGCGGGCGTGCTCATCCTGGCCGCGGGGGTACCGCGCGCCTTCGATCGCACGGAGTTCTCCATCGTCGTGGTCGGATACGTGGTGATGCGGCTGGCCCTGACCAGCCAGTGGCTCAGAGCGGCCCGCAGTGAGCGGGGCGACGCCCGAACGACCGCCTTGTGGTATGCCGTCGGCGTCGTGCTCGTGCAGATCGGCTGGGTGGCGTTCGGGTTCCTGCCGCACAGTGACGTAAAGGTGTGGGTGTTCGTTCTGCTCGCTGCCGCGGAACTCACCGTGCCCGTGGTGGCCGAGCGGCACCGTGCCACTCCCTGGCATCCCCACCACATTGCCGAACGGTACGGGCTGTTCACCCTGATCGTCCTGGGCGAGACGGTCGCCGCCGCGACCGTGGCCGTGCAGAGGGCGGTGGACCGGGGTGGTTCGACGGATCTGCTGCCGATCGCGGCAGGGGGACTGCTGATCGTCTTCGCCGCCTACTGGATCTACTTCGTCGTCCCCATCCACGAGCACCTGCGTGCCGGCAGACATGCCTTCCTGTGGGGATACGGGCACTACCTCGTCTTCTCCATGGCGGCCGCCATCGGCGCCGGACTCGAGGTGGCGATCGAGCAGATGGTCGGCGAGGCCCACATCAGCACCATGAGCGCCGCCGCAGCGGTCACCGTCCCCACGGCAGGATTCGTCTTCTTCACCTGGCTCCTGCACGCACGCCACTACAAACCGTCAGTCCGGCAGCAGGCCGTCCTGCCGCTGACCGCGGTCGCGATCCTGGCCTGTACGTTCGCGGGCTCCTGGGCGGTGTTGTTCGCCGGGATCGTGGCGGCACTCGGCGTGGCCGTGTCGCTGTTCCTGCACCACCGCATTCCGCAGCCCCGATGAGGCGGTGGCCGTCCCGCCCGTTCAAAGGGTGTTTTTCGGTCGTTGTGCCGAGGAAGTCCGCGGTCCTGGCACGGTCGGGACTTCGCTCGCGTGGGCAGTCCATGACGGCGGAGCAAGGCGTCGACGAGCGCGTCGGTGAATTCGCGGCCGATCGGCTCGTCGGTCGCGGCGCGCGGTAGACGTGGCCTTACCCGTCGAAGGCGGCATGGAGATCAGCTGCCGCCTCTGAGCCGCGCCGGTCACCGGGTGATCCAGGCCGTGTGCCGCCTGGCTCACCGAGGCCGGGTGATCCACGCTGTGTGCCGCCTGGCTCACCGGGGCCGCCGCTCGGCGTGTGCGTGATGGATGTGGCGGCCCAGCAGGGGGCCTCCGAACACGACGAAACCGACCCCGATGAGCCAGGACTGCACGACCAGGACGGTGCCCACGGCGCCGTAGGTGACCGCGTTGTTGACGATGAGCGGGGAGAACACCAGTGCCGAGAACCAGCGCAGGCCGACCAGTCCCAGCATGGTGGACACCGCCCCCGGCAGCAGCGCATGCCAGGACACTCGGCTCCCGAGCAGGAAATGCTGGCCCCACCAGAAGAAGAGCACGCCGAACAGCACGGTGAGCGTGATGCGGAGGGCGGACTGGATCATCCCGTCCGGGAGCACCGCGCCGCTCTGCACCTCGGCGAACAGATACGCCGTCAGAGCAGCGAGCCACACGGCGCGTCGCCACACGGAGTGCCACCGGCCCGCCGGTAGGTCCCAGACCCTCTCATAGCCCGTCTGCACGCTGGAGGCGAAGGTGAGGCCGAACAGCGCCAGGGCGACGACACTGAAGGCGCTGGTGGCGCTGAGGACCTTGCGGGGTGCGCCGAACAGGTGCTGCACGGCGTCTGCGGGATGTCCCGCAAGGCTCATGCCGTCGATCACCCAGAAGGCGAATCCGCGGTGCCGGAAGGGTGAGGCCGCGGCGACGACGATCAGCAGCGGCGCGAGCGTGACCAGAGCCAGTGCGGCGAAACCCATGGAACGGTGCATCAACTCCATCTCGCTGCCGTGCCGCCAGAGCCGTCCGGCGGCCGAGTCGTGCCAGCGGGAACGCGGTCCGCGGTTCGAGGGCCGTCCGTCCCGGGGCGGACCGGAGGAGTCCGTCATGGGTCCCCCGGTTCCCGAAGGGGCGCCGGACGAAACCTTCCGGGGCCCGCACTCACCCCGTCCGCCGCATTGACCTGCCCGGGCAGAACCCGCCGAACGGCTTCTGCCGGGTCGTCAGAGGTATTCCGCCGCCGCGTCCAGCAGCCAGTCGGTGAGATAGCCGGCGAAGGACGAGCGCACCAGCACCCAGAAACCGGCCCTGGGTTCGTCGCGGGCGACCAGGACGACCTGGGTGCGAGCCAGTGTCGTCTGGGCGCACCGGCCGGGACCGAAGGCGCGTGGGTGTAGATCCAGGGGGCAGCCGTGGGACAGCAGGTCGCGGGAGCGGGGGCCCGAGACGAGGACGGTGGTCCGCTGTGCGGAGACGTCGGTGACGGAGACGGGTTCGTCTCCGGCCGCCGTACGGATCCGGCTCTCCAGGTCGGGTTGGGTGCCGGGCGGGCCCACCACCAGCCATTCGTCGGGACCGAGCCACAAGGCGGTCAGATCGCCGGCACGTACGACGGTGTTGGGTTCCAGGGGCAGTTGGAATCCCAGGGCGAGTGCGACGGCGTCCGCTGCGGCTCCCTTGGCGTCGAGGCGGACGTTGACCTGGGCCAGGAAGGGGAGTTCGGCCAGCCGGAGCGCGCCTGCCGAGGAGCGTGTCGCGGCCGCCAGGCGTTGTGCTGCGTGCGCCAGGGGGCTGCTGGGATGTGCGGTCAGGGCGGTGTCAGCCATCGCGACGGGCTCCCTCAGGGTCGTAGAGGACGGGGCTGGCGACGGTCACCGGGAGCAGTCGGTCGCCCACGGGCGCGTAGAGGCGTTCGCCGATACGGTCCCGGCCGCCCTTGATCAGGGCGAGGGCGAAGGTCCGGCCGAGTGCCGCGCTGCGGTAGCTGGAGGTGACGTGGCCGAGCGTCGGCACCGGCGGCTCCGGCAGCACGCCGCCGGCGACCAGGTGCGTGCCTTCGGGGAGAAAGGCGGCAGGATCCTCGGGGAGCAGGCCCACGAGGTGCTTGCGGTCCGGGCGGACGGTGTCGGCGCGGGCGTAGGAGCGCTTGCCGATGAAGTCGGGCTTCTTCTTCGACACCGCCCAGCTCATGCCGAGATCGTGCGGGGTGACGGTGCCGTCGGTGTCCTGACCGATGATCGGATAGCCCTTCTCGGCCCGCAGCACATGCATCGTCTCGGTGCCGTACGGGGTGATGCCGTACGGGGCGCCGGCCTCGTACAAGGCCTCCCACAGGGCGAGCGCGCGCCACGGCGACACGTTGATCTCATAGGCGAGTTCACCGGAGAAGCTGATCCGGCACACCCTGGCCTCGATGCCCGCGACGGTCGTTTCCCGCCATGCCATGAACGGGAAGCTCTCGTTGTCCACCGCCAGGTCGGGTGCCAGCGAGCCGAGGACCTCGCGGGAGCGCGGGCCGACCAGGGCCACCGTGGCCCACTGCTCGGTGACGGAGGTGCAGTGGACGCGCAGTTCGGGCCACTCCGTCTGGAGCCACTCCTCCATCCAGTCCAGTACGGCGGCCGCGTTTCCGGTGGTGGTGGTGACCACGAAGCGGTCGGGGGCGAGGCGGATGACGGTGCCGTCGTCGAAGACCATGCCGTCCAGCCGGCACATCACGCCGTAGCGGATCATGCCGACCTTCAGGGTGCTCATCATGTTGGTGTAGAGCCGGTCGAGGAACACGGCGGCGTCCGGGCCCTGCACGTCGATCTTGCCGAGGGTGGAGGCGTCCATGAAGGCCACGTCCTCGCGGGCGGCCCGGCATTCGCGCAGTACCGCGGTCTCCATGTCCTCGCCGTCCTGCGGGTAGTACCAGGGCCGCTTCCACTGGCCGACGTTCTCGAAGAGTGCGCCGTGCGCGGCATGCCATGCGTGCAGGGCGGTCACCCGGACCGGGTCGTGCAGCGTGCCCCGGTCACGGCCCGCGAGGGTGGCGAAGGAGACGGGGATGCAGGGCGGGCGGAAGGTGGTCGTGCCGAGGGCGGCGATGTCCACGCCGAGGAGTTCGGCGACGATTCCACTGGCCAGGACGCCTGAGGTCTTCCCCTGGTCGTTGGCGGTGCCGGCCGTGGTGTAGCGCTTGGTGTGCTCGACCGAGCGCAGACCTGCGCCGGTGGCGCGGGCCAGGTCGTCGACGGTGACGTCGCGTTGGAGGTCGACGAAGCGGGGGCTGCCTTCGGTGCCCGGGACGGTGAAGACCGGCATCGGCGGCGACTGCGGCTGGGGAATCACGGCGGGAAGGGCGGGGGCTTGCGGGGTGTAGCCCTCGGCCTCGATCGCGCGGGCACCCGCTGCCGCGCCCTGCGCGAGGACGGCAGCGAGGTCGAAGGCGCCGCTTGCGCTGCCCGCCACCTCCACCGCCTGGCGGCACGTGTCGGGGACGAAGGAGCCGAGTGCCTCGTCGTAGCGGAGCTTGCCGCCCGCCTGGCTGAACAGGTGCGCCACCGGGTTCCAGCCGCCGGAGACCAGGAGGAGGTCGACGGCGAACTCCCGCCGCCTCACTGACTCCCCGTACGGGGCGACCGTCACGGCGGTGACGCGGGCCTCGCCTTCCGTGCCGGTGACCGCGTGGCCGGCCAGCACCTCGATCCCGGCGGACCGGGCACGGTCGGCCCACTCGGCCGGCTCGGGCCGGGTGTCGACGATCGCCGCGATCTCCACTCCCGCCGCCGCCAGGTCGAGTGCGGCGGCGTAGGCGCTGTCGTTGGTGGTGAAGACGACGGCATGGCGGCCGGGCAGTACGGCGTGTCGGTTGACGTAGGTGCGGGCCGAGGCGGCCAGCATCACGCCGGGGCGGTCGTTGTCCGCGAACGCAAGTGAGCGCTCGTGGGCGCCGGCGGCGAGGACGACACGGCGGGCGCGGATGCGCCAGACGCGCTCGCGGGAGACGTTCGCCGGGGCCTCGGCACCGAGGTGGTTGGTGCGGCGCTCGACGGCGAGGAGGTGATTGTCGTCGTAGTAGCCGAAGACGGTGGTGCGGCGCAGGACGCGCACCTCGGGGGCGGCGTCCAGCTGGGCGGCGGTGGCCCTCACCCATTCGAGGTGCTCGCCCGTGCCCAGCAGGCTGCCGCCCGGCTCTGCCTGGTCGTCGGCGAGGACGACGCGTGCGCCGCTCTTCGCGGCTGCCGCCGCGGCCGCGAGGCCGGCCGGGCCTGCGCCGACGACCAGCAGGTCGCAGTGGGCGTGTACGGCGTCGTAGCGGGCCGGGTCGGGTTCGGTGGCAAGGCGGCCCTGGCCGGGGAGGCTGCTCGCGACCAGGCCGTCGTAGAGCTCGACGGTCGTCGCGGGCAGCATCGGCTCCGGGAACGGGGCCTCGATCTGCACCACCGCGTTGGGCTCCTCGACGCCCGCGGAGAAAATGCCTCGGGGCCGGCCGAGTTTGATGCTGGTGGCGGCCTGGATGACGCCGTTGGCGAGGAGGGCGGAGGCGAGGGTGTCGCCTCGGTAGCCCTGGTAATCGGTGCCGTCGAAGGTGAAGGTCAGGGGGATGTCGCGGTGAATGCCGCCGCCGTCGGGCAGGCGGAACGGCTGGGTGCCGGACGCCGCGCCGGTCCCGGGGACGTGCGGCCTCGACGCCGGGAGCGGGACGGTGGCCGGGGATCGCCCTTCGGGTTCGTTCTCCAACGCCCGACTCGCAGAAGCAGCGGGCCTCGGCTCCGAGGTGGCCGGACGCTGCTCCCCCGTGCGATACACGGCAAGGATCTCGTTCGTCGCCGTGTCCCGCACCGCGTTGAACCACCTGCGGCAGCCCGCCGCATGGCTCCACCGCTCGGCGAACGGGCCCTTGGGGTTGTCCCGGAAGAACAGATACCGTGCCCACTCCTCGTCGTTGAGGTCCGCGGGGTTCTCGGGATACGGCACGTGGGCCTGGCCGCCGTAGTGGAACTCGACCTCGTCACGGGGCCCGCACCACGGGCAGGGGATGAGCAGCATGGTTCAGCTCCCTAGTGGGCCACCGCGGCCGCGCCGTGCTCGTCGACGAGCGCGCCGGTGGTGAAACGATCGAGCGAGAAGGGGGCGTTGAGGGGGTGGGGGGCGTCGTGGACGATGGTGTGGGCATAGACCCAGCCGACGCCCGGCGTGGCCTTGAAACCGCCCGTTCCCCAGCCGCAGTTGAGGTAGAGGTTGTCGACCGGGGTGAGGCCGACGATGGGTGAGGCGTCGGGACTGACGTCGACGATGCCGCCCCAGGTGCGCAATACGTGGGCACGGGCGAAGACCGGGAAGATTTCCAGGGCGGCAGACATCTGCTGTTCGATGATGTGGAACGCGCCGCGCTGGGTGTAGGAGTTGTACGCGTCGATGCCCGCGCCCATCACCAACTCGCCCTTGTGCGCCTGGCTGACGTACACATGGACGGCGTTGGACATGACCACCGTCGGGTGCACGGGCTCGAGGAGTTCGGAGACGAGTGCCTGCAACGGGTGGCTCTGCAGCGGCAGTTCGATTCCTGCCATGGCGGCCAGCACCGAGGTGTGGCCGGCCGCGCAGAGTGCCACCTTGCCCGCCGCGATCGGGCCCAGCGAAGTCTGCACGCCGACGACTCGTCCGTCGACGATGTCGAGGCCGGTGACCTCGCAGTTCTGGATGATGTCGATTCCGGCGGCGTCGGCGGAGCGGGCCAGGCCCCAGGCCACGTAGTCGTGCTTGGCGATGCCGGCACGCGGCTGGTAGGTGCCGCCGAGGACCGGATAGCGCACGTCGGGGGAGATGTCGACGATCGGGCAGACCTCTTTGACCTGCTCCGCGTCGAGCCATTCGGCGTCCACGCCGTTGAGCCGGTTGGCCTCGACACGTCGCACGCTGTCGCGGACGTCCTGCAGGCTGTGGGCGAGGTTGAGTACGCCGCGCTGGGAGAAGAGGATCGGATAGTCGAGCTCCTCCTCCAGGCCCTCCCACAGCTTGAGCGCGTGCTCGTAGATGCCGGCGCTCTCGTCCCACAGGTAGTTGGAGCGGATGATGGTGGTGTTGCGGGCCATGTTGCCGCCCGCGAGCCAGCCCTTCTCCAGCACGGCGACCTTGGTGACGCCGTGGTTCTTCGCCAGGTAGTGGGCGGTGGCGAGGCCGTGTCCGCCGCCGCCCACGATCACCACGTCGTACGACCGCTTGGGCTCGGGTGTTCGCCAGAGCCAGTCGGGGTGGTCGGGGAGCTCGGCGCCGGGGGTGCTGGGGCTCATACGACGTCTCCGTCTTCCGAAAGGTGCGGGTAGAGCGGGTGCTTGGCCGCCAGTGCCTCCGTACGGGCGCGCAGCGCGGCGACATCCGGCTCGGGCCGGAGGGCCAGCGCAATCACGTCGGCGACCTCGGCGAAGTCCTCCTCGCTGAAGCCCCGGGTGGCCAGGGCCGGAGTGCCGATGCGCAGACCCGAGGTGACCATGGGCGGGCGCGGGTCGAAGGGGACGGCGTTGCGGTTGACGGTGATGCCGATCTCGTGGAGCAGGTCCTCTGCCTGCCTGCCGTCGAGTTCGGAGTCTCGCAGGTCGACGAGGACGAGGTGCACGTCCGTGCCGCCGGTGAGGACCTTGACCCCGGCGGCGGCGGTGTCCGGGCGGGTGAGGCGCTCGGCGAGGATGCGGGCTCCGGCGAGTGTGCGGGCCTGTCGTTCGGCGAACTCGGGCGACGCCGCCACCTTGAAGGAGACCGCCTTCGCGGCGATGACGTGCTCCAGCGGACCGCCCTGCATACCGGGGAACACCGCCGAGTTGATCTTCTTGGCCAGGCCGGGGTCGTCGGTGAGCACGACTCCGCCGCGGGGACCGCCGAGCGTCTTGTGGGTCGTGGTCGTGACCACGTGCGCTTGGGGGAGGGGGCTGGGGTGCAGTCCGGCGGCGACCAGGCCCGCGAAGTGCGCCATGTCGACCATGAGCAGGGCACCGACCTCGTCGGCGATCCGTCGGAAGGCCGCGAAGTCCAGCTGCCTCGGGTACGCCGACCAGCCCGCGATGATCATCTTGGGGCGGTGTTCCTTGGCGAGGCGTTCCACCTCGTCCATGTCGATGAGGTGGTCCGTCTCCGCCACGTGGTAGGGCACGACGTTGAGCATCCGGCCGCTGTAGTTGATGCGCATGCCGTGGGTGAGGTGCCCGCCGTGCGCGAGGTCGAGGCCGAGGATCGTGTCGCCGGGCTGCAGCAGCGCGAAGAAGACGGCTGTGTTGGCCTGAGCGCCCGAGTGCGGTTGCACATTGGCGTAGCCGGCGCCGAAGAGGGACTTGATCCGCTCGATGGCCAGCCGCTCGGTGACGTCGACGTGTTCGCAGCCGCCGTAGTAGCGCCGACCCGGATAGCCCTCGGCGTACTTGTTGGTCAGAACCGAGCCCTGGGCCTCCAGCACGGCGGAGGGTGCGAAGTTCTCGGAGGCGATCATCTCGAGGGTGGACTGCTGGCGGTGCAGCTCCGCGCGGAGGGCGGCGTGGACCTCGGGGTCCAGCTCCGCCAGCGGGGTGTTCAGCGCGTTCATGCGGGGTTCGCGTTCCTCTCGGCGGCCTCGACGACGTTGGCGAGCAGCATCGCCCGGGTCATGGGGCCCACGCCCCCGGGCATCGGAGCGAGCCGTCCGGCGACCTGGGCGGCCCCCGGGTGCACATCCCCGACCAGCCCCTGGTCGGTGCGGGTGATACCGACGTCCAGGACGGCTGCGCCGGGGCGCAGCATGTCCTTGGTGATCAGGCCGGGGGAGCCGGCGGCCGCGACGACGATGTCCGCCTCGCGCACGTGCCAGGCCAGGCCCTTGGTCCCGGTGTGGCACAGGGTCACGGTGGCGTTCTCGGACCTGCGGGTCAGCAGGAGTCCGAGGGGGCGTCCCACGGTGATGCCGCGGCCGATCACACACACGCGTGCCCCGTCGAGCGGTACGTCGTACCGGCGCAGCAGTTCGACGATGCCGCGCGGGGTGCAGGGCAGTGGGGCCTCGACGCCCAGGGCGAGACGGCCGAGGCTGACGGGGTGCAGGCCGTCGGCGTCCTTCGCGGGGTCCATGCGTTCCAGGACGGCGTTCGTGTCCAGGTGGCGCGACAGCGGGAGCTGGACGATGTAACCGGTGCAGGCCGGGTCGGCATTGAGTTCGTCGATGACGTCCTCGACCTGCTGCTGCGTGGCGTCGGCGGGCAGTTCGCGGCGGATGGAGGCGATGGCGACCTGCGCGCAGTCGCGGTGCTTTCCGGCGACGTAGGCGTGGCTGCCGGGGTCGTCGCCGACCAGGACGGTGCCGAGGCCGGGCGGGCGGCCGCCGGTGGCGGTCAGTTTGGCCACGCGCTGGGCGAGTTCCCGGCGGATGGCGGCGGCGGTCGCCTTGCCGTCGAGCGGCTGTGCGGTCACCGTCGGTGCTCCTTCCTTCGAAGCTCAAGCGGTGTCCTAGCCACGGAGGCGGGACATGGTCGGGTCGAACAGGGGCTCCTCGGCGACGACCGCCTCGACGCGCTGGTCGAAGTAGCCGATGTACACGGCGGTGCCGGTGGTGGCGAGCTCCGTCGGCAGCCAGGCGTAGGCGATGCCCTTGCCGATCGTGTAGCCGTAGGCGGCGCTGGTGACATAGCCGACGGCACGGTCGCCGCAGTACACGGGCTCCTTGCCCATGACGACGGCCTGCGGGTCGTCGATGGTGAGGCAGGTCAGCGTGCGCCGCACCTCGGACTTGCGCCGTTCGAGGGCGGCCTTGCCGATGAAGTCTTCCTTGTCGAGCTTGACTGCGAAGCCGAGGCCGGCCTCGTAGGGGTCGTGCTCGTAGGTCATGTCGGTGCCGAAGGAGCGGTAACCCTTCTCCAGGCGGAGGCTGTTGAAGGCGCCGCGGCCCGCGACGATGCCTCCCAGCGGCCGGGCCGCCTGCCAGAGGGTGTCCCACAGTTTCAGACCCAGGTCGGCGGTGGTGTACAGCTCCCAGCCGAGTTCACCGACGTACGACAGGCGCATCGCGGTGACCGGCACGGAGCCGATGTGGGCGCGCTTGGCGCGGAAGTACTTCAGGCCGTCGTTGGAGAAGTCCGCGTCCGTCAGGGGCTGGAGGACCTTGCGGGCCAGCGGTCCCCATAGGCCGATGCAGCAGGTGCCGGGGGTGATGTCGCGTACGACGACCGAGCCGTCGGAAGGGAGGTGGCGGGTGAACCAGTCGAGGTCCACGTTGCCGTTGGCTCCGACCTGGAAGAGGTCGCGGGCCAGCCGGGCGACGGTGATGTCGCTGCGGATGCCGCCGTCGTGGTCCAGCAGCAGGGTGTAGGTGACGGAGCCGACCGACTTGTCGACCTTCCCGGTGGACAGGCGCTCCAGGAACGCCGCGGCGCCGGGTCCGCTGACCTCGAGACGTTTGAGGGCCGTCATGTCGTACAGGGCGACGGTCTCACGGGTGGCCTGGGCCTCCGCTCCCACGATGGGTGACCAGTAGCGCGCGGCCCAGTCGTTGGGGGTCGGGATGCTGCGGCCCTCGGTCAAGGGGGCGTTGGTCTCGTACCACTGGGGGCGCTCCCAGCCGTTCGCCTCCAGGAAGAAGGCGCCGAGTTCCTGCTGGCGGGCGTAGAAGGGGCTCGTCCGGATCGGGCGCGGCTTCCCGGACGGCTGGAGGGGGTGCAGGATGTCGTACACCTCGACGAAGTTCTGGCAGTCGCGGGCCAGCACGTACTCGGGGGCCAGCTGGTGCGGCTCGAAGCGGTTGACGTCGCACTCGTGCAGGTCGAAGGACGAGCAGTGACCGTCCACCAGCCATTCGGCGACGGCCCGGCCCACGCCGGCGGAGTGGGTGACCCAGACGGCCTCTGCGACCCAGAAGCCCTTGACCTCCCGGGATTCACCGAGGAGCGGATAGCCGTCTGGGGTGAAGGAGAAGAGGCCGTTGATGCCCTCCTCGACCTTGGCCTCCTTGGTCGCGGGCAGCAGGGACTGCGTCTCGGCCCACGCGTCCTCGAAGTCCTCCTCGGTGAACTTCAGCACCGACGGCATCTGCTCGGCCTCGTCGACGGACAGGATGTCGTCGGCGGAGACCGGCATCGGGCGGTGGCCGTAGTAGCCGATGCCGAGGGTGTCGAAGCGGTCGCGGTAGTAGAGGTCGGCGTCCTGATGCCGCAGGATCGGACGTACGGCCTCCTCGGTCCGGCCCGCGAGCGCCGGTATCGGTCCGGTCCAGGCCAGTTGGTGGGCGAGCGGAGTGAGCGGGAGGTCCATGCCGACCATGCGGGCGATCCTCGGACCCCAGATGCCGGCGCAGCACACGACGATGTCGGCGGGGATCTCGCCCTGGTCGGTGCGGACACCGGTGACACGGCCCTCGCTCTGCCGCACGTCGAGGACTTCGTGGCGGGCGAGGAAGCGCACACCACGCTCCGTGGCCCGGCGGATCTGCGCCTCGACGGCGAGGACGGCCTTGGCGAGGCCGTCCGTCGGTACCAGGAGGCCGCCGAGGACCTTGTCCCGGTTCACGAGCGGGTGCTGCGCCACGCACTCCTCGGGGCTCAGCAGCCGGGCCTCGATGCCCCAGGCGGTGATCCAGCCGTGGCGGCGGTGGAGTTCGGCGAGGCGTTCGGGGGTGGTCGCCACTTCGAGGCCGCCGACCTGCAGGAAGCAGGGCTTGCCGTCGACGTCGAGGGAGCAGAGCTTCTCGACGGTGTAGCGGGCCAGTTCCGTCATGGTCTTGGAGGGGTTCGTCTGGAAGACCAGGCCAGGGGCGTGCGAGGAGGATCCTCCGGTGGCCGGGAGGGGGCCCTGGTCGACCACGGTCACTTCGGTCCAGCCTCGCGCGGAGATCTCGTCGGCGAGGGCCGCTCCCACGACACCCGCTCCGATGATGACCACTCGGGGTCCCGCCATCGCCGCACCTCCGAATTGAAAACCGGCCGAGCCGGTTCAGTTGCTGTCTGCGCAACATGATTCAGGTTGCGCAACTCAATGTGCCTGGCGTGAGGTTGGGTGTCAAGGGGTCCGTGACGTCGGTGAAGAGCCCGGACGCGACGCCGGACGCGACGAGGCCCGGCAGGCTGCGTTGGCGGCCTGCCGGGCCTCGTCGGGGGGTTCGGGGTGCTGCTCGAGCGGGTTTCGCCCCTGCCGCCCCTACCCGTCCCTTCCTGTCCCTGGGGGCTGCCGCCCCAGCCCTCCGCTTCGGCCTGACGGTCTCGTCCTCAAACGCCGGACGGCTGAAAAATCAGGCGCCGGCCGGGAAAAGTTCAACCCCTTCGGCGCTTGAGGAGCGGGAGCTCGCCTCCGAACGGGATCTGGGGCGAAGGCCCAGCGGGTGCGGGGGCGCAGCCCCGCGAAAGCGTGCAGAGGACGCAGCCCCCGCCGGGGTGCAGGGACAGCACCCCGGCGGGGTCGAAGGGGCGGAGCCTCTGGGGACGGGTAGGGGACAGCGGGGCGAAGAAGGCGGGCCCCGCCCTGAACCAACCAGGCTCCCCCCGGCGCTACTTCAGCCAGGCGTCGACCTTGTCGCGGTTCGCGTCGACCCACTTCTTCGCCGCCGCGTCGTCCGACATCTTGTCCTGCGCGATGTACTTGGCCACGGTGTTCTGGTCTTCGTTCGTCCAGTGGAAGTTCTTCACCAGGTTGTACGCAGGGCTGCCGGACTTGGCGAAACCGGTGCTGACGATCTTGTCCAGGTCGTACACGGGATAGTCGCAGGCGACCTTGTCGGCGACGGCGTCACATCCCGCCGTGTACTTCGGCAGGGACACCTTCACCAGCGGTACCTCGGACAGGAACCACTGCGGCTCGTAGAAGTAGCCGATCACCCATTGCTTGTTCTTCTCGGCGGTACGGAAGGCCTGGATGAGCGCGGTCTCGCTTCCCGCGTACACCACCTTGAAGTCCAGCTTCAGGTTCTTCACCAGCGCCGCGTCGTTGGTGACGTACGACGGGTCGCCGTCGAGCAGCTGGCCCTTGCCTCCCGACTCGGAGGTCTTGAAGTTGGAGGCGTACTTGTTGAGGTTCTGCCAGTTGGTGATGTCCGGGTGGGCCTTGGCCAGCCACGGCGGCACGTACCAGCCGATGATGCCCTTGTTGCCGGTCTGCCCGGCCTCGACGGCGGTCTTCTGCTGGGTGATGTACTTCTTCTTCAGATCGTCGTGGCCCCAGTTCTCCAGGACGGCGTCGACCTCGCCGGTCCCGAAGCCCTGCCACGCGATCTCTTCCTTGAGGTCCTTCTTGTTGACCGTACAGCCGAGTTCGTGCTGCGCGACGTACGCGACGACCGCCGCGTCCGCCTCATAGCCCACCCACGGATTGACGGCCAGGTTGAACGTCCCGCACTTGCCCGAGCTCTTCGAGCCGCCCGCGGAGGAGCTGTCGCCGACCTTCGCGCCTCCGCAGGCCGTGAGGGTGAGACCGAGGACGGCCAGGCCGGCCGCGCCGGCTCGCCAGTGTCTTGCCATGGTGTCGTGCTCCTTATGCGCCGGTGCGTCGCGCCGCAGCCTGAGTGATCCGGTCGAACATGACTCCGAGCAGTACGATGGCGAGTCCCGCCGCCAGCCCCTTGCCGTACAGCTCTCCCTGCGAGAATCCGGCCACGACGTCGTAGCCGAGGGCGCCGGCTCCTACCAGCCCGCCCACAACAACCATCGACAGCACGTAGATGAGGCCCTGGTTGGTGGCGAGGGTCAGGGCGCTGCGTGCCATCGGCAGTTGAACCTTGGTGATGATCTGCCAGGAGTTGCATCCGGCGGAGGTGGCCGCCTCCACGGTGGTCTCCGGCACGTTGCGCACCCCGTCCGCGATGATCTTGACCGCGACGGGCGCCGCGTAGACGACGGCCGCGACGATCGCGGTGAAACGCGTGGCGCCGAAGAGCGCGAGGAACGGCACGAGATAGACGAACGGCGGCATGACCTGCGCCGCGTCCAAGGTGGGCCGCACAAGCCGGTCCACCAGCGCGCTGCGTCCCATCCACACGCCGAAGGTCACACCGAGCAGCATCACCAGCACCGTCGCCACGATGCTCGAGGCCAGCGTCGTCATGCCGTCCGACCACAAACCCGTGGCGACGAGCAGCCCCACGCAGACGGCGGCCGTGACCCCGGCGCGTCGGCCGCCGAGCACCGTGCCGAGCCCGACCAGCGCGGCGCCGACCAGCCACCAGGGGGAGTCGGTGAGCAGCGTCTGGAAGGGATTGAGCAGGCCGTTGGTGAGGGCGTCCCGGAAGGCATTGGTGACGCCCGACACGTGGTCCTGCAGCCAGGTGGTCGCGGTGTCCGCCGCGCTCGCGATGGCACTGCCGACGCCGCCCTGACCCGGGAACTCGGCCGCCCAGACGTAGGTGTGCGACAGGTACACCAGCACCGCCGCGACGACTCCGCCCCCGATCAGCAGCGGTCGCCGCCAGGTGAGGAAGCGGCTCTCGGAGCGGCGGGCCGCCTCCTCGCGTGCGCTGGCCGCGGTGGTGACCCGGTCGAGGACGATGGCCATGACGACGATGGCGAGGCCCGCGTTGAAGGCCGTGCCGACGTCGAGCGACTGCAGGGCCTGCACGACGGTCTTGCCGAGGCCGGGCGCGTCGATCAGCGCGGCGATGGTCACCATGGCCAGGGCGGCCATGATGGTCTGGTTGACGCCCATGACCACCGTGCGCTTGGACATCGGCAGCAGCACCTTCAGCAGTTGCTGCGGTCGTGTCGAGCCCATCGAGTCCGCGGCCTCGACGGTGGTTTCCGGTACGGAGCGGATGGCGTGCGCGGTGATGCGGATCGCGGGCGGGGCCGCGTAGATCACCGTGGTGATCGTGGCGGAGGCCCCTCCGATGAGGAAGATCAGGGTCAGCGGTGCGAGGTAGACGAACGTCGGCATCGTCTGCATGAAGTCCAGGAAGGGCGTCATGATCCGGTTGAACCGGTCGGAGAGGCCGGCCCATACGCCGAGCGGGATGCCGATGAGCAGTGCCACGAAGACCGCCGACAGGGTCAGCGCGAGCGTGTCCATGCTCTCCTGCCACAGGCCCTGCAGCCCGAAGAAGGTGAAGCCGGCCACGGCCAGGAGGGCGACCCGCCAGTTGCCCACGGACCAGGAGACGTAGCCGGTGAGTCCGACGACGCCGAGCCAGCCGATCTGCGGGACCGGGCGGCTGCCCGTCGGCTGGGAGATCAGGGACTGGATGAAGGTCACCAGGTTGTCGATGACCAGGCGGATCTCATTGAAGAAGTAGAGGAAGAGCGGGTTGGAGTTCCGGTTGGCGCCGATGGTGTCGTTGACGTCGTTCAACCAGCGGTGCAGAGCGGTGAGGTCGGCCGCCGCGAGGGTCAGCGTCTGCCGGCCGCGCAGCAGGGCGAAGAGCACCAGCCAGACGATCAGGATCGCCGCCACCACCATGGGGCGGCCGACCTTATTGCGCAGGGTCGCGACCGGCGCGGTCGCGTCGGCGGCGACGGCCATCAGACACCGCCCTCCTGCCCGGCGACGACGGAGAGGATCTCCTCGTCGCCGACGATGCCGAGCAGCTTGCCGTTCTCGACGACCTTGACCGGCTTCTCGGCGGCCAGCACGGCCCGGGTGGCCTCGCGTATCACGACGTCCGGGCCGAGTTCGGGGCCGTCGAGGGCGTCGTCGGGCTCCGCCGGACGCATGATCCAGCGCAGGGTCAGCACGTCGCCCCGCGGCACGTCCTGGACGAAGTCCCGTACGTAGTCGTCGGCGGGGGCGCCGACGAGTTCGTCGCCTGTGCCGCACTGGACCATCTTGCCGTCGCGCATGATGAGGATGCGGTCGCCGAGCTTGAGCGCCTCGGACAGGTCGTGGGTGATGAACACCATGGTCTTGCCGACCTCGTGGTGCAGACGGATGACCTCGTTCTGCATGTCGCGGCGGATCAGCGGGTCGAGCGCGGAGAACGGTTCGTCGAAGAAGAGCACGTCCGGGTCGCCGGCGAGGGCGCGGGCGAGGCCGACGCGCTGCTGCATACCGCCGGAGAGCTGGTCGGGGTAGGAGTTCTCGTATCCGGCCAGCCCCACCAGTTCGACCACCTCCAGGGCCCGCTCGGTGCGCTCGGCCTTGCTCATGCCGCGGATCTCCAGGCCGAACGCCACGTTGTCGACGACCTTGCGGTGTGGCAGCAGCCCGAAGTGCTGGAAGACCATGGAGAACTTGCTGCGCCGCAGCTCGCGCAGCCGCTTGGCGTCGGCGCCGCGGATGTCCTCGCCCTCGAAGACGACCTCGCCCGCGGTGGGTTCGATCAGGCGGGTCAGACATCGCACCAGCGTGGACTTGCCGGAGCCGGACAGGCCCATGACGACGAAGACCTCGCCCGGCGAGACCTCGAAGTCGACGTCGCGCACGGCGGCGGTGCATCCGGTGCGGTCCATGAGCTCGCGGCGGGTCAGCCCGCACAACTCCTCGGAGCCCGGCACCTGGTCGGCCTTCGGCCCGAACACCTTCCACAGCCGGCGCACGGAGATGACCGGGGCCCGGTCCTCGGGATCCTGGGACGTGCCGCGCCGCTGCGACACCTCGGTCTGTGTTGGGGTCATGATCGACCTCTTTTCGGCGTTCAGCCGCGGAACCAGCGCTGCGGCCGGGGTTGGATGTTCTGCCAGACGTGCTTGGGCTCTCGGTATTCGTCCAGGCCGGTCGGTCCCAGCTCCCGGCCCACGCCGGAGTGCCCGAAGCCACCCCATTCCGCCTGCGGCACATAGGGGTGGTAGTCGTTGATCCACACCGTGCCGTGGCGCAGTCGCCGGGCGACCCGTTGGGCCTTGCCCGCGTCCTGCGTCCAGACGGCACCGGCGAGTCCGTACTCCGTGTCGTTGGCGATGCGGACGGCGTCGTCCTCGTCGTGGAAGCGCTCGACGGTGAGCACGGGGCCGAAGGACTCCTCGTGCACCACGCGCATGTCCTGCCGGCACTCGTCGAGGACGGTGGGCGGGTAGTAGAAGCCGTTCGCCAGCGCTGGGTCGTCGGGACGTTCGCCGCCGCAGCGCAGTACGGCGCCCTCGGCGAGGCCGGCCGCCACGTATGCCTCGACCTTCTGACGGTGCTGCGCGGAGATCAGCGGCCCGGTCTCCGCCTCGGGGTCGAAGGGCCCGCCGAGGCGGATGAGCCGGGCGCGCTGTACGAGTTCGTCGACGAAGGCGTCGTGGAGGGAGTCCTCGACGATCAGCCGGGCGCCGGCCGAGCAGACCTGCCCGGAGTGCAGGAAGACGGCGGTCAGCGCGAAGTCGACGGCGGTCTCGAAGTCGGCGTCGGCGAAGACGACGTTCGGGTTCTTTCCGCCGAGTTCCAGCGCGACCTTCTTCACGGTCGCGGCGGCGGAGGCCATGATGCGCCGTCCGGTCTGAAGGCCTCCGGTGAACGACACCAGGTCCACGGCCGGGTCCTCGGACAGCGGCGCGCCCACTTCGGCTCCGGCGCCGAGGACGAGATTGGCGGCACCGGCCGGGAGTCCCGCCTCGTGCAGGGCCCGCATCAGCAGGATCGAGGTGGACGGGGTGAGTTCACTGGGCTTGAGCACGATGGTGTTGCCCGCCAGGAGAGCGGGCGCGACCTTCCACGACGCCTGGAGCAGCGGGTAGTTCCAGGGAGTGATCAGTCCGCAGACACCGACGGGCTCGTAGGTGACCCGGCTGAGGGCGTCGTCGCGGCCGGTGTCGACCACCCGGCCGGCGCTGGTGCCCGCGATGCCGCCGTAATAGCGGAAACAGGAGACGACGTCAGCGATGTCGTACTCGCTCTCGACCAGCCGCTTGCCGGTGTCCAGCGACTCGGCGCGGGCGAACTCCTTGGCGTCGCGCTCGAGGATGTCGGCGGTGCGCAGCAGCAGTGCGCCGCGCTCACGCTCGGGGGTGCGCGGCCAGGGGCCGGCGTCGAAGGCGCGCCGGGCGGCGGCGATCGCCGCTTCGGTGTCGGGACGCGTCCCCTCGGACACCGTCGCCACGCGCGTACCGTCCGCCGGACAGCGGATCTCGCGATGGCCGTCGGCCGCCGGGGCGCGCCATTCTCCGTCCACATACAGATCTGCCACGCGCCGAGCCCTTCGACCGAATGCGTTGCGCATCGTGCATTGAATTGCTGGTGGTGGAACACCCTGGCCGAATGAACGGACATACGTCAAGGGGTTGGCGGATCCCGATTCGGCCATAGGGGCAGTTGCCCTGTCGCTCTTGACCGCGGGCCCCACCGGCCTCAACCATGTTGCGCATCGCTCACCATGTTGTGCAATGCGCACCAATGGAGGCCTCGTATGTCCCCTGGACCGCATCCCGGCCGTGAGTACGTCCTCACTCTCTCGTGTCCGGACACGGCCGGACTGGTTCATGCCGTCAGCGGCTTTCTCGTCAGGAACTCCGGCAACATCCTCGAGAGCCAGCAGTTCGATGATCGGCGTCAGGGCCGTTTCTTCATGAGGGTTCACTTCGACGTTTCCGATCCGAACGTCGACCTGGAAAATCTGCGTTACCGATTCGGCCCCGTCGCAGAGGCCTACGGAATCTCCTGGACCCTCCGGGACGCCTCGACCCCGACCCGGACCCTCATCATGGTGTCCCGGTTCGGCCACTGCCTGAACGATCTGCTCTTCCGCTGCCGCGCCGGTGCGCTCAACATCGAGATCCCGGCCATCGTCTCCAACCACCGGGACTTCGAGCGCCTGGCGGAGAGTTACGGAATCCCCTTCCATCACCTCCCGGTGACGAGGGGCACCAAGCCCGAGGCGGAGGCGCGCCTGCTGGGACTGGTACGGGAGCTGAACATCGACCTCGTGGTCCTGGCCCGTTACATGCAGATCCTCTCCGACGACCTGTGCAAGGAGCTGGAGGGCCGCGCCATCAACATCCACCACTCCTTCCTGCCCAGCTTCAAGGGCGCGCGCCCCTACCAGCAGGCGTATGAGCGCGGGGTGAAACTGGTCGGCGCGACCGCGCACTACGTGACGCCGGACCTGGACGAGGGCCAGATCATCGAGCAGGACGTGGTCCGGGTGGACCACTCCCTCGACCCCGATGATCTCGTCACGGTCGGCCGAGACGTGGAGGCGCAGGTGCTGGCCCACGCGGTGAAGTGGCACACAGAGAGCCGCGTCATGGTGGACGGCAACCGTACGGTGGTCTTCCGCTGAGCCGTGTATACGACGAGCCGGGCGGGGCTGGATTCTCCTCGGGAGTTCAGCCCCGCCCGACGCTTGTATACGGCTGCATTCGGCCCTGCACCGACCTCAGCCGCCCAACCGGTCCATCAGAGCGCGGCGCCACTTCTCCGTCTCCGCGATCTGGTTGAAGGTGAAGAGGTGAAGTCCCGCCACTCCCGCCGCGGGTGCGGTGAGCGCCTCCGCGCTGCGTGCGAGCAGCCTTTCGGGCGCGTAGCCCCCGGGTGCCGCGAATCGCAGAAACCAGGAGGCGTGCTTGGTCAGGAAGCGGGTGGACTCACCGACCCCGATCTTCGTGGCCATGGACAGCAGCTTCGCCCGTTGCACGGGTCCGGCGACGCCCACGTGCACGGGCAGCGTGACGTGGCGGTGACGGATCCGGGCGATCCAGGCGCCGAGCACGCGCGGATCGAAGCACAGGTTGCTGACGATGTACGTGGCGTGCGCGCGCTTGTCCCACATGGCCTGGATGGTGATGTCGTCGTGGATGAGCGGATGGCTCTCCGGATAGCCGGTGATCCCCATGTGCGCGAAGGGCCCGCCCAGTTCGCCCAGCCTGCGCAGCACCGGCAGTGCCCCGTCGTACGTGCCCGCCGGTGGATCCGCGTCACCCGCTGGAAGGAAGACGTCGTCGACGCCCGCCGTACACAGCCGGTCGACGACGTCCTTCAGGTGCGCGTCGTCCCGCAGCAGACGCGCGGGAACGTGCGGGACGACGCACCGGCCGTGCGCAGCGAGCCGCTCCGTGAGCCCGAGGGTCGGCTCCAGTCCCTTGACCGGCGACGCCGTGACCGTGACCACGACGTCGTGCGGGACATGGGCGAGGACCTTCTCCTCGGTCGCCTTCCCCGGCAGCACCTCGTAGCGGACGCGGCCGAGCAGCGCCCGCAGGGCCTCGGCGCCCAAGGCCTACCCGGCCTGCTTCTGGGCGTCGCGGTGGCGGTAGTAGGCGGCCTTGGAGGGCGGCAGCGGCTCCTTGCCGAGGATGAGGTCCGCCGTCTTTTCGGCGATCATCATCACCGGCGCGTAGATGTTGCCGTTGGTGACGTACGGCATCACCGAGGCGTCCACCACACGCAGGCCTTCCAGCCCGTGCACCCTCATGCTCAGCGGGTCGACGACGGACATCTCGTCGGTGCCCATCTTGCAGGTGCAGGAGGGATGCAGGGCTGTCTCGCCCTCCTTGGCGACCCAGGCGAGGATCTCCTCGTCGGTCTCGACGGACGGGCCGGGCGAGGTCTCGCCGTCGTTGTACGGGGCGAGCGCCGGCTGGTTCAGGATCGTGCGGGCGACGCGGACGGCCTCCACCCACTCCCGGCGGTCCTGGTCGGTGGAAAGGTAGTTGAAGCGCAGCGCCGGGTGCTCCCGGGGATCCTTGCTCTTGATCTTCACGGAACCGATGGCGTCGGAGTACATGGGCCCCACATGCACCTGGTAACCGTGGCTGCCCGCGGGTGAGGAGCCGTCGTAGCGGACCGCGACGGGCAGGAAGTGGAACATCAGGTTGGGGTAGTCCACGTCCTCATTGCTGCGGGCGAAGCCGCCGGCCTCGAAGTGGTTGGTCGCGGCCGGACCCTTGCGGAAGAGCCACTGCAGTCCGATGAAGGGCGCGCGCCATTTCGCCATGTACGGCTGCATGGAGACAGGCTGCTTGCAGGCGTACTGGACGTACACCTCCAGGTGGTCCTGCATGTTCTCGCCGACGCCCGGCAGGTCGTGGACGACGTCGATGCCGAGGGCGGCCAGTTCGGCGGCGTTGCCCACACCGGAGAGCTGCAGCAGCTGCGGGGAGTTGATGGCTCCGCCGCACAGGATCACTTCGCCGGCCCGGACCTGCTGCGGCGCACCGCGCCCGTGCCGGTACTCGACGCCGACGGCACGCTTGCCCTCGAAGAGGACCCGGGTGACGAGGGCCCGGGTCCTGACGGTGAGGTTGGGCCGCCTCATCGCGGGCTTGAGGTACGCCTTGGACGCCGACAGCCGACGGCCGCGGTGGACGTTGCGGTCAAAGGGGGCGAACCC
The DNA here is from genome assembly GCF_055561075.1 of Streptomyces sp. NPDC022910. NCBI lineage: Bacteria > Bacillati > Actinomycetota > Actinomycetes > Kitasatosporales > Streptomycetaceae > Streptomyces > Streptomyces sp. NPDC022910. The sequence goes on from NZ_JBVHHL010000019.1 coordinate 47,107, forward strand.
CTCCTGTCGGAATCCGTTGACGTCCTCGGTGCGGGCGTATCCGGCCTCCTGGACGGCCTCGAGGAAGGCGGTGAAGAGCGGGCTCGTGGCGGGGCCGCGCTCCAGGACGAGGGGGCCGTCGTGGCCGCGGAACTCGTCGTCGGGGTCGGCCGCGAGACAGTTCTCCATCCGCCGGAAGTACGGCAGGCAGTGCGCGTAGTCCCAGGTCTCCATCCCGGGGTCGGCGGCCCAGCGTTCGTAGTCCATGGGGTTGCCGCGCTGGAAGATCATGCCGTTGATGCTGCTGGAGCCGCCCAGTACCTTGCCGCGCGCGTGGTAGATGCGCCGGCCGCCCATGTGGGGTTCGGGCTCGGACTCGTACTTCCAGTCGTAGAAGCGGCTGCCGATCGGATAGGTCAGCGCCGCGGGCATGTGGATGAACACGTCCCACGGGTAGTCGGACCGGCCCGCCTCCAGTACCAGCACCCGGTTTCCGGGGTCGGCCGAGAGTCGGTTCGCAAGGGCGCTGCCGGCCGATCCACCGCCGACGATGACGAAGTCGTACTGCTGAGGAGCCATGCTGCCTCGTCTCGCTCGCGCTGTCGATACGCGAGGCATGCTAGTACGGGTAGCGCTATACGCACTAGGTTGCGAGCAGCGCAACCTGCCGGGTCGTTGTTTCGGTCGGGTTACTTGCGTCGACGTTGTTTACTGCGCGTATAGTTTCGCTATGAGCAACTACAGTCCGGATACCGAAACGACAGGTTCGCAAGCCGGCGGGGTGCAGTCCGTCGACCGCGCCATCAGCGTCCTCGAGATCCTGGCCCAGCGCGGCGAGGCGGGCGTCAGCGAAGTGGCCGCCGAGATCGATGTTCACAAGTCCACCGCGTTCCGCCTGCTCGGCGCCCTGGAGGCGCGCGGTCTGGTGGAGCAGTCGGGCGAGCGCGGCAAGTACCGGCTCGGCTTCGGCATCGTACGCCTGGCGGGCGCCGTCACGGGACGGATCGACATCACTCAGCAGGGACGTCCGGTCTGCGAGCGCCTGGCCGAGGAGATCGGCGAGACCGTCAACATCGCCGTGATGCAGGAGCACTACGCGATCAACCTCTACCAGGTGCGTGGTCCGGCGGCCGTCACCGCGCACAACTGGGTCGGCCAGCTGACCCCGTTGCACGCCACCTCGAGCGGCAAGATCCTGCTGGCCCACCTGCCGGCCAAGGAGCGCGCCGCGCTGCTGTCGGAGGCCGGTCTGAAGAAGGCGACCGCGCACACCCTGACCTCGAAGACGAAGCTCGAGAAGAACCTCGCCGAGGCACGGGAGCGAGGCTATGCCTGGACGCTGGAGGAGCTGGAGATCGGGCTGCACGCCATGGCCGCACCGATCCGCGACCGGGACGGTGAGGTCATCGCGGCGATCAGCGCCTCCGGGCCCTCTTACCGGTTCACCGAGGAGCGCATGTACGAGCTCGCTCCCGTGCTGCTCAAGGGTGCCGAAGAGATCAGTCACCGGATGGGCTTCCTGGGCTGAGCGGTCCGTACGCCGCCGCGGCCGGCCTGTGCGGGCCGGAGGATGCGCGGGTGGCAGGCCGCATGGCGGCGAGCGCGGGCCACGGGTGCTCGGTCCGCGTTACTCCGGTTGCCGGGTGCCGAGGCGGTCGTGCACCCAGTCGTGGAAGGCGCCGATGTGGTGCTCGCTGGGCACGAGCACACCGCCCTTGGTGTACAGCCGGGAGCTCATTCCGGGCTGGGTGCGCTCACAGGCGTCGAAGTCCTGGCGGTTGACCCGGTCGAAGAGCTCCACGGACCTGCTGACGTCCTTGCCGCTGTCCACCACACCGGGCAGGTAGAGCCAGTCGCACTCGACGACCGTGCGGTCGACGGCCACCGGATACATGCGGTGGAAGATCACGTGATCGGGCACGAGGTTGATGAAGACCTGCGGCTTGATGGTGATCGCGTAGTAGCGGCGGTCCTGCTGCTCGGACACCCCGGGGATGCGCTCCAGGCCCGCGGAGCCGTCGACAGTGAAGCCCTGGACCTCCTCACCGAACTCGGCGCCGTGGCCGACGTAGTACTGGGCGGCGTAGCCGTCGGCGAACTCGGGGAGCACCTCGGTGAGTTCGGGGTGGATCGTGGCGCAGTGGTAGCACTCCATGAAGTTCTCGATGATGAGCTTCCAGTTCGCCTTCACGTCGTAGACGATCCGCTTGCCCACCGCGAGGTTGTCGATGTCGTAGTGCTCGATCGACTCCAGGTCGCCGAGGCGGGCGACGACCGCGCCGATCACGTCCTCCTCGAAGGAGGGCGGATTCTCCGCCAGGCAGACCCACACATAGCCGAGCCATTCGCGGACGGCCACGCTCACCAGGCCGTACTCGGTGCGGCCGACGTCCGGCATCTTGGTGAGGTTGGGGGCCGCGACGAGCTTGCCCGACAGGTCGTACGTCCAGGCGTGGTACGGGCATTGGAAGGCGCGCTTGACCTCGCCGGACTCCTCGGTGCAGAGCTTGGCTCCGCGGTGCCGGCAGACGTTGAAGTAGGCGCGAAGGGAGTTGTCCCGGGCGCGGGTGACGAGGATGCTCTCGCGGCCCACGTCCACCGTCCGGAAGGCGCCGGGCTTCGGCAGGTCGGACGAGCGCGCGACGCAGAACCACATCGTCTCGAAGATGCGCTCCTGTTCCTGGGCGAAGATGCCCGGGTCGGTGTAGTAGGAACCGGGAAGGGTGGCGATGAGGCTGTCCGGCAGGCTTGTCGAGGTCACGGTGCACTCCTCGGAGAACGTCGTGGATCGGTCATTCACGCGCCGGGAAGAGCGACTTCGGACGGCGTTGTGTATGGAGCAACGTTGCGTGTTATGTGCAACGCAGCATGAGATGCCGCTTCGGCGGTGTCAAGCGGCGGCGGTGAGCTGCTTTCGCCAGCGGGTGAACAGCCGCGGCTGGTTCATCCCGAGCACGGCGACCGGTCGGCCGGCACGCCGGTAGACGGCCAGGAAACTGCGGTCGTCGGTGGTGCCTTCCTCGACCGTCACACTGTCGGCACCGGCGGCGTGACCGGCGAACTGGATCTTCACGCCGTACTGGTCGGACCAGAAGTACGGCGGCCGGGGCACGCCCGGTTCCGCCGCCCCCCACGACAGCAGCGCGGCCACGGCGGCGTCGGGCCGTTCCATGGCACCGGTCCAGTGCTCGACACGGCGGCGCATTCCGGTGTACGGGTCGTACCAGTTGGCGCAGTCGCCCACGGCGACCACACCGGCAAGGCTGGTGCGGCCGTCGGCACCGCACGTGACGCCGTTGTCGAGCGCGACGCCGGATCCCTCCAGCCAGTCGACGCAGGGACGCGCGCCCACGCCGACGACGACGGTGTCGGCGGGAATACTGCGGCCGTCCTCGAGCAGCACGGCGTCGACCCTCCCCCGGACGCCGTCAGGGGGGACCCCCATGTCGCTCCGCTCGTCGCCGCTCAGCCCTTTGACCCCCACGCCGCACAGCAGCCGTACACCGTGGTCGGCGTGGAGGGCGGAGACGATGCCGCCCATGGCCTCGCCGAGCGGTCCGGCCAGCGGTGTCAGCGCCGACTCGACGACCGTCACGTCCAGTCCGAGGGCGTACGCGGTGGAAGCCACCTCGGCGCCGACGAATCCGCCGCCGATCACCACCAGCCGTCCGCCCCGGGTCAGTTCGTCCCGCAGACCGCGTGCGTCGTCAAGGGTGCGCAGCACGTGCACCCCGGCCAGGCCGTCGGTGCCGGGCAGCCTGCGCGCGGCCGCCCCGGTCGCGATGACCACACCGTCGGCATGTATCTCCCGGCCGTCGGCGAGCCGGATGGCGCGCCGCGCCCTGTCGAGTCCGGTGGCGCGGGTGCCCAGCAGCCACTCCGCCCGCAGGTCCTCGTCGTCCCGCTCCAGTGCCAGATCCGCTTCGCCGATGGCACCGGCCAGGAACTCCTTGGACAGCGGCGGCCTGTCGTACGGGCGGTGGGGCTCGTCGCCGATGACGACCAGCCGGCCGTCGAACCCCCGTTTCCGCAGCGAGCGCGCCGCCGAAAGACCTGCCAGCGAGGCGCCCACCACGGCCACGGTCCTCACGCGGGGCCTCCGGCGAGGCGGGAGACGACGCAGGGCGGCAGATTGGGCGCCTCCGTCGACACCCGGACGTAGATCATGCCGTCCTCGACGACGACCTCGTGGGTGCGGACCGGGAGCTTGGCCGGCGGGGCGTCGACGGCGCCGGTCCTGAGGTCGAACTTGGAGGCGTGCAAGGGGCATTCCACCTCGCAGCCCTCCAGCCAGCCGTCGGCGAGCGAGGCGTCCTGGTGGGTGCAGGTGTCGTCGATGGCGAAGACGTCGCCGTCGTCGGTGTGGAACACCGAGACCGGCGGGTCGATGTCGAGCCGGTAGGCCTCGCCTCGCGGCAGATCCGCGAGACGGCACGCGGGAATCATCATGACACCTCGGTGCGTATAGCGAAACGGATTGCGATTAGCGCAACGTCAGTCTGCGGGCCCCCCTGAACCGTTGTCAAGGCGTCCAAGGGCCGGGTTGAGTCGGTTCCAGGCCTTGTTTTTCGCACACTTCGCAGCGCCCTCAACGACGAATGGGGGCAGGCCAAATGGGCGCCGACGACTCCGGCGGGAGCGGCAGACGAGAAGGAAAGAGTCAGAAAAGGGCGCGCGGGACCACCGGGTCTCGCGACGCAGGAGCCGGGACCGCCGAACACGGTGGTCCCGGCTCCTGCGCCGGGGTGACGGAGGGGTACGAGGACGCCCCCGCCCGGCGGTCAGAAGCCGCGGTCGATCCACGCCTGAAGGTGGTGCTCCTCAGCCCCGATGGTGGTGGTCTCCCCATGGCCGGTGTGCACGACGTTCGCCCGGGAGAGTCAGCAGGCGGCCCCGGATCGAGTCGATGAGGGTGGGGAAGTCGCTGTACGACCTTCCCGTCGCCCCCGGCCCGCCCGCGCCGGCCATCAGAAGACCACCACCGAGCGCAGGACGTCGCCGTGGTGCATGCGCTCGAAGGCCTTCTCGACCTCGTCCAGCGCGATGGTCTCGGTGACGAAGGCGTCCAGGTCCAGGCGCCCCTGCAGATAGAGGTCGATGAGCATGGGGAAGTCCCGCGAGGGCAGGCAATCGCCGTACCAGGAGGACTTCAGCGACCCGCCGCGGCCGAAGACGTCCAACAGCGGCAGTTCGAGCTTCGTCTCCGGGGTCGGAACGCCGACCAGCACGACCGTCCCGGCCAGGTCGCGGGCGTAGAAGGCCTGCCGGTACGTCTCCGGGCGGCCCACCGCCTCGATGACGACGTCGGCGCCGAACCCGCCGGTGAGCTCCCGGACCGCTTCGACGGGATCGGTCTTCTTGGCGTTGACCGTGTGGGTCGCTCCCAGCTTCTTGGCGGTGGCCAGCTTGCGGTCGTCGATGTCCACCGCGATGATCTTCGCCGCGCCCGCCAGGTTCGATCCGACGATCGCCGCGTCTCCCACACCGCCGCAGCCGATCACCGCCACGCTGTCGCCGCGTGAGACATTGCCGGTGTTGATCGCCGCGCCTATGCCCGCCATCACGCCGCACCCCAGCAGCCCGGCGGCAGCCGCCGACGCGGCCCGGTCCACCTTGGTGCACTGCCCGGCCGCCACCAGCGTCTTCTCGGCGAAGGCACCGATGCCCAGGGCCGGCGACAGCTCCGTACCGTCGGTCAAGGTCATCTTCTGCGTCGCGTTGTGCGTGTTGAAGCAGTACCACGGCCGACCGCGCAGACAGGCGCGGCACTGGCCGCACACCGCGCGCCAGTTCAGGATCACGAAGTCACCCGGCGTCACGTCCGTGACTCCCTCGCCCACCGACTCCACCACGCCCGCCGCCTCGTGCCCCAGCAGGAAGGGGAAGTCGTCGCTGATGCCGCCTTCGCGGTAGTGCAGATCGGTGTGGCAGACGCCGCAGGCCTCGACCCTGACCAGTGCCTCGCCCGGGCCCGGGTCGGGCACGATGATCGTTTCCAGGCTGACGGGGGAACCTTTGCTCCGCGCGACGACAGCACGGACGTGGTGAGTCATGGCCACTCCTCGGCTGGTACGAGACCTGAGTCGAATGTTGCTTATTACGGCACCTATCTCGTGTATTGCAACACAGCATCGTGGAGCGCCGACCGGCGGTCAAGGATCCGTCCACGTCTTCACCGGCGACAGGCCCGAGGGGACGCGGGTGCTGACGCGCGCCGCCGAGCAGTTCATGCCGTGGTCACTCGTCGTGTGTAAGCGATCAAGAAATCCCGCGCCAACCGCCATTCAGGAGCTACCTACGCCAGTCCCGGAACTGTTCGGCTGCCCACCGCGGACAGTACGTAGAGTCCGGGGCACCGGCAGGACGGCGGACGCTCTGGCCGCCCCATGCAGGTCCCGTTACCAGGCCAAGGCCGAGTTCTTCCGCATGCTCGGACACCCGGTGCGCATCCGGGGCCCGGAGCTGTTGCAGAGCGGTCCCGTCCCCGTGCGCGATCTGCTCGGCGAGATCGAGATCGAACCCTCCAGCCTTTCGCAGCAATTGACCGTACTGCGCCGGTCCGGAATCGTGGTTGTCCATCCGGGAAGGCTCCACCGTCAGCTACGCGCTCGCCGGCGGACACGTCGCCGAACTGCTGAGCGCGGCTGGCCGGGTCCTGACGGAACTGCTCGCCGGGCAAAGCGAGTTGCCGGCCGGACTTTGCCAGGCCGAGCTTCAGCCGGCTCTGGCGCCGGGCAGCGCGGGCCGATCCTCCTGACCTTCGGCGGTTGTCGCCGCTGCTCGGCGCCCGTGGGCCGGACGCGGTGTTCAGGCCGAGCCGGTGAAGACGGGAAGGTAGCCGCGGGACTGCCCGACTGCCGTGGGGTGGTACGACTCGGTGAGCGCGAGCAGGTTGACGCTGCGCAGCCAGGGGCTGGTGGAGCAGATCTCGTGCCCTGAGAAGGCGGTGCTGACCCCCGCGAAGGTGAACCCGTGGTCGGCGGCCCGCTTGGCGGTCACGGTGTTGAGGTGGTCAACGGCGTCGTTGACGGCGGATCGCGCGGTGTCGGAGAGGCCGACGGCACAGGTGCCGCTGATCCTGTACAGGCGCGGATAGCCGAGTACCACGACGCGGGCGGCGGGGGCCTTGCTCCTGATGGCCCGGTAGAGACGGTCCAGGTCGGACGGGAGGGTGGTGTCCATGTACGTGCGCGCCTCGGCGGTGGCGGACACGCAGGCGAGGGTGCCGCGCAGCACGCAGGTCGTCATGACATGGGAGAAGCCCGAGTCGCTGCCGCCGACGGTGAGGCTGACCAGGCCGGTACGGCGGCTGAGCGGGCCGAGCTGGCCGGCCATGACATCAGTGGTGCGAGCGCCGTTGCAGGCGGCGAAGCTGAACGACGACAGTGAATGGGCCGCGGCCCACAGGACGGGATAGGCATGGCTGCTGCGCAGACAGTCGCCGCTGGAGCCGATGTAGCTGCCGGCTCCCACCCCGGCGGAGTAGGAGTCGCCGAGGGCCACGTAGCCCCTGGGCACTGATTGCGGGACCGCTTGCGCCGTCGAGGCACCGGTGAAGGTGCAGGCGGCGGCGAGGAGGAGCGAGGACACACGTACCGCGATTCGAGACTGTCTCATACTCCTCCCTTAGCACGGCCCGTTCGCCCCGGCTGTCATGGCCGTCGTCCCCTGGTCAGCCGTGTTGAGCAGCTCCACGGCCAGGCCCGCTTCCGAAGCGTCCTGCACCGCGCGGGACTTCTCCCCGGCGCAGCGGGACGCCGGCGTTGCGTTCCCTGAGTGGGCAATCACCCGGACGGCCGTCACTCCGCTGGCAGCGTCCGCGTCGCGGCGCAGCAGGTGTATGCGACCGGAATGGATGCAGCTGGGCCCCCGGCCGCTCCGGTCTCTCCCTGGCGATCGACCGCGTGCCCGAGAAGGAGCAGAAGATCGTGTTCGTGCGACTGCGCGATTTCGAGCACAGCATCACCGCCACACTGGAGCAGATCAAGAAGCGGGCGGAGAAGTGATGCGTACGGCCACCACTGTCGAGGCCTCCGGCGGTGAACCCTGGTCGGAGCAGGCGGATTTCGTTGTCGAAGCCGAGACGCTCGGCCTGGACGTGCGCTGGGTGGCCGAGGCGTGGGGATCCGACGGGCCCTCCGCGCTCGGCTACTACGCCGCGCTCACCGACCGGATCCTGCTGGGATCCGGCATCATGCAGGTGGGAACCCGCACTCCGACGGCCGTCGCACAAACCGCCATCCCTCTGTCCAATCTGTCCGGCGGGCGGTTCCTGCTCGGCTTGGGTGCCTCCGGCCCACAGGTGATCGAGGGCCTGCACGGGGTTTCCTTCGCCCGGCCGCTGAGGCGCATGCGCGAGACCGTGGAGATCGTGCACCGGGTGCTCGATGGGGGAAACTCTCCTACGAGGGTGCCGAGTTCCGTATTCCGCTGCCAGATGGTGAGGGGGCTCCGATGCGACTGTCGATGCGCCCGGAGCACGAGATCCCCGTCTACCTGACCACGCTGTCACCGGCCATGCTGCGGCTGACCGGGGAAGTCGCCGACGGCTGGCTGGGAACGAGCTTCGTGCCCGAAGGAGCGGCCGAGGCCTACTTCGCCCATCTCGACAACGGGTTGGCCCGCAGCGGGCGCACGCGCGCGGACCTGGACATCTGCCAGGGCGCAGAGGTCGCCTTCGCACCCGACGAGGAGGCACTCGGCGCGATGACCGCCAGGCGCAAGAAGGAACTGGCCGTCAGCCTGGGGGACATGGGCACCGCGTCCACCAACTTCTACAACAACGCCTACAGCCGCCAAGGCTGGGCCGAGGTCGCCGCCGAGGTGCGAGCGCGGTGGCAGGCCGGTGACCGGGACGGTGCCGCCGGCCTGGTGACCGACGAGATGGTCTTGGGGACGACGCTGATCGGCACCGAATCCATGGTGCGGCAACGGCTCAGGGTGTGGCGCGACGCCGGCGTGGACACCGTCCGTCTCTAGCCGGCAGGACAGACGCTCCAGGCCCGGCTCGACATCTTGGCCAGGGCGATCGAACTGTTACGGGAGACGGACGGCGCGCCGGCCGAGGAGCTCGCGCACGTGCAAGGCTTCAGAGATTGATCATGTGGCCCGCGAGGCCGTGCAGAGCATCCTGGACGGCCTCACTCAGCGTCGGATGCGCATGGACGTTCCTGGCAAGCTCATTCACCGTCAGATCCCACTTCTGCGCCAACGTCAACTCCGGAAGCAGTTCTGTCACATCAGGACCGATCAGGTGGGCGCCTAGCAGTTCACCGTAGCGGGCGTCACCGACCAGCTTCACGAATCCGGCCGTGTCGCCGAATCCGTGCGCCTTCGCATTGGCCGTGAACGGGAACTTCGCCACCCGGACGTCGAAACCCGCGCCACGCGCCTCGCTCTCGGTCCACCCGAAGCTGGCGATCTGGGGCTGGCAGAAGGTGGCGCGCGGAATCATGCGATAGTCCAGCTCCATGGTCTCCACGCCCGCGATGCTCTCGGCGGCCACGATGCCCATCGCCTCGGCTGCGTGGGCCAGCATGAGCTTGGCCGTGACGTCGCCGATCGCAAAGATGTGCGACTGGCTCGTGCGGCAGTGCCCGTCGACATCGATGGCTCCTCGCTCAGTGAGACGGACGCCGGCGGCGCCCAGGCCGTAACCGGCCGTTCGCGGCTGGAAGCCCGTGGCCTGCAGAACCTTCTCGGCCTCGAGGAACCGTTGCTCACCGCCCTGCTGGACCACCACGCGGACACCGTCCGCGGATTCCTCGATGGACTGCACACGGGCCGAGGTCAGCACGTGAATTCCCTGCCGTTTGAAGCGTTTGGTGAGCTCGGCGGAGACCTCTTCGTCCTCCAACGGCGTGATCCGGTCGAGGAATTCGACCAAGGTAACCTCGACACCGTAGGCCCGGAGCAGATAGGCGAACTCAACCCCGATGGCCCCGGCACCGGCGATGACCAGGCTCGCTGGGAGGGTGTCGGCGAGAATCTGCTCCTCGAAGGTGACGACGCGCTTGCCCAGCGTCGTCCCAGGAAGCAGCTTCACGGTCGCTCCCGTCGCGATGATGCAGAAGCGGAAGGACAGCATCACCTCGTCGTCACGCATCCGCACCTGCATGGTGTGGGGGTCGAGGAAGATCCCCTGGCCTTCGAACTGAGTGATCTTGTTCTTGCGCATGAGATAGGTGACGCCCTTGGCGCGTCCCTCGGCCACCACACGGCTACGTGCGTATGCGCTCCGGTAGTCCAGACTCACATCGCCGCTGATCTTGACACCGAACCTGTCGGCGTCTTGCAGGATCAACTGCGCTACCTCTGCATTGCGCAGAAGCGCCTTGGCCGGGATGCACCCGATGTTCAGGCAGACACCGCCCCAGAACCGGGCCTCAACGATGGCTGTGCGAAGTCCCGACTGGGCGGCGCGGATGGCCGCCACGTACCCGCCCGGACCGGCTCCGAGGACGACGACATCGAAGTCTGTGTTCATCACGCCACCTCACCGTTGCTGAGACGGACATCGATCTCCACTGGAGCGGGAGGGGAGTTCACGAATGCACAGGCCGGCCGGTCCGGCCAGGAAAGTCGGGGAGAGCCGTCCTGGCCGGACCGCCGGTGTGTCCTTTCTGCCGCGGCCCGGTCGGGCGAGCCTGTGGCCCGTATGCGCGGATCACTCGGCGATCCGCCACTTGCCGCCATGGAGAGACGTCCGGTGTCGTCTCCATGTTTTCCTGTGCTCGACGACACCGCATCACGTGGGGTTCGTGGTACCGGCGAGCGGGCGACTACGCGACCGCGTGGCGATGAGACGGTCGACCGTCAGCGGTTCGTCCGTGACGCGCCGGTGCAGCCTCCCTTCGACAGCCCGGCGACGAGGGCGTCATACGGCCGTACGACCCCCGTCCACGGGCACCACCGCTCCCTGCACGAAGCTCGCCGCATCGCTGGCCAGATAGGCGATCACATCCGCGATTTCCTCAGGGGCGGCCGGTCGGCCGGCCGGAGCCTCCGCGGCCAAGGCGTCCAGGCTCTCGCCCATGCCGACGGTGCCCTCCGTACGGGTCGGGCCGGGCTCCACGGCGTTGATCCGCACCCCACGCGGGCCGAACTCGGCGGCCCACGCCTTGGTGAGCAGGTTCAGTGCCGCCTTGCTCGATCCGTACAGTGACATTCCCGCGACGCCGTACTCGGCGACCATGGTGCTGACGTTCACGACCGCCCCTCGCCCACGTTCGGCCATCGCCGGGGCCAGGGCCGCCACCAGGTGGAACGGGGCCTTCACGTTCACGTCGTAGACGGCGTCCACGTCGCTCTCCGCTGTCTGGTCCGTCGGGCCGAACGGGAAGATGCCCGCGTTGTTGACCAGAACGTCGACACGGCCGCCGCCCAGTGTGACGGCCTCCCGTGCCAGCTGCCGCACCGACTCCGCGGTGCGCAGTTCCGCGGCGACGAAGTCGGCCTTGCCGCCTCGGCCACGGATGGTGTCGACCACGGACTCACCGCGGGAGCGGTCCCGGCCCGCGACCAGGACATGCGCACCCCGCTCGGCGAGCAGCGCGGCGGTGGCGGCGCCGATGCCGCTGGTCGCTCCGGTGACCAGCGCTACACGTCCGGCCAGATCAAGAGAACCCATGAGGTCGGTTCCTTCGCATTCGGAATGGGAGAGCAACGGGGTACGGCCGTGCCGCGTCCGCTGTCCCGTCATCTCGTTCGTGAGCTGACATGCGTCGAAAGCACCGCGCTGTCGTGGCGGATTCCGTCTCGGCCATAGGCGATTCCTGTGGCCGCCATAAGCGCAAAGGGGATTTGCGCGATCGAGGCCGCGGCAGTGCGCGCCATCCCGGCGAAGGCCTGCTCACGGCGTGCGTGCCGCCAAAAGTCACACCTATAGCCGCCCTTCGTCAGGACTGTGGCGCGTCCTGCCGTTGCCGCGCATAGCCGGAATTCCGAGTGCGGCTCAGGGCCCTGCCACGGGTGCGCGAACTCACGCAGCCGCCTGGAACAGCTCGGGGTTGTTCTCGACGAACTCCCGTACACCCCACGGGGGTCGTCCGGTGACCTTCTCGACGTCATGGGAGACGCGGTCGTAGCGGTTCTGCGCGTGCAGGCGCGCCATGGTGGCGAGATGATCGACGACGTGCTCCGGAAGGTCCTGTCGTCGTAGTTCGCTGAGGAACTGTTCGTAGGGCGTGTCGACGTAGGTGACGGGGCGCCCGAGAGCGGATGCGAACTCCTCTGCCATGGCTGACATGTCCTGCGAGACGGGCCCACTCAGCCCGTACACATGACCGATATGCGGCGACGGGTCGACGAGGATGGAGGTGACGACTGCGGCGACATCCCGGGCCGCCACAGGCGAAGTGCGTCCTGTCCCGAAGGGAAGCCGGATGGTGCAGTCCCGCATGATCGAAGCGAAGCAGAAGATGCGGAACAACGGGTTCTCCATGAACACCGTCGGCCGAACGTGGGTGACAGGGAGCCCGGACCAGTTGAGGACCTGCTCGGTGAGCCAGTGCTGATGCTGCTGCATCGACTCGGCTGTGCTGGTGAGGTTCATCTGGGAGACGGTCATCTGCGACATGTTGACGAATGCCTGCAGACGTCCGGATTCGCGTGCCGCAGCAGCGGTGACCAGCGCCGCCTCCAAGTACTGGGACGACACGCTCATGCCGAAATACATGGGGTGACAGCCGTCCAGCGCCCGGACGACGTCCGCGGCGCGCATCAGGTCTCCCACCACCACCTCCGCGCCCATGGAGCGGAGAGCCTCGGAGCGCTCGTCCTCACGGTGGACGAGGGCACGCACGGTCTGGCCCCGTTGCCGGAGCCCTTCGACCACCAGCCGTCCCACCGAGCCCACGCTTCCAGCCGCTCCGGTCACGAGGATCAGTGGATTGTCGACCATGAAGGCTCCGGGAGGTGTCGTATCGGCCGAGTGACCGACTCGCCGGCCGAGGGGTTGACCGGCGGCTTGTTCGGCCAGCCTAGGCATCGGCCGGCGGTCCAGCACGTCGTCTTCGGCCAGGGGAGCGAAGGTGAGCAGAGCGCGCCACCGCGCATCGGTCGCCCAGCACCGCGGTCCTGGCGCAGCGGCGGTCAGCGACTGAGGTAGAAACGGATGGTGGTGCCCGAGTCGCCGGTGTGGACACGGACCAGGTCGGCGAGGTGGTTGACGAGCAGCAACCCTCGACCGCCGGGCTCGCTGGGCTCCTGGGGACGTCGTCCGGCCAGTGGGTCGATCAGTCGTCCGGCGTCGTGTACCTCGCAGACGATCTGCTGGCTCTCCGCCCAGATCCGCAGCGTTCCGCCACCGGCTCCGTGGATGACACTGTTGGTGGTCAACTCCGCCACCGCCAGGGCCAGATCGTTCAGCCGCCAGTCGGCGAGGCCCATCTGCCTGCCGTATCGCACGGCGAACTCACGCACATGGGACAGCTGACCGCTGCCGTCGAAGACGAACAGGCCGGCGCCGGGCGGCACGGGCAGGGCCCGGTTGTAGCGAGCGACAACCGTCTCGGGGCTGAAAGCGGCCGACGCCGTCTCGCACTTCTCGTCGATCACCACCGGGTGGGTGGCCCACGCGTCCTCGAGCACGCGCTGGTCGAGTCCGTCGGCGTCGTACGGGCACAGAATTGTCACCGCTCGCCCGTTGAACGCCGCGTTGATCAGAGCCTCGTGCTGCACGCACGCCGGATACTCCAGGCTGCTGCGTCCGGGCCAGAGCGGCTCACCGATGATGCGCACCCGACCGTCGCCGTGCGCATCGGCGAACCTGCGCAGCACTCCCGGAATGATCCAGCCCGGGTTGCGGCCCGCCTGGGTCATGTCCACGAACTGCACCTTGTCGGCCCGCTCGCCCAAGCGGCCTTCGATCAGCTGCAGGCGGTCCGGCGGGGCGGCAACAGCCACCGGCTCGCCTGCCTCCAGCCCCGCCAGGACGAAGGGAACGGTGCCGGCCAGGTACTGCTGCTCGCCGCGATAGAGCAGTGCCGGATGCGCGAACGCTTCACCCGGGGTGACCGGGTTGGTCACGGTGCCACCTCGATCCCGCCCGGTCCGGGCCAGAAGACTGCGAGTACGCGCGCAACCTGGGGCGGCGGTCGGTGAACCACGATCCGCTGCCCCCCGGACAGGGACTGTGCGACCATGGCCAGATCCGTGACCCCCGCCACGTCGATGAACGTCACTTCGGACAGCTCCACATGAAGGACGGCCTCACCCCGCGGCACCAACTGAGCGAGCGCCTCCCGCCAGGCGGATCGGGTGTTGAGGCCGACTTCGCCGACCACCCGCACGCCGGGACGCTCCAGCAGCGGATGTACCTTCAGCCGGAACTCGTCGTCCGACGGCGCGGCGGAGTGCTCCTTTGTCTCGAGTGAGACGTCCACGCTGTACCCCTCAGCCTTCCTGTCCTCGTGGCCCGACGTCCTCGTTCACGTCGCGTATCAGCACCTTAACCTCGTGGAACCGCTGCCTGTGCTCATAGTCGGCCGAGTTGGGGAAGGACCTCGGAATGAAGCCGCCCGTCCTGGGTAGACGCCCCGCCGCGAGAGCAGGTGCGGGGCGGCGTGGTCCTGGGGAGGTCGCACACCGCCCCCACCCCTCGACTTCGGGGCTGATGTGGGAGCTCGCCGAACCGATGAACGACCTCGTGTACTTCACTCCGTAGGCGCGGCAAGCGGTCGACGAGATTGTGACCAGCAGCTTCCATGCGTTCTGTCCCGAACGGTGTCGCGGGCACCGACGGACGTATGGCGCTACGCGCGTCCACCCGTTCGTACGGCTCTGGCGGGCGGCAACCACCTACGCGAATTCCGTGGTGACGGGCATGGTGGCCGTACGGGTGAGCCACCGCATCGGCCCGGTCGAGGCGTTGGTGCTCAAGGCCGCCGCGGGAGAGTCGGACGGCGCGATGTTGCACAGTGATGCCCCGTACGACTCGCCGAGCTGCTCGCCCCGTTGGCCCGGATGGTGGTGGAGACCGGGGGTGATGCTTTCCGGCAACCGGGTGGGGCTCACCGTCGCGCTGCTGCCTCATTCCGGTGGCACAGAACCTCGGCGTCGGCGGTGAAGACGCCCCCGTTGTCGTCGCCGGACGCCACCCCGCCGGCTCTGTCGGGCCGCTTCACCGGATCAGGCGGCTGCCGGGGCCGAATTCCCTTTGGCACGCAGCACGGGGTCGTTGCGCAGCCGTGCGAAGGTGACGACCAGGGCCAGGGCCTGCAAGAGGGCGCACCCGCCGATGGCGTCGGTCAGGTACGAGGGCGGAGTGAGCGCGATCACGACGCCTGCCACGGGGAAGGGCAGCAGCAGGAGCAGGATGGTCAGGGAGAGGGTGGTCCCGAAGGTTGTGGGTGGAATGGTCAAGGAGCGGAGTGTGCGCAGGACGACGGTAAGCCCTCCGTCACCGGCCATGAAGAGTGCGACGAGGACCGTGTAACTGCTGTAGGAGGGGGACTGGGGGAGGACGAGGCAGGCGGCTGCGGCGATGGTCGCGCTGATGACGCCGACTCCCCACAGGCCCAGCCGGTTGAGGGCGAATCGGCAACAGGCGACCGCGAGAAGCGTGGAGGCGGCGGCAGCCGACCAGAGGGTGCCGACGGCGGCCGGGGACCGGCCGAAACCGTCCACCACGATGATGGGGCTGGCCGATTGGAGCAGCCCGAGGGCGAGGTTGGAGCAGGCCAGCCCGGCCACAAGCCATCTCAGGGCCGGCAGCGAGCGCAGTGTCTCCCATCCTTCCCTCATGCCTCCGCCCGACCGCTGCTCGCCCTGTCGCCCGGCACGCAGGGGGGTGGGCGGGGTCTGCAGGGCAAGTCCGGCCGACAGGAAGGAGAGCACGCTCAGGCATGCGAGCATACGGGTCGGTCCGGTCAGGAGGAGGACGCCGCCGAGGGCCGGGCCGACCAGGGTGGCCGTCTGGTCGATGCCGATGAGCACCGACTGCACCTTGTGGGACTGCCCCACCGTACGGCGGCTGACAATGGCGCCGACGGCTTCGTTGGCGACGAAGCTGAACTGCGTGAGAGTTCCGGTCACGGCCGCCAGCGTCATGACGGTGACCGTCTCGGCCGTTCCCCGTGGCAGTACGACCAGGACGACACCCGCGGCGGCCACCAGTACGGCCCGCGCCAGAGAGGCGATGAAGCACACGATCGCTGCACCGCTGCGGTCCACGAGGGCTCCGGCCAGGCTGAACGCGGCCACGCGGGGTATCCACTCCAGCGCGAAGGCCAAGCCCGTCAGGGACGATGAGCCCGTGGTCGCCAGCACCAGGAGGGGCATGGCGTATGTCGCCATGGAGAAGGCGAGCGCGTCACAGGTGCGCGGAAGGTAGACACGCCGGAACAGACTGCCGACGGGCACGGCTGCATGCCGACCGGCCGGTTTGCCCTCGTGCAGGGAGATGGTCACGGAGTGGGGGGCTTTCGTGAGCGGTGTCGCGGACGGGCGAAAGGTCGGAGAGCTCCTCACCGCTCACGCTGAAGCGCTTCTCGAGAGGAGGCGAAGAGAGGGTGCAGAGGGAAGCTGCCGTTGAGGCTCAGTGTGTGGTCGCACTGATTCCGCGCGTCGCATCAGCGACGAGCACATGACGGGTGTGACGGCCGCACGAGCTGGAATGAGCCGTGATCATGACACGGGGTGCGGCCACGTGAACTCCACTCAGTCTTGGGAGCCGAAGACGGGAAACAGGCGTGCCGACGCGCCTTGTTGAGGCGTGAACTACGGCGCGGTAACAAGATAGCGGAAAGGTTTCCCGCTGCAGACCCCGAAGAGTGAGTCAGAGTCAGTGCGGGAAGGCAGCCCTCGGCGCGACGCTTCCCGGCCGGGGCTGCCGGCGCCGCCGGGACCGGATCTCCGCCACGGCTACGGCGCCCTCCGTTCCGGGCATCTGCTCGAACTACGCCTGGGGGGCCGCCCCGAAGTGGGCCGTCGCGAGCACAGTGCCGTCGGACGCCATCAGCCGGGCACCGGAGAGCTCGGTGGGGTCGACGGGGGCCGGGTTGCCCCAGTAGCCGTAGCCGTCGGTGAGGGTGAAGGTGCCGACGCGGATCGTGCTTCCGTCGCTGCGCACCAGCAGGCACGAGACCTTGCCGCTGTAGGGTGTGCCGGCGTCGGCGAGGTCGACGGACATGTACACCCAGCCCGGAGACCCAGGGTGAGCGTAGATCTCACCGGTCGGCTTCCCCAGGGCCTGAGCGGAGGTCAGCCCGCCCCACAACATGCCCGTCCCGACCTGGGTGGACTGGGACGGTCCGGCCGCGACCTCCTCGATCGCCGTGCCGATGGCCCAGCCGCCGAACCCGATGGCGAGCGTGAGCGCGGCCACGGAGGAGGCCAGCCGCAGCCGTAGACCCCGCCGTCCGTGGTGGACGCCGGACCTGCGGGCACGGGGGCGCCCTTCGGACGGCGAGGCCCCCTGCGTCAGTGCCCGCGCCACCCGGGTCTCGAATCCGACCGGCGGCTCGCTGCCCGGCAGCAACCCGAGCAACCGGTCGCCCACGAGTGTCAGCTGCTCGATGTACTCCCGGCACTCCGCGCACCGGTCCAGGTGGGCGACGGCCCCGGCCCGTTCACGGCCGGGCAGCACGCCGAGAGCCAGCTCGGCGCCGATCTCCTGCAGGTTCTTGCAGGTCAGGTCACTGGACATGGTCGCCTCGGTTCGGAGACGCGAGCGTGGTCCGCAGTTTTCCCATCGCCGTCCGGATACGTGTCTTGGCGGTGCCCAGCGGGATCTTCTCCCAGTCGGCGATCTGCTGGGCCGTCATTCCGTAGATGCCCGCCATCACCAGGGCACGGCCCTGTTCGCGTGGCAGCTCCGCCACGGCGGCCCGCAGCCGGGACGACGCCTCGTCAGCCAGCGCGTGCTGCTCGGGGGTCTCGCTGACGACGCCCAGGATCGCGTCGAGTTCTTCGGGAGCCACCGGCTCCGGCCGCCGCGAACGGACGGCGTCGATGGCGAGGTTGTGGGCGATGGTCGTCAGCCAGGTCGTCACCGAACCACGGCGAGAGTCGTAGATCTGCGCATGACGCCACGCACGTTCGAACGTCTGCTGGGCGATGTCCTCGGCGAGCTGCGGATCGCCGGTGACGGCGATGGCGACACCGAAGACCGTGTGCTGGAACCTGCGTACGAAGCTGACGGCGAGTTCCGGGTCACCGGTGGCCAGCCCGGACAGCAGAGCCTCGTCCGGGAGGCGGCCCACGGGGAACCGGAACCTCTGCATACCCATATATACGGTCCGCCCTCGCCGTGAGATTGCCCGGCCGTAGCGGAAGATCATGTATTCATTTTCCGCCTCTTTGATGGCTTTGTCGGATTTTCGGCGAATGCGCGGGTCGTACAGCTGCTGTGCCTGGGGATGGACGTCGGCGGCGCCCCCCGTTACTCTCCACTGCACCTATTCAACAAGATGACTATGGAAGGTTCCTGATGAGCGAGTTCCGCAAGGCCGTCGAGGCCGGTGACCACGACGCGATCGAGGCGATGCTGTCCGAGGACGTCGTGTTCACGAGCCCGGTGGCGTTCAGGCCGTACCCAGGCAGGCCGATGACCGCGGCGATCCTCCGGGGTGTCGCGCGGGTCTTCGAGGACTTCCACTACGTGCGCGAGATCACGAGCGCGGACGGACGGGACCAGGCGCTGGTGTTCCGGGCGAAGGTGGGCGGCCTGGAGCTGAACGGCTGCGACTTCCTGCATCTGGACGAGGACGGAAAGATCGACGACTTCCAGGTCATGGTCCGTCCGCTCTCCGCCGCCAAGGCGCTCGCCGAGGCCATGGGCGCGCAGTTCGAGCAGATCTCGCGGGAGGTGGCGGCAGCCTGATTCATTCGGAACGTACGGCCAAAGGTGGCACTTATGGCCGCTCTTGATGAAGCGTATGGCTCAGGTGTGGCTGCCGGGGGACACCACGCGATTACATGATCCGGGATGTGCACGGAGCCGTCTCCCGCTCCCGCGGAGACCGCGACCGTCGTCCCGCACCCCGACGTGGAGCTGATGATCGGTCCGAATCATGATGCGAGGAGATATGAGCGAACCACGTGGAACCTCGGAAGGCACCACCTACGACGTGGTCGTCCTGGGCGCCGGTCCGGTCGGCCAGAACGTGGCCGACCGCGCCCGCGCCGCCGGTCTCACCGTAGCCGTCGTGGAGCGTGAACTCGTCGGGGGCGAGTGTTCGTACTGGGCCTGCGTCCCCAGCAAAGCACTGCTGCGGCCGGTCATCGCGGTGGCCGACGCCCGCCGCGTGGACGGGGCCCGGCAGGCCGTCACCGGCCGGATCGACACGGACCGGGTCTTCGCCCGTCGCAATCACTACGTCACCGACTGGGACGACTCCGGACAGGCCAAGGGGGTCAAGTCCATGGGCGCCGACCTCTTCCGCGGCCACGGCCGGATCGACGGGCCCCGCCGCGTCACGGTCACCAGGGACGACGGCGCGCGCCACACCCTCACCGCCCGGCACGCGGTCGCCGTCGCCACCGGCAGTCGACCGGTCCTGCCGGACATCCCGGGTATCGAGGAGGCCCGGCCCTGGACGAACCGGCACGGTACCGACTCCAGCACCGTGCCTGGCCGGCTCGCCATCGTCGGCGGCGGAGGCGTCGGCGTGGAGATGGCCACCCTCTGGCAGGGCCTCGGTTCCCAAGTGACCCTGCTCGCCCGCCGCCGTCTCCTGCCCCGCATGGAACCCTTCGCGGGGGAACTGCTGGCCCGGGGTTTCGGTGAGGCGGGCGTGGATGTGCGCACCGGCGTGCAGGTGACCGCCCTGCGCCGCCCTGATCCGACCGCACCCGTCACCCTCACCCTCGACGACGGCAACGAGGTGGAGGCCGACGAGGTCATGTTCGCCACCGGGCGTACTCCCGCCACCGACGACATCGGCCTGGAAACGGTCGGCCTCACCCCCGGGTCCTGGCTGGACGTGGACACCACCTGCCTGGTCCGCGGCGTGGAAGACGCATGGCTGTACGCCCTCGGCGACGTCAACCACCGCGCCCTCCTCACCCACCAGGGCAAGTACCAGGCCCGCACCGCCGGCGACGCCATCGGCGCCCGCGCCGCCGGGCGCCCGTTGGACGACGCGCCCTGGGGCGACCACGCCACCACCGCCGACCAGCATGCCGTCCCTCAGGTCTTCTTCACCGACCCCGAGGCCGCCGCTGTGGGCCTGAGCGCCCAGCAGGCCACCGACGCCGGTCACCGCATCAAGACCATCGACCTCGACTTCAACGCAGCCCAGGGCGCCAACCTCTACGCCGACAACTACCAGGGCCACGCCCGGATGGTGGTCGACCTCGACCGGGAGGTCCTGCTCGGGGTGACCTTCGTCGGCCCGGGAGTCAGCGAACTCCTGCACTCGGCGACCGTCGCTGTCGCCGGTGAGGTCCCGCTCAAGCGCCTGAGGCATGCGGTCGCCTGTTTCCCGACCGTCAGCGAGATCTGGCTCTTCCTCCTCGCCGCCTACCAGCGCGAACGCGGTTGAGCCGCAGCCCACACCACAGTCCCGGGCCCCTTGCCGCGCTGAGCCACGAACACACCGAGCACCCTGGGGCGCGCCCCGAGCGGGGGCCGGTCCGCTTCCCTCACGTAAGCCGCGGGTTCTCCAGGATCCGCGGCCGGACGGGCGACTCCTCGCGTTGCAGAACGATGAGGGCCAAGTCGTCGACGAAGAACCCGTCGGCATACGCTCGCAGGTCCTCGCAGATCCTCTGCACGAGCGCATCCGGACGGTGATCGGCCCAGGCGGCGGCCCGCTCCAGCAGGGGGTAGAAGACGCCGTGCCGGTCCCGGGTCTCGGTGACCCCGTCGGTGTACAGCATCAGCCGGTCGCCCGCGGCGAACCGGAAGGTCATGGGGGCATAGGTGGTCTCGGCCAGGGCGCCCAGACCCAGCGGTGGCGCGGGGTCACAGACCTCGACGGGCACGGCGGTGCCGCCACGCAGCAGGAGTGGGGGCGGGTGGCCGAAACTGACCAGGTGGGCGTACGGCTCGTCGTCGGGGATCTCGAGGACGGCCGCCGTCACGAATCGTTCACCGGGCCAGTCGGCCATGTCCGTGTGGGGGGTCTGCGCCAGGTTGCCACGGACACCCCGCTCCATGGCGGCGGCCAACTCGGACAGCGTGTGGTAGTGGCGTGCGCCGAAGCGGAAGGCCCCGAGGACGGTCTCGATGTCGCCGATGGCCCCGAGTCCCTTGCCGCGCGCGTCCCCGATGATCAATCGGGTGGCGTGGGCCGTACGAACCAGTGCGTACAGGTCCCCTCCGATGCGTGCCTCGGCCTCGGCGGACACGTACGTCGAGGCCACGGACACCGGTCCGGCGCGCCGCGGCAGTGGGCGCAGCAGGACGGCCTGTGCGGCTTCCGACACCCGTCGCACTCCGGCCAGCTGGCGCTGGCTCTGCTCGCGCAGGCGGGTGACCAGCAGGAGCAACAGCGAGAACAGCATCAGGGACAGCAGCTGGACGAGCACGTTCTCGGTGGTCAGTGTGTTCCGTTCGACTGCCGCGGCGACCAGGGCCGACACCGCGAGCACGGCGACGAATGCGGTGCGGCGGGTATCGGAGAAGACGGCGGAGAGAGCGAGCGGGATCACCAGCAGGTGGGCGAGATGGATCTCCGGCGGCAGGAACCGGTCGGCCACCGGAATCGCCGCGATCGGAACGGCCCACAGGGCGACCCACCCGTACCCCCGCGACCCGTTCGCTACCTTGGTTGCCCGCAAGGGCGGCCAGCTCCGCATCGTTCTCCTTGCCTCGGCGCGCCCACCGTCTGCAACAGACCGCAGGCGACCGCCCAAGGGCAGGTGGACATCCCCTACGGTTCCCGTTATAACCTCCCGGATCGGCTGCCCGATGGCGTACCGGCCATTCGCTCTGCTGATAGGGGCCATAAGCGGCACCTCTGACCGTTGTGGCTCGGGCGTCCGGCGCGTGGTGCGATGGGTGCATGGAGTTGCGGGAGCTACATGCTTTTGTGGCGGTGGTCGAGGAGGGCGGCTTCTCGGCCGCGGCCCGGCGGTTGCACCTCAGCCAGCCGGCGCTCTCCCAGACGGTCAGTGGTCTGGAGCGGCAGTTCAGGGTGAAGCTGCTGGTGCGCAGCAGCACCGGGGTGCGTGTCACCGATGCGGGCGCCGCCTTGCTGGGGGAGGCGCGTGCGGTGCTTGCCCGGCGTGATCAGGTGCTGCGCACGATGGCCCGGTACGGCGACGCGGGCGGCGGGGTGCTGCGGATCGGAATCCCGTTGGAGTTCCCGTCGCGCCTGCTGAGCACGGCGCTCAAGGAGCTGGCCGAGACCTGCCCCGACACCCGGGTACAGGCCCGGCATCTGTCCACCGCCGAGCAGTTGGCCGCGCTGCACGCCGGTGAGCTCGATGTGGGACTGCTGCGCGAGCGTCCGAACGGGAAGGAGTTCGACGCCATGCTGGTCCACACGGAGCGGCTGGGAGTGCTGCTGGCCGCGCAGCAGGCGGCGGAGCTGGCCGGGCCGGAGGGAATCGCGCTGGAGGCGTTGGCCGGCCTGGAATGGGTGGCCTTTCCCCGTTCGGGCAGCCCCGCGTGGTACGACGAGCTGACCGCGATCCTCCGCAGCCACGGCCTTGACCCGGGAGCGCAGGCACCGGAAGGACAGCGGCTGATTCCGGAGGTGAAACTGGCGGCGGTCAGTGCCGGGCGGGCCTTCGCCCTGGCTCCGCCCGACTGGTCGCAGCCCATCCCTGACGACGTGGCGTGGTCACCGCTGGTCGGCCACCCCCTCGTCCGCCGGACGTGGGCGGTGTGGCCGGCCGAATCGCGGCGGCAGGACCTGGGGCGCCTGATCGCCGCGTTCGAGCGGCCGTCGGGCGACTGACCGAGCGGGAGCAGCGCTTCAGTCTGTCGTAGGCCTCCAAGAGCGGCCGGCCGTACACCTTGCCGATGACGTCCCACAGAACCGCCTGCAGTGGCCAGAAGTGGGTGCCGTGGAAGTCGGCGGTCTCGATCGCCTTCACGTGCCGGGTGATCTCGAGCGGATGCTCGCCGACGAACAGGTCTTGTAGGTGTCGAAGCCGTCCATGAGGTCGCCGGAGCCGATGCCGGTGATCCTCCCGTCGGTGTGCCTCCGGACGATCGTGGCGTCGAAGCGGCGGCGCGGCTCGGGGTACCAGGCGGCGCGGAACGGCGGATCCAGCTCAGGCCGCAGCCGGTCCAGGGTGACGTCGGGGATCTTCATCGGGCGACCGCCTCGGGCGCGGACGCGGCGAGCACCTCAGGGGTGGGCGTGTAGAACGGGTTCGCCGGACCGTCCTTCGCCGCCGCCAAGGCGTCGGAGACCGAGGGCGCACCCGTCACGGCCGCGCGGATCGCGCCGTACGCTGCGGCACGCTGGTTGCGGAAGCAGGCGTCGAGGTCGTGGACCGCCGGGTCGACCCACACAGCGGCGATGATCAGCAGGTCGTCGGCCGCCCCGGCCGGGATCAGCCCCTCTGCCACGACGTCGAGAACGCCCTGCGCCAAACCTGCCTGTGCGCTCCCCCAGGTGGCGCGTTCGTGCAGATCGCTGCCGGCGGAGGCCTTGTTCACGAACAGCGTCAGCGGCCTGACCGGTACCGACGGGCGGATCACCGTCATGAAGGGCACGTGTCCGGCGCTCGGCGTGGCCAGCGCCGTGGCCCAGGCCGTCTCGACCGGGCCGCCCTTGCGGCCGATCACAACGTTCGTGTGCGCGGCGTTGGCGCCGTCACCGACGAAGGACTCGCCGATCAGCGCGGACGCGGCAAAGGGGGAGGACATCGGAACTCCTGGACCGTTGGTAGCAGGGCTCGACGAGAGAACCCGGAGGTAACCGGGCAACGGGATGACCCTCGCATACCGTGCATTTCATCCGGCCCGATGCGGCGAATCTAGGTCCGGCGTCACCCCCTCGCAAGGCGATCGCGGGGATCGAAATGCCGGTTGCTCTCCTGACAACTCGGGGGCTGGCCCGGGGGTTCCTGGTCCTAGCTGTTCTGTCCCGGGAGGTTGTGGACGGGTGAGGCAGGTCTCGGCTGAGGGATCTTGAACAGGTGAGGGCCTTTCGAGTTCGGTGTGGATCGCGACGTCAACACCGACCGAAAGGCCCTCGTGCCCCACCGTGATGCACCCCTGACCGAGACCGGACGACTGCGCCTGAGCAGGGTCACGTCGGTCGTCACACGCCGGTCAGGGCCACTGGCATACACGGCGCCCGCGACGCCAGCACGTTCCTGATGATGACGCTTCGCTTGTTGTGCCGAACCGTCCCGGGAGGGAGTCACGGCGCCGAGCCGTTGACACGGGCGAAGCTGTGGGGGTCGTTCCAGCGGCCCACGGTCGCGGCCGACCAGTCGGGCTCCCAGCCGGGCCGCACACCACGCGCTGCCCACCCGCCGGGCCGTGTGGGCGGCATCTCGAGTCCGGCCTGCTGGGCGGCGACAGCGGCGTCGTAGACCTCGTGCGCGATGCGTACGGCCGCCGTGGGACTGTCGGCTTCGCCGGTGAAGACGTGCAGTCCGTGCATGCCGTCGCTGTTTGTTGTCGGGACGTCGACCTCATAGACCGGCACGTCCATCTCCCTTCGTCAATCTCCTCAGCCGCCTAGCCGGTGTCCAGGGCCGGGCGACTCGGCACCACACCTGTGAAAGGACGGCATCGGCCGGCGACGGCGGTGAGCAGGAGGAAACACGACGACGTGAACCACGTCGTCGCGGAGGTCGCGTTCATCGAGCGGGCCGCGACGCCCGGGCGGCGGTGGTGGCCATGTGTACGAGGGCCGACTTGAACAGCACCCCCGGGCCGAGGCCGAGAGTGATCCCGGCGACAAGGAAGACAGGCAGGGTGGCCGTGCGCACGCCGATCGCGTCCCTGGCCGTCTTCGGACTGTTCACCTCTGTGGATCCCGGGTTAGTCGGCGAAACCCTGCACCACCCGTCCCGCGCGTCGGCCGGGCTGATCGTGTTCGCCGTGTTCGGGGTCGCCGGGAGGCGACGGTACGCCGGCCTGACCGCCGGCTTCCGGACGGTCTGCGGAGTCGGAGCCACGGCGGCGACGCCGGTCAGCAGCAGCACACCGAAGACGGCGCCATATGGGCGGGCGGAGTGCATGATCTCCAGTGCCGGGGCGTCGTGTGCGGCTGCGCCGTGCGTACGCGGACGCATGGTCGACATCATCGACATGAGAGCACTCCGATCCATGAGAGTGGATCCGGTGGCTTTGCGGTCACCGGCTACGGTTGCCAACGTGCAGCTGGTGCCGTTATCTCCCATTTGGGATAGACAGCTAAAGATGACGGTTATTTCCGAAAGAGGTAGCCGGGGAGGCGGCCATGGATCTTCGGCAGATGGAGGCCGTCGTGGCGGTGGCCGAAGAGGGCGGGTTCAGCGCGGCGGCCCAGCGGCTCCACGTGGTGCAGTCCGCGGTCTCCAGCACCGTGCGCGCTCTGGAGCGCGAGTTGGGCGCGCCGCTGTTCCACCGCACCACTCACCGGGTGTCGCTCACACCCGCTGGAGAGGCCTTCCTGTCGGCCGCCCGCGTCACCCTGCAGGCCGCCGATCAGGCCCGTGCAGCCGTCGACCTCGTCGGCGACGAGTTGCGCGGTGAGATCACGGTCGGTGTGATGCAGGGCCTTTACGCCGGTCTTGGCCAGGCACTGGCCGACTTCCATCACGAACACCCCAAGGTGACGGTCCGGCTGCGCCAGGCGCCGGTCGACGAGATCCCGCGGACCCTGCGCGGTGGCATCGTGGACCTGGCCGTCGTCGCAATCGACACCCCGCAGCTGAGGGGGCTCACAACCCGCCTGCTGGCACAGGAGGCCATGGTCCTGGTGACCGCGGCGGACAGCCCCCTGCCGCCCCAGCGGCCGGTGACCCTGGCCGAGGCGGCCGACCTGCCGTTGGTTGACTTTCCTCTGGGCTGGGCGATCCGGCACGAGGTCGACAAGGCCTTCCGTTCGGCCTCCGTCGAGCGCACCACCACGTTCGAGGTGAACGACGTGCTGGCGGCCACCGACCTGATCCGGCACGGTCTGGGCGTGTGCATCATGCCCCCGTCGGTCGCGGCACGGTTCCCTGAGCTGCCGGTTCGTCCGTTCGCCGCGCACGCACCGGCGTGGAAGGTGAGAGTGGTTCATCCGCGTGGAGAACTGCCCCGGGCGGTCGCGGCGCTGCTGCGGCACATCAGATGACCGGGAAGCTCCTCGACTGCGGCACATCGGATGACTGGGAAGCTCCTCGACTGCGGCACACCAGAAGGCGGGGAAACTCTGCGACAGCGGCACGCCTCCTGCATATCCGCTGCCTCCGGCGGTTCGGCGTCGGAGCCAGGGCCGTCGGCGGTCGCGGCCCCGGGCGTCGGCGGCCGCGTGTACGTCACCGACCAGCTCGACAACACGCTGCCGGTGATCGACGCCCGCAGCAGCAAGGTCGTCGCCACCGTGCAGGCCGGGCGGCGCCCGAAGGCGTCGCGGTCAGCACCGACGGCAAGCACGTGTACATCGCCAACAACGCCTCGGCGCGGGTCTCGGTGCCGGACTCCCAGACCAGCAAGATCGTCGCTACCGTGGTCGCACGCCGGCAGGCGTCGCCCTCACCCCTGACGGAAAGTCGGCCTACGTCGCCGACGAGGCAGCCGCCAGGGTCCTGGCCGTCAACACCGGCACCGGGCAGGCGAATACGGTGCCGGTGGGCGATGGTCACTTCGACGTGGCGGTCGTCCCCGACGGGCGCTCCGCTCATGTGTCGGAGCCCGGCCCCGCAACGTATCCGTGATCGACACCGGCAGCCACAAAGCCTCGTCGACGGTTCCCTTGGGCACCTTTGGCACCGACCCGTTCGACGTCGAGGACACCACCCAAGCTGTCTACGTCACGCGGCAGGGAGCGGACATCGTGACGGTCATCGGCCCGAAAACCCTGAAGGTCGTTGCCACCGTCCTTGTGGGCAACAGCCCATACGGTGTGGCGGTGAGCCCCTGACGACGGCGTGCGGTTCAGGCGGCGCGTGCGGTGAGGACGGGCTGGAAGAAGCCGCTGCTCTCGGGAGTCCTCCACGTCGGCTCGGTGAACCCCGCCTCGGTGGTGTAGCCGGTCAACTGCTGCCGGGGGAGGGCCCAATACGTGGTTCTCCGCACGCGGACGCGCCAGTCCCCTCCGTCGGAGACGAGCTGGAAGTGCTCCAGGTCGTAGTGCTCGCCGTCCGCATGCCAGTCCCACAGCTGGAAGGTGATGCTCCTGCCGTGGGGCGACGAGGCGAGTTGCGGCGGGGCCGAGGTGGGCCGCGACCGCAGGATCTCGTCGTAGGGGCGGGTGCTGACCAGCAGCAGCCCCCCGCTGCGCAGAACGCGCCGCATCTCCGACAGGGCTGCGCGCACGTCGTGCGCACCGAGCAGGTGCGGAAGGGAGTTGTCCGCACTCACGACGACGTCGAACAGGCCGTCGGAGAAGGGAAGACGCCGCATGTCCGCTGCCGCGGCGGGCAGGGAGACCCCCGAAGAGCCGCTTCGCGGACGGCACGGGTGATCGCAGATGTGCTGATGTCCGTGCCCGTGACGCGGTGTCCGTGTAGAGCGAGCCCGATGGCCTGCGTACCGATACCGCACGAGCAGTCCAGCACCGAGGCACTGTCCATACCGAGCTCCGCCTGGATCACCGCGTCCAGAGCCTGTCCCTGCCGGGACATGCCGGCGTCCCAGTCGGCATAGATGAGGTGGTAATCGGCCGCGAGCTCATCGTAGAAGTGAGCCACCGCTGAAGCCTCAGGCATGGCGCCAGGCTAGCGCCTCTCCTACTCGTGGTTGCTGTGCCGTGCGGCACCCGAGCGCGGACCCTTGCCTTGCTCCTGTCGTGCCTGGTTGGGTATCGCGCTACGTGCGCGACGGGCGCAGCCAGGCATGATGAGGGGAGCGGAGCGCGTGGAAGCGGAAGCGCGGCAGGACATCGGGGGCGCCCTGCCCGAAGGGCTCGGGCAGGCGATACGTGAGACCGCCGGTGACATCGCCGCGCTGCTCGGCACGGTGGCCGACACGAGCGTTCCCGTGCCCGGGTCGCAGTGGACCGTCGGTGAGGCCGCGGCCCATCTGGCGCAGGCCAACGAGTTGATGGCCGACCTCGCGGCAGGCCGCGAACGCCCGTACGGCGACGGCACGCCTCAGAGCCTGGCCGCGGCCAACGCACGTGCCCTTGCCGAGTTCGGGGAACGCGGCGCGAAGCCGCTGGCCGCGATGATCGTGGAGCAGGCGGACCTCTTTCTCGACGCGGTGGCCCGGCCCGCGGTGGACGGTTCATCGGACCGGAGGCTCGTCACGCCACTGGGCCCCATGGACCGGACCGTTCTCGCCTCATACCTGCTGACGCACATGCTGGGGCACGGCTACGACCTCGCCCGCGCGCTGGGCAGGCCGCACATGATCGACCGCGTTCGGGTCCGGCTGTGCCTGCCGTTCATGCTGGCGGCGATGCCACGAGTCACCGACGCCGCCGCCACCGCCGGGCTGACGGCCCGCTACACGCTCCGTCTGCGAGGCGGCTCGGCGTTCGGCGTCACCTTCACCGACGGCTCGGTCGACGTGACACCGGAGCCGCCTCACCGCCCTGACTGCACCATCCTGACCGAGCCCGTCACGTTCCTCCTCATGGCGCTGGGTCGGTGCGACCCATGGCGGGCCATGGCCCGGGGCCGGGTGCTCGCCTGGGGGCGTAAACCGTGGCTAGCGCCCCGCTTCCCGACTCTGTTCACCGCGCCCTGACCGCGTCACCGGCCATACGCCGGTTACCCGTGGACTGCAAGGGGGCCGCGCTGCGTGGTGCCGGATGAGGGAACCAACCGCTCACGGAGAACCTGTCTGCGATTCCGCTTCTCACCAGGCATAACGACCACACCCTGGCGGGGACACGTCACCGGCTCGACGCATGCCGATCAGCGACGGCCACCTGCTGCTTTCGCGTGACGTTGTGCGGCCGAACAGGTCTGCCGGAACGGGGCGGCACACTTGCGCCGTCATGCCGGGGCAAGGCTGAGATCCGCAGCCGACATGCCCTTTTCCCGAAGCGGAGTCGCCATGAGTCTCCTTTGTCCCACCTTCGGCCGTGTCACGGCCGTCGCAGCCGCAGCGCTGTCACTGGCCTGCGCGCCGGCACCCCCCGCAGACGCGGTCGGCAGCGCCAAGACCATGTGTCTGGACGTCGGCGACAACCGCGACAACGGCGAGCTCGTCGGCATGTGGCAGTGCAGCGCCGGCAATGCCAACCAGACCTTTGTCGTCAAGGACGGCCAGATCAAGGTCGAAGACACGATCGGCACCGGCAAAGAGATGTGTCTTGCCGTCGGTGACGCCCGCAACAACAGCGATGCCACCTACATCTGGCAGTGCATCGCGGGTCTTTCCAACCAGGCCTTCGTCGTCCAGGGAGGCCAGATCAAGCTCGCGGACACGATCGGCACCGGAAAGGAGATGTGTCTGGACGTCGGAGGCACCCGCAACAGCGGCGATCGCGCCCACATCTGGCAGTGTTTCACGGGCCTTTCCAACCAGATCTTCGTCATCCAGCGAGGCCAGATCCAGGTCGCGGACACAATCTGACGCTTCGGCCCTGAGCACCCGCCAAGATCGGCGCCGAGTGGTCCCGGCCGGCGTCAGCTACGGTGCCTCGCTCATCACTCCCCCTCGCGCTGCGCGGTTCTGTCCGGCCGGGGGAGTACCGGCCGGCACGAGTCATGCCGGTGGAACTGCTCACCGACCGCGCCGACATCAGCGCTGCGGCACGGTGGCTGACCGCCGAGGCGCCCCGGGAAGTGCGGGCCTTCGACAGGCCACTGGACCTGGACCGGCCGGGCAGCAACCTCGAGGACCGGATCCGGCGACAGCGCGAGGGCGTGGCGCACCGAGCGGTGCACCAGGTAGGCGGCGGACTGGCCGCCCGCGCGAGGCTGAAGGGGATGATGGCGCCCCGGCTGTCGCAGATGACAAGTCTGAGCGGCAACTGGCTTCGGACCCCGGCCTGTTCGCCCGCCCGGGCACTCGGCAGGATGTCCTCCCGCAGACGCCCGGCCAGTCCACCGCCGCACGGTCGTAGACCACCCGAGTGGGAGCGCGCCGTGCCGCTGCCGTCGACGGGCCGAACACCGTCTACACGGCCCGGGACGCCTCGGCCGACGGCCCCGACCGGGAGACCCGCCACCTGCTCAAACAGCTCGCCGCCGGGCTCACCGACGCCGCCATCGCACGCGCGCTGAGCCGGAGCGGGCGCACCACGCAGAGGCGTATCCGACACCTGATGACCCGGTTGGGAGCAGCCACTCGCTTGGTACGGAGCAGCGACCTTGGGCTGTGGGTCCCAGCCCTGTTCGGGAACGGGCCGGGTTCTGGCCTTGCGGCCAACCGGGACGGACGATCCGTAGGGAGGTGCGTCCCCGCCGCCGGGGCTCAGCAGGCAGCCGACGCCGTGCTGAGCCCCGGTGGCGAACCGGACCATTGGTGTATTAACTGGCCTATGCCGTGAGAGGTGAGGTGGGAGTTCATGCCTCGTGGACAACGAAAAGGGCGATTCGGCCCGTGAGTGGCATCGGTGCGCCGGACGCAACGGGCGGCTTCGAGAAAGCACTGTTCGAGCAGACGAAGGCCGGCCTCGAGGTGTATGACACGGAGCTGCGTGTTCTCAGGGCCAATTCCGCAACGCTGGCCATGCGTGGTCTGCCCGAGAGCCAGGTGATCGGAGCCGACCTCGCGGACCTGGACTCCGGAATCCCCATTTCGCCCATCATGCGTGAGGTGCTGGAGACCGGGGCCACGGTGTTCGACCGCTCGGTATCGGCGTATCCGGCGGCCGATCCGAGACACCGGCACGAGTACGCGGTCACCGGCTACCCCCTGCAGGACGGCAGTCGCTCCATGGGGGCTGCCGCGGTGATCCGCGACGTCACCGAGCAGGTTCGCAAGCAGAAGGATCAGGACCTTCTCCACGTTGCGCGCGCCAGGATCGGCAGTTCCCTGGACTCGCTCCGCACGGCGCAGGAGCTGGCAGACATGTCGGTCCCCGGCTTCGCCGACGGCGTCGCCGTCGACCTCATGGAGTCCGTCCTCACCGGGGACGCCCCGGTGGGCCCGGTCACGGTTCCACTGCCGATGCGCCGTGCCGCGTACAAAGGCCGTGAAGGGCAGTTCGGCGCCTACCCCGTGGGCGGCGCCAGCTACTACGCGTCTCCCACTCCGTACACCCAGGCCTTGGCCGATCTGCGCCCGCGGCTGGTCGACTCGGTGCCCTCGGCCGGTGGGTGGCCGGTTCACGACCAGGTGCGGGCGGAGTACATCGCCAGATTCGGCGTGCACTCACTGATCGTGGTCCCGCTGACGGTGCACGGGATCGTACTGGGGCTGGCCAACTTCTATCGGGCGGCCGGCCACCCCGAGCCCTTCGACGAGCAGGACCTGTCACTGGCGACGCAGCTCGCCTGTTGCGCCGCGGTGTGCATCGACAACGCGCGCCGCTTCACCCGGGAGCACAATGTCGCGGCCGCGCTGCAGCGCAGTCTGCTGCCGCGCGTGCCGCCCGACGTGGCAGCGGTCCGGTCCGCCCACTGTTATGTGCCGGGGCGTTACGGCGCCCATTGGTTCGACGTCCTGCCCCTGTCCAGCTGCCGGGTGGGCCTGGTGATCGGGTACGTTCCGGGGGAGGGACTGCAGGCCTCCGCCGCGATGGGGCGGCTGCGAACCGCCGCGTCCACCCTGGCCTCGATGGACCTGCCGCCCGACGAGCTGCTGGCCCACCTCGACGACGCGGCACGGAAGCTCGCGAGCGAGCAGGACGCGGACTCGGCAAGCCTCCATCAGGGACGGCCGCCGTTCACCGCGACATGCCTGTACCTGACCTACGACCCCATCACCTTCCGTTGTGCGGCAGCTTCCGCGGGGCATGCGAGTCCCCTGCTCACGAGCCCCGAGGGCATCGTCGGCAGTCTCGAGGTGCCCCGCGGGGCATCCCTCGGGCAGGGGGTGCCGCACGAACTTTCCGTCACCGAACTGCGGCCCGGTAGCGTGCTGTGCTTGTATTCGGACAGTAGCCTGGACCGCTGTTCGGCCGAGGCCGACGCCCGCGTCAGCCGTCTGCGTGAGGCGGTGAACGACCCTTCGGCGCCTCCGGAGGAGATCTGCGACGGGGTGGCGTACAGGGTCCTGCACGAGACACCGCCGGACGGGGTGGCGTTGCTCGTGGCCAGAATCCTGGCCGTCGATCCGGACCGCGTTTCCAGCTGGGCCTTCCCGCCCGAGGCGGTCTCCGTGCGTGAGGCCCGGCGTGCGGCGAGGGAGCAGCTGGCTCACTGGGGTCTGGAGGGGGTCGCCGGCGTGACCGACCTGGTGGTCAGCGAACTGGCCACCAATGTGATCCGCCACGCGGAGGGGCCCATTCGGCTGCGTCTGATCCTCGACCGCACGCTGACCGTCGAGGTGTCCGACGACGCCGACACCGCCCCGCACCTGCGCCACGCTCGACTCCAGGACGAAGGGGGCCGTGGTCTGTTCCTCGTCGCCTCCCTCACCCGGCACTGGGGCACGCGCTACGAGGAGACGGGCAAGACCATCTGGGCCGAGCAGGAGCTGACGTGACGGACACCTGTCGGCCCTGGAGCCAGTCGACCCGAGCGCCGAGCGAGCAGCGAACGTCCGCAGGCGTACACGGTGTCCTCGCCCGGCGGTGGACGGCAACAGAAACAGCAACAGCCTGCTGCGGTGAGGTCACTGTTCGCGCATGCCCCAGGGCGAGCCGTATGCCGTCAGCAGGTCCAGGAAGGGACCGGCCGGGAAGGCCTCCGGGCCCAGGACGCCCGAGCCGGACCACGTGCCCGCGGCGAGGAGTTCGAGGGCGACGACAGGATTGACGGCCGTCTGCCACACCACAGCCTGGCAGCCGTACTCCGCCATGGACCACTGGTTGTCCACCACGTGGTACAGGTACACCTCGCGTGGCTCTCCGCCCCTGCTGCCGCGCACCCATGTGCCCGCACAGGTCTTGCCGCGCATGCGCTCGCCCAGCGTGGCGGGGTCCGGCAGACAAGCCGCGACGACGTCGCGGGGCGAGACGACGACCGGACCCCCGGCGCCGTGCACGGTGACCGGGTCGGTGCGGTCCAGGCCCAGCAGGTGGAGCGTCTTCAGCGTCTCGATGAACTCCCGCCCCAACCCGTACTTGAACGTGACGCGCCGGGCGTCGATCCAGCGCGGGACCAGCAGCACTTCCTCGTGTTCCACGTTCACGCACTCGACCTCGCCTATGCCTTCGGGGAAGTCGAACACCTCGGGTTCGCTGAACGGGGCCGTGGTGAACCAGCCGCGCCCTGCCTCGTAGACGACGGGCGGGTTCAGGCACTCCTCGATGGTGGTCCAGATGCTGAAGGACGGCGCGAAGCCGTAGCCGTCCACGGTGAGGTTCGCGCCGTCGCGGATACCGATCTCCTCGATGTCGTCGAAGAGTTCGTCGGCCGCGTACCGGGCGAACACGTCGGACAGGCCCGGCTCCACGCCCATCCCGACGAGCGCCAGCGTGCCCGACTTCGCCCAGTCGGTTGCCTGCGCGAACTGCGCGTCGCCGAGCTTGACCCCGCACTCCTGGTGCGGCCGCTCGGGGTGTGGCCGGGACAGCGACATCGCCATGTCCAAGTAGGCGGCGCCGGCCTGGCGCGCCGCCTGGAACAGGGGCATGACGAACCGCGGGTCGGTGGCGTTGAGCAGCACGTCGCAGCTGTGCTGTGTCAGCAGGGCGGCCACCGCGGCCTCGTCGCCCGCGTCCACGGACTCGGCGACGAACCGGCCGTCGTCGCCGAGGGCCGCGACCGCCCCTTCGGACCGGGCCGGATCGTAGTCGGCCACCACCATCGCCTCGAAGAATGCACGCCGGGCCGCGATCCGGGTGATGGCGGTGCCCACTCCGCCGGCTCCCACGAGCAGTACACGCATGGCAAGAACTCCCTGTCGGTCTCTCGGTCTGTCGAAAAGACGAGGCGCGCCGTGGCGCCGATACAACGCCCGGCGTTCCCGTAAGGTCAATGGTGTTGGCATAAGGGTCGGCGAGGAGGTCGTGGTGCCGAAGCAGGTGGTGTCCGAGGAGAGGCGGCGAAGGCGCCGTCCCACCAGGAGCGGCACCGTGCTGTCCGAGAGCCTGATCGTCCACACCGCGCTGCGGATGCTGCGCGAGCACGGCAGCGCCGGACTCACCGCGCGGCGCCTCGGTATGGCGCTCGACTGCGACCCGAGCACCCTCTACCGCTACTTCCGCGGCATGGACGATCTGACCCTCGCCATCGGTGACGCCCTGATCGGACAGGCTCTGCGTGGTTGGGAGCCGACGGGGCAGTGGCGGGCCGACCTGGGTGCCGTCGGGCTGCGCATCCATGCCGCCTATCTCGCCCATCCACAGGCGGCCCAACTGACGGCCAGCCGCGTCACCGGCCGGGCGAACGAGCTGGCGGCGGACGAGGCGGTCCTTGAGGTGTTGCGCACGGCCGGGTTCCCGCTGCCCGACGCGGTGCGGATCTACCACGCGTTCATCGACCAGACGCTCGCCTTCGCCGCGCTGGACGCCGCCTCCCTGGCCCTGCCCAGCGCCGCGCTGCGCGCCGACGACGACATGTGGCGCTCGACGTACGCCCGACTGCCCGCTGCTACCCACCCGCGTATCGCCGAGGCCGCACCGCTCCTGGCCACCCGCATGGTCACCAGCGCTTATCCGACGGCACTGGAGATGCTGCTGGACAGCGCGGCGGCCCGACTTGCGGCGCTGCCGCGCCGCCGGGGACGGATCTGAAGAGGAGCGCCGGGGAGGGCTACTGGTGGATGGGGCCGAACCGGCCCGGTCGTGCCGCTGCCGTGTCACGGGCGATCAACAGGGGAACCCGGCATCCGGCAGTTCTGTCTGCATCGGCGAGTACCGGCGAACGGCCGGGCGCCCGTGCGATCCGATTTCGGGAGGCGTCATGCAGTACGGGAACGGCATCCGCAAAGTCGCGATTGCGTTGGCCGCGGTTTCGGCCATACTGTCGATGGCCGGATGGCAGCCTGGTGGTCATGCGCCAGGGATGAGCGGGACGGCTTCGGGGGCGACCAATATGGCGGCGTCCTCCGCCGGAGCGTCGGGCTCCGCCGCCTCGACAGCCTCGGCCGGCGGCGTATCGGCGGCTCCGGGAGCGAGTGATTCGCCCGTGTCCGGATCGCCGGACGGTGCGGTGAAGGCCTGTACGGTGAGCAACCTGAGAGCGGCCGCGTACCAGGCCGCTGCCCGTCCGGCCGGCACGGGGACCGGAGCGGCCGTCATCGAGTTCACCAACGTCTCCGGACAGCCCTGTGTCCTGCAGGGCCACCCGTCCGTGGCGGGGGCGGGGAACGGCTCCCCCCAGCTCAACGCACCCCTGTCGGTGACGCGCACGGGCTCCGCAGCACCCGTGCAGGTGGCGCCGAGGGGCAAGGCATGGGTGAAGCTCACCTTCGTCCAGGTCCAAGGCGAGGCCGGCGGCTACTGCACCTCCGGCTCGGAGCCCGTGGTGTACCCCACGCTGGTGATCGGCCTGCCGAAGGCCGGGGCCCACCAAGTGGCCCTGCAGGACGGCGAGTTCGCGGAGTGCGACAACAAGGTGACCGTCACCGCGGTGTCGGCGGCGAAGCCTTCCTGACACCTCAGGTCCCAGCCTCACAC
The DNA here is from genome assembly GCF_055561075.1 of Streptomyces sp. NPDC022910. Classification (NCBI taxonomy): domain Bacteria; kingdom Bacillati; phylum Actinomycetota; class Actinomycetes; order Kitasatosporales; family Streptomycetaceae; genus Streptomyces; species Streptomyces sp. NPDC022910. The sequence continues at coordinate 82,758 of NZ_JBVHHL010000019.1, forward strand.
CCGGCCGGGTGCCGGCCTGCCGCAGGAATAGCCTCCGCGCCCGGCTGGTACCCGGGACGGCGCGGCCCTCGCCCGCCGATGCCCCCACCGGCCTCGGCCGGGTGTGGTCGGCCGGTCACGTCGCCCCAAAGAGGAGTCCCCATGTCCATGCCCCTGACGGTCGACGCCCGTGAGCACGGCCTGGTCGGTGACGGGACGACCAACGACCAGCCGGCGTTCGAGAAGCTGGTGGACGCGCTCGGTGACGCCTGCGCCGCCGACGGCCGTCCGCGTGTCCTGCGTGTCCCCGCGGGGCGCTACGTCATGCGGGACCGGCCCACGGTATGGCGCACCGGGGTGTCGCTGGTCGGGGCCGGGCGGGGCGCGACCTGCTTCGTCCTGTGCAATCCCGGGAGTCCGACGACACCCGTGCCGCTGACCTGGTTCACCTCACAACAGCACGGTGCGAGCCGGGACAACCATCTGGCGGACGTCACCTTCGCGCACTTCGAGATCGACGGCTCAGGTGTGCGGACGGAGCGGTACGACCCGCTGGCCAAGGGGCTCGGACTCCAGTACGTGTTGCGGGGCCGGTTCAGCGACCTGTACGTGCACGACACTGCGGCCACCGGCTTCGGCTGTGACTTCCTGCAGGACACGTTTGTCGAGGGAGTCCTGGCCGAGAGGTGCGGGCGGCAGGACTCCGGCACGGAGATGGGGGGCGCCGGCATCGGCATCGGCATCGGCGGCTGGGGGGTGGTCGAACGGCTCACGGTGACGGCGTGCACCGCGACCGGCAACGGCACCAACGGCATCTTCGTGGAGTTGCAACGGGAGAACTGGCCGCCGCCCCGCGGCATCCGCATCACCGCCTGCCACGTCGAGGACAACCGGTTCGGGATCTCCGACTGGGGCGCCGACGGGCTGCTGGTCACCTCCTCGACGATGATCGCGAACCACGAGGCCGGGTTCGACGTCTCCTCGCAGGGCACGTCGGGTGTCGGCGGGCGAGGCGGCATCGTCACGGGCTGTGTCATCGACGGCAACGTGCGCGACGGCGTCGGGCTCGGCAACACCCCCGGGCCGTACGCCCTCCGCGGCAACCGCATCAGCGACAACGGACGGTACGGCTACTGGCAGCACAACCTCGCCGGCGGCGACCAGGAAACGGCCACGGACATCGTGCTGGAGGCCAACGACATCCGGGACAACGCGCTCGACGGCGTCCGCGTCGACGCCCCTCTGAGGGATCCGTCCCTCGTGGCCAACCGCGTCCGCAGCAACGGCCGCCGGGCCGCTCCGGCCACCACCCGGAGCGGTCAAGGAGTGCACTTCACCGGCTTGTCGATGAGCGACGAGAACGCCGACTGGCCCGCGGACGGACATCGCGGCAAGCGGCTGACGGTGGGCGAGCAGAGCGCGGTGGTCACCTTCAACACCGGCACCGAACTCTCACTTGCCCCGGTGCGTCCCGGCGCGGACACGGCCTGGCGCGACGGTACGCCCGCACCGGGCTCCGCCTACCGGCTGCCCGGTGCCCCCGACCCCCGCTCAGGGCTGACCGTGGCGGCAACGGTGACCGGGGCGCAGATGCACGGCAACCGGATCTGGGACCCCGTGCGGCCCCCGACCCAGACGCACGCCATGTGGATCACGGCCGACGGCCGCTGGACGGGCGGCCGGGTCTCCGACAACGACCTCGGCGGCAATGCCTCCCAGGCGACCCGCTTCGACACCCCGCCCAGCGGAGGCCGCTGGCGCGACAACGACACGTGACGGCGGCCGACAGACGCCGACCCGGTCGCCTGGGGCCGTCAGCAGGACACACGTGCCCCGTCGGCGGCCGCGCAGCGCAGCCGCGCCCCCTGACGCAGCAGCTCCTGCTGCACAAGGCGGTAGGGCACCTCCCGGGGACGTCGGCCGAGGCGCGCGGCGAGCGCCGCGCACACACCTGCGGCCTGACCCGTCGCCATGGCGATCGGCATGACACGGTAGGAGGAGAGCGCGACGTGCGAGCCGGAGATGCACCGGCCGGCCACCAGCAGCCGCTCGGTGTCCTGCGGCAGCAGACAGCGCAGCGGAATGTCGTAGAAGCGGCCCTGTGGTACCCGCTTGAGGACGGTGCCCGTGCCCGCGGGATTGTGGATGTCGACAGGATAGGCGCCGTGCGCGACGACATCCGGGAACGTACGGGCGTCCAGGATGTCGTACCCGGTCAGCTTGTAGTCGCCCAGGACGCGCCTGGTCTCCCTCACCCCTATCTGGATGCCGCTCTGCACGACGTACGACTCCTCGAAACCCGGTACCCGCTTGCGCAGGAAGCGGTCGATCTGGGCCATCTGGCGGCGGGCGGCGCACTCGGCGCGGGTGAGGTCCCACACGTCCGTGCCCAGCGCGCCGGTGACACGAGTGCTGTTCACGCTCACCTCCCGCGGGTGCGGGGTGGCGAAGAACAGCATGTCCTCGCGCGACAGATGCAGCTCGTCGGCGGCCGTGGCCTGCTCCACGAGGTCCCACAGTCCGTGCACGCCGCGCCACTGGTCGGGATGCGTGCGCACGTAGTGTGCGAACTCCGGGTGCAGGAAGTCGGCGACCCGGAACATCAGTGTCATCGGCTGCACGAGCCCGTCCTCGGGACGGCCGATCTCGAAGGGAGCTCCGCAGGACGCGGCCACATCGCCGTCGCCGGTGCCGTCCACCACGATGCCCGCGTCGATCACCACCGGCCCGGACTTGGACTCGAAGATCACCCGCCAGCCGTCGTCCAGCGGGAGCGCGCCGGAGGCGAAGGCGTGGAACAGCAGGTGTACGCCCACCTCGTCGAGCATGTCGAGCAGAACCAGCTTGAAGAGCTCCGGGTCGAACGGGACGGTGTACCCGGTCTCCAACGACGGCGGGATGGAGCCGCCTGCCGCATGGAGCCGGTCCAGCAGCTGCCACAGGAAACCGGCGACCACCGCCTCGCCCTCGCCGTGGTCGGTCGGCAGGAGGCGGCCTCCTCGATCCCCGGGCTCGGTGAACAGGGCCTGCTTCTGCTCGTTGTGGAACGACATCAACGGCATGACCAGCGCCACGGTCGCGTTTCCGCCGAGGAAGGCGTAGCGCTCCACCAGCACCACGTCGGCACCGGCGGCGGCCGCGGAGTGGGCCGCGGCGGCTCCGGCCGGTCCGCCGCCGACGACCAGGACGTCCGTCCGGCCGCCGTACTGCGCCGGACGGGGCGGCAAAGTGATGGTGCTGGGGTGCGCGGGTGGTTCCAGGATCGGCATTGCTTCTCCCGTCGACTCGTTTCCGGTGTCCCGTCGACTCCTTTCCGGTGCGCAGGGTCTGCCCGGCCCGTCGGGCCACTACGAACTTGCCGCGCCGGGGCCGAAGAGACTCAGGCCGGGCTCGGCGGGCTGCGGTGCGCCGCTCGTGCCGCCGTCGATGCGGTCCAGGAGGGTTCCGCACAGTGCCCCGGTCTCCGCGGCGAGCGTCTGCAGCCGCAGGACCTGGGCGTTCAGGTCCCCCCTCCGCTGCGGGAACTCGTCCCACAGCCGGTCGACCTCGGCCAGCAGCAATCCGGCCTGCTCACGGGCCACACCGACCAGCGCCGGCACCCCGAGGCGCAGTGCGAAGTCGAACACCTTCCCCGAGTAGGGCAGCGGCAGCACCGGCAGGCCGGAGACAGCGGCGAAGATCAGGAAGTGCAGGCGCATGCCGACGACGAGGTCCAGGTGGCTCATGAGACCGAGCACCTGACCCGGGCTGTAGGCGTTGTGCAGGATCCGCCCCAGGTCCGGCGCGGTCATTCGGGACAGTACGGCGTGGGAGTGGCGTACGTCGTGACGTTCCATCGGCACGAACACCACATGGGCGTCGAGACGTCGTACGAGGAAGTCGGCCACGTCGGCGAGCAGCGCGTGGTAGTCGCCCTCGTCGAGTTTCTCGGCCGCCCGGCCCGGTTCCCGTACCGACATGCCCACCAGACGTACGTCGGCGGGTACGCCTTCCTCGCGCATCATCTGTGCGGTGAAGGGTGCCGGCGGCAGCAAGAGCGCCGGGTCGGCGGTCACGGTGAGCTCGCGTTCGATGCCCGCCTCCTCCAGAACCAGTCGCGACTCCTCGTCACGGACCACGACCTCGTCCATCGTCGGCAGGACGGCACGCACCGCTTCCCGATCCTCCGCCTCGCGCAGCGGGCCGGCCCCCACGGCGTAGGCGAAGGTGTGCACGCCGCAGGCCTGTGCCGCCCTGACCAGCCGCAGGTACCGACGGGCCTCGCCGTCGTAGAGAATCCCGCCGCCGCCGAGTACGAGCAGGTCCAGTTGCGACAGGGCGTCGAGCAGCCGCTTCTGGGGCACGCCTTCCCAGTCCACGACCTCGTCGGCACCGGGCTGGTGGACACGGGTGTGTTCGGCGTTCCGGCTGAAAACGACGAGCCGGGCCCGCGGGCGGTGGGCGCGCAGTCGGCTCAGGACGCACATCAGGATCGCCTCGTCGCCGATGTTGAAACCGCCGTACGAGCCGAGCACGCCGATCCGCAGAGTGGACGGTGCGGGAGTTGGTTGCAGCGTGCCAGTCATCCGGCACTCCTGTGGGGCGGAGCTGGGGAGGGGGAGCGGCTGCGGCCGAGGAGAAACGCCCCGGAGCAAACAAGACGGCGGCGCGGTGCCCCCGACGGGCTGGGGCCGACAGGGCCCACGTGAACGACGACTCGTCGACCTCCACTTTATCGGCAACGCGACCGTCCTGCCCCGTCACCGCGAGCTCACGGCCCCTTGCTTCCTGCATGTCGGCCGACACGCCTCAACCACAACAAAACGGGCACCCGTCCCCTTGTACGACTTCGAGGCGAGGAGCGGTACGCGATGGCCGAGTACGAACGTTCACGCACCATGCCGGCGCTTCCCGAGCAGGTCTTCGACCAAGCCGCCGACGTCGACCGGTTGGAGGGCTGGATGCCGAACGAGCTGCACGTGCGGGCCGAGGGCCTGCCCGCCGTCACCGTGCATGACGATCACGCCGAGCAGGACACGTCCGCGCTGCTCAGTGCCCGCCCGGACCAGATGCGGCTCGAGTGGGGCACCCGGGACGAGGGCTACTACGCCGGGTGGCTCCAGGTTGCCGGCATCGGCAGCGGGGGCAGCGAGGTGACCGTACACCTGTCGTTCTTCGACGACCGCCACGATCCGGGCGAGCGGTCCGTGCACGAAGCCCTCGACACCAGCCTGCGGCGCTTGGAGGAACAGGTCCGGCTGCGGGCCGAGAACCCCGCCGGCTGACGGGTGCGCCCGTGTGCCCCAACACACATGCGGGCGAGAAGACGCCACCCGATTGGCCTACAAACTTCCAGCTCCCGGCATGTGGGGTACTCCGTTCGGCCGCATGCTGAGGGTGTACGCGTTGCCAATGGACCGCAGTTCAGATCACTGCTTCATCTAGGGGGCACCGTGATCCTGATATCCCTGCTTGTCCCGGTGGTGCTGTTGCTGGTCGTGTTCGCCCTGGACGCGCTGGAGAACTTCCTCTTCCCACCGCCTGAACCGGCCCCGCGGGAAGAAGTCGTCCCGGAACAGACGACATCCGAGTAAAGAGGTGGGGGCAGTCCCTCGTCCGATGACCGGGCCCTTCCACTGATTGTGTGATCACGGTTGCGGACGTCGTGTCGCCGTCCGACACCGTTGTCGGCCCTCTCTTGGTGATCGCGCCCGCGCTCACCGCGTGGTTCGAGGGGCCGTGGACGACTGGCGCGATCGGCGGTGACCTGTACGCCGCCCGCACCGACGGCGCGGTCCGCGTGATGATCGGCGACGTGCGGGGCAAGGGTCTGCCCGCCATCGGCGAGGCCGCCCTGGTACTCGGAGCCTTCCGAAGCCGCCCACCAGCATGCCGCCCTGCTTCAACGGGCCGATGCCCTGGATCGGAGCGTCGCCCGCTACCTCGGCGACTTCGAGCCGGACGACGAGACGGGTGAACGCTTCGTCACCGCTCTGCTGCTGGAGATCCCGACGAGGAGCGCGGCCATGTGGCGCCCCCTGCTCGGTCCGGGCCGTGACCGTCGCGGACCTCACCCCCGCGCCCCCGCTCGGGATCGCCATGACGGCCGCCGACGCCTACAGCCTCGACATGGCGCCCTTCGGCTCCCAGGACACCCTGCTCCCGGACACCGACGGTGTCATCGAGGCCCGCGACCGCAACGGGGTCTGCTATCCGTTCGCGGAACGCACCGCCCAGTGGGCAGCCGACGCTCCCGAGGCCCTGCTCCACCACATCCTTCGCGACCTGCTCGCCCACACCGCCAGATCCCTGGGCGATGACGTCGCCCTCACCGCCATCCGCCGCGCCGCCGCCGCCCCAACCGGCCGAAGGTTGAACGTTGTCAGTGAAGGTTAAGGACCGATAGGTTCCTCTTACCGAAGTGGTGAGCGGGCAAGGGTCGGGGTCGGCAGGGGTGGCAGCCAGGGCGGTGGCGCCGTAGGGGAGCGCCGTACGACGCGCTGGCGGCATTCGAGGCAAATACGCGGCGACGTCGTAAGGAAATGTTCTTGTCTGTTCACTGTCGGGCGTTCGTATGGGCACCGTACGGTGGCGCCCGGCCCGGGACTGGCTTGTGAAGATGGGTAGATGCTGATGCGCGGTGTGGACGGGGAATCCTCGGTATCGAACGGGGGGTCGTCGATACCCAGGCAAAGAGCCGTGAGCGGTTTACAGCAGCCGCTGCCCCCGCTCGCCGTGACCGATCGACCGCCTCACGTACCCACGGACACCCGGGCCCGGAAGAGCGCCGGCGCCCCCGCGCGCGCGGACCGTCGGCTGTACGCCATCGACGGGATCCGGCTGGTCGCCGCGCTGATGGTGGCCGTGCACCACTACGCTGGTACGAATCGGATGAACCACCCGGACAACCGGTACTGGGGCAGACCGGTGTCGGAGATCATGCCGAACGTCTTCCGGGTCGCCTCCTACGGCTGGATCGGCGTCGAGATCTTCTTCGTCATCAGCGGGTTCGTGATCTGCATGTCGTGCTGGGGGCGGACCCCGCGCCAGTTCTTCGTGTCCCGCGTGATCAGGCTCTACCCGGCGTATTGGTTCAGCATCGTGTTCACCACAGTCGTGCTCGTGGCGATACCGGGCGTGTGGGAACGGCTGCGACTGCGCGAGGTGCTGCTCAACTTCACGATGCTGCAGTCCGGTTCGGGCGTGGCGAATGTCGACGGCGTCTACTGGACCCTCTGGTCCGAGTTGCGGTTCTACCTGCTCTTCCTGGTCGTCGTCGCCACCGGGCTGACCTACCGCAAGGTCGTCGTGTTCTGCTGCGTATGGGGTGCCGTCGCGATGCTCGCGCCGGTGTCCGGGTTTCCGCTGCTGGAACTGGTCGCCAATCCGGACGGCGCCTGGTACTTCATCGCCGGACTGGCGCTCTACCTCATGCACCGGTTCGGGTCGGACCTGCTGCTGTGGGGCATCCTCGGCATGGCCTGGCTGATGGGGCAGATGGAGCTGGGAAAGCGGATCGACGAGGTCGAGCATGTGTCCGGATGGCGGGGGAGTGTGCTGATCTTCACCGTGTTCCTGCTGATCATGGTCGCCATCGCGCTCGGGCTGACGGACCGCGTCCGTTGGAAGTGGCTCGTCACCGCCGGGACGATGACCTATCCGCTCTACCTGATGCACTACGCGGCCGGTACCACGCTGATCAACCGCCTGCACGACACCATGGACGCCCGGCTTCTGGTCGCCGTCGTGATCGCAGGCTTCCTGGCGCTCAGCTACCTGGTCCATCGCTTTGTGGAGCGGCCCGTGGCGCGGGTGCTGAAGAAGGGACTGGACACGTCCTTCGCGCGATTGCGCAACGCCGGAAGCGCGGGATGAGCGGCGGCATCCCGGGAGCCGCCCGGCAAACTCAGCCTGAACGGCAATGTGAACGGGCGACAAGACGCGCGTAGCGGTACGGGCCCTCGTCGGGCCCGTACCGCTTCAGGGTGCTGAGCGGTGCCGCGAGGCGCCTCAGGCGACGGGCTCGACGACCCCTCCCGTGCGTGCTCCGCCCGGCACGGCAGGCTCAGCACAGCCAGGAAGGCGAGGACCGCGACCGCGGCGAAGAAGTGGAAGCCCCAGGGTGACCGATTCCGGCGGCGACCAGGGCTCCGGTGATCGACGGGCCGACGATCGAGCCGATCCGGCCTATGGACGTTGAGCAGAATGTCGTAGCACGCTTTCGACGTAGATCTGGATGCGACGCCTGCCAGGTCAGGGACTGCCGCCCGCCCGCGGCGCGTCCGGTCCGTCGGTCCAGGGGGGGCCGCGGGACGAGTGCGAGCCCCCTTCCATGTCCCGAAGCAGCCGAAAACCGATCAGGTCAAGGCGTGCGCTGAGGCGCCGGGCTTCGTGTAAGCCTGTCGTGGGGTGAGAGGCCCATGATCGCCTGTGCAGACGACGACGGCTTCCAGCGGCTGGTCGCAGTCACGGTGGCGGACCTCCAGGGGTGGTCCTTGCGGGTCCGCGGTGTAGCGGTCGCCCCATTGCTTGAGAGCGATCATCGCGGGCCACAGGTCCCATCCCTTGGGAGTGAGCCGGTACTCGTGGCGGGTGCGGTGGCCCGGCTCGCGATAGGGGACGGTGTCCAGGATTCCGGCGGCGACCAGCTTGCGCAGCCGGTCCGCCAGCACTGCCTCGGAGAGTCCCACGTGCCGGCGGAAGTCGTCGAAGCGGTGCACGCCGTTCATGGTGTCGCGCAGCACCAGCAGTGACCATTTCTCGCCGATCAGGTCGAGGGTGCGCTGCACCGTGCAGTTCTCCGTGCTGGTCTCAAGCCAGTTCATGCAGCCATCGTAGGCTGGCTTCGGAATTGACAGCCAGAGATGTCACTGGCTAGCTTCGGATGTTGAAGCCAGTCGAGAAGGGAAACGGCAATGACCAGGTCTCGCACGTTCGAGTGGGAGGACCCGAGGGTCTCCGCAGCCGCCGTCGGGCAGCAGAGCGGTCTCGACTTCCTGCGCAGCGTGCTGAGCGGACGCCTGCCTGCCCCACCCATCGCCGCGACCCTCGGATTCACCCTGGAGCAGGTTGAGCTCGGTCGCGCCGCCTTCGCCCTCGAGCCGGGGGAGGAGCACTACAACCCCATCGGCAGCGTCCACGGCGGCGTATACGCCACCCTGCTCGACTCGGCCGCCGGCTGTGCCGTGCAGTCCGTCCTCCCGGCAGGCATGGGATACACCTCGCTCGACCTGAGCCTGAAGTTCCTGCGCCCGATCACCGTGGACACCGGCAAGGTCCGCGCTGTCGGTACGGTCCTCAACCAGGGCCGTCGCACCGCCCTCGCGCAGGCCGAGCTGTTCGACTCCGAGGACCGCCTGCTCGCCCACGCCACCAGCAGTTGCATGCTCTTCCCCGTTCCTGCGAGGTAAGGGATCGCAACGGCGCCACCGGGGTCGAGGCAGTGGTTGGCCAGGCCCTGGTGCGCTGCTGTGCTCCAGGTCAGGCAATCTCCGCCGGTGCGTTCCCCCTGCACGCACCGTCCGTCGGCCCTGGAGCGCTGTCACCAGGACCTCATGTTCGCCGTCCAGGTGCGTCGAGGGTCGCCGGCGAGAGCCCCGTAGCCCGACTGCGGGCCGAGCTGTCCTCGTTGGGACGAGGGCTCACTCTCAACCATGGACGGGTGTCTCACCCCCTGCGACGCCGCCGCCGAGGGTGTCTGCGAGCGGGCGTGCACGGCGCCGTCTCCATGGGGGCGAACCAGCGTCACCGTCTCCGTGAGTGGTGGTCTCATTCAGCCCGCGACGCACTGCTGTGTACGGCGTCGGCCGGAGCATGGCACAGTGCACCTCGTCCAAACCCTCGGCCCCCAAGGATGCGCATGCGCATGATGCCGGCCCCCGTCAGGGCCGTCCGCTTCCTGTTGCTGTTCGTGGGCGCGGCGTGCGCCCTCGTGGCCCTGCGTCTGGCGATGGCTGCTGTCATGTCGGAAACCGGCGCCCTGGGCCTGCTGGCCGACGGCCTGATCTTCCTCGCGGCGAGCCCTTTCGCCCTGCTGGCCGCCATGTCCATCCTTGCCGCAGTGAAGTGCGCGAACGGCGGCAGCGGCATCCGCACATGCGTCCTCGTCGTCGGCTGGCTGGTTGTCGCGGGCAGCGCCGTCGGCGCCGTGACGCACCACGCAATGTGGGGCGTCGGCGTCGCGATGGGTGCCGTGATGCTGTTCCTGGCCACGGGGGAGCGCGCGAAGGACTGGTTCGCCCGCCCGCGTCACTGGCCTGACGGATGAAAGACGGCTCAGGGCTGACCCCGATGGTGGGGCAGCCCTGCCCCGGTGGCATGTTCAGTGGCCGTAGGGCGGCTCGAAGCACCCGGTCTCCGGGAACGAGCCGTTGGTCGTCACCCCGTAGTCGGCCTTCTGCACGAATGCCGTGACGCAGCCGTCGTCATGGACGTGAAGGCCGACCAGCGCTCCGTCGGGCCTGACGTAGTGGCCGTCCTTGTAACGCGAGTTCATGGCGCGGACCGTCAGTGTCCCGCCGAGCCGGTTCCCGTTCGGACCGGTCCGTTGTTCCTCGTAGCCGAGATGGAGCAGGGCCGCGCGCACGTCGCCGGGTCCCACTTCCTCTCTTCCCACAGCACTTGAGGACCGGCTTGATGCGATCGGCTCCCCTCTGTGCGCCCTTCGCACTGGCGGCAGACATGTCGCCGGGGCGGCGGTAGCCGTTGTTGTCGTTGTAATGAGGAGCGCCGTCGCCGGCCCCCGGCTCCACAGCGCTGCCATCAGTCCCGCCGGCGTGGCCCGCGGCAGCGTGCGAGTTCCAGCAACGCTCGTCGTGATGCCGACCCGCGTGGCGAGGGCGATCGGGGAGACGGCCTTGCCGCATGTCATGACTCGCAGCCGGAAGGACGCGCGGGGATAGGAGCGGCGTGCCCTCGGCGGCCGTGCGGTCCGTCGCGGCGAAAAGGGACGAGTGCCGGTGATCAGTGGTATCGATGCGTTGCCCGCACATCACCGAAGGCGCCAGGTGGAGAGCGGACTTGAGCGGGGAGGGCGTGGACGTCTCGTCGGGAGGGCGCAGTGGTCCCCCGACGGCAGTCTCCTCGTTGTTACGGAAGTCGTAGGGCCGGTCGGGGGAGTCGGGGCGGCGAGTCCGTCAACCGTGCCATGAACCGTCAGTCGCCTTTGTGCTGATCATCGCGAGGTTCGGAGCGGGGACGGATCTGCGGCTCGGACCTCTCCCCGTGTCGGTGGCACCTACAAGGGAGCGTTACGGATATGTCGGTGTTTTGTAACGCGAATCGTTTTGTTGATCTCGTGCCGCCGAGCAGGGCCAGAGTTTCGGGCCTCGGCACCGAGCCGAGAAATTGGGATGGCACGCCGGCCCCAACCGGGGTGGGCGTGCTCGAACGTGAGGGGACAGCTTGATGTCTGTTTCTCGTATCACCGTGCGCCTGATCGCCACCTGTGTGGCGTCGGGCGTCCTCGTCGGCGCGGCCGCCATGCCGGCCCTCGCCGACGGAGGCGGCCATGACCGCGACTCGCGCAGCTACCGTTCGCACGCCGTCAGGGGTGACCACGACCACGACCACGACCGGGATCGGCACCACCGCTGGTATGGCGACCGCCATCACGGCGATCACCGGGACGGGGGCCACCGCTGGTATGGCGACCACGACCGGGACCGGCATCGCGGCTGGTACGGCGACCGGCACCGGCATCACGACCACGGTCGTCGCTGACCCGTCACGGCGGGGGTGCCGGTGATACGGCTCGATCCTGCCGCACCCACCGGGGGGCGAAGGGCGCTCTTGCGCCGCTTCGGCCCCCGGTCATTCTTCGGCCACCTCGGGCGTACGGATCTCACCCGGCCCTCCGGGGTCTGCCCCGCGTCGGGCGACCGGGCACCGCAGAGCCATCCGGCCAACGTGCTGTCTGGCCCCGGCGCCCGCATGGTGGCGATCGATCCGAGGCACGCATGGGGCGACCCGGACTTCGACACCGTGGACTGGGTGCTTCACGGAGTTGTGGGTCTCGCCGCGCTGGAGCAGCGAATCGAGAAGCTGGCAGCGCTGGTTCCTGGCCTGTCACCCCATCGTGTGCTGGGCTGGTGCCGAGCCATGGCCCCGCTCATCGTGGTCCCCAGAATTTGCGCGCGGCGGGACGACGCGGAAACTCAGTTCCTCATGGCCCTGGCCGGCGGCCCTCGCCGGGGTGATGAGTGCGGAGGGACATCGTCGGCTCCACTTCGCGTGCAGTAGTGAACTGCATCCTCCGGCAAGGGGCAGGGCAACTGATCTGACCGGTGGGGATCGGCTTCGCACCGATATCCTCCACGGCATGATCAACGCGTACGTGAGCTCTGACGACGCTGAGGTTGCGATAGCTGCGGCACATGCCGGCGCGGACGTGGTGAGGAGCATGTACGGTCAGCGCCTCGCCCACATCGACAAGGGTGCCGGAGACTTCGCCACCGCCGCCGATGTGGAGGCCGAGAAGAGGATCCTGGGCGTCATCCGTGCGGCTCGGCCGGATGATGCGGTGCTCGGCGAGGAAGGTGGGCAGCAGGGCGCTGCCGACGCTGTGCGGCAGTGGTTGGTCGACCCGCTGTGCGGCACATTGAACTACGCCGTCGGCAACATGCTGGTGGCCGTCAACGTGGCATTGCGCAACGGGGCCGCGGCGGTGGCCGACCCGTTCAGCGGTGAGGTTTTCTTCACGGATGGTGAGTCCGCCCGGGTGCGGCGCGACGGGGCCGATGCGCCGCTTGCGCCTACGCCCGCCACCCAGTTGGTGGACGTCAACCTGGATCCTCCGTTTCCAAGCGCGCCCGCGTTCCGGCCCGTTGACTTGCTGGCCCACCCTGGGTTCGTCGAGCGGTTCCGGCCGCGGGTCGTGTCAACGACGTTGGCGTTGGCCTGGGTAGCGGCCGGCAAGCGCGCCGCGTACGTCACCGATGGCGCTGACCTCTCCGGGAGCGTGCACTTCGCTGCCGGCATCGCCGTGTGCCGGGCGGCGGGCTGCGTGGTCAGCGGGATCGACGGCGCTCCTGTCGGGCAGGGAGGCCGCGGGCTTGTGGTGGCCGCGGACGCTGAGACCCACGGGCGGCTGATGTCGATGATCCGCAGTCGAAGCTAGTGCAGTGACCGCTTAGGTTACGCCGGCTTGGATGGTCAGGCCATGGTCGGTAGCGGCCGGCCTGCCGCCCCGGCGGATGCCTTTCTCGCTGCGGCCACGGACGCGGACGCGGTCACGTTCACAGTGCTGGGCAGCCAGAATGCCGGGGATCCGCTGCAGTGTCTGTCCCTCCGGTTCGGTCAGCTCGCGGTCAGTTTGCGCGCCTGACCGGCTGTGCCATCCTGTCTCCCCGCGTCGGCCGGACGCGTCGTCACATTCCACCGATGCGGGCCGATCAGCACCGACCCGGCGAACGAACAGATGCGGCCACAGCACGGGGACTGCGCTGACATGCGCCGCCCGGTGGTCGGCCTCGACACCGGACTGTCCGTGTCAGACCGTCGACAGGTCGATCGCTCGGTCGACATCGCGCGGTTGCAGCACCCGCAGGATGCCCTCGAGCAGGTAATAGTCGGCATATGGAAGCGAGATCTCGATCCCGTCCTCGGCCGGTCGGTTACGAGTGCAGCGGGCCACGACCGCCTCAGCGCGGGAGGAATTCCGTGTAAGGCAGGTCTCCGACAGCGCCGTCAGCAGCCGCAGCGCCACTTCGCGGTACTTGTTGCTGCCCGTGGCCGTCGCCAGGTCGAGCAGACCGCATGCCATGATCGCGCCGGCCGACGCGTCCTTGATGTCGTGGGGCTGCTGCGGCGCGCGGTAGTCCCATACCGGGACGTAGTCCGTACTCAGTGCTCCCACGGCGAAGTCGGCGAGTCTCCGTGCGGTGGCCAGGAATTCCCGGTTCCCGGTCCGGCGGTAGATCGTGGTGAATCCGTACACACCCCATGCCTGTCCGCGCGACCAGCACGAGGTGGGACTGTAGCCCTGCACGGTGTTCGGGCCGATCGGTGCGCCGCTGTCCGGGTCGAAGTCGAAAACGTGCGGGGTCGAGCCGTCGGGGCGGGGGAACACCCGCTGGGCGGTCTTCGCGTGCTCCTCGGCGATGGTCAGGTACTTGTCGTCGCCGGTCTGCCGGCTCGCGAATGCCAGCAGGTCGAGATTCATCATTGTGTCCATGATGACCCGGCCCGCGTTGTGCGGATCGGTCAACGCACCCCACGCGCGGATGAAGCGTCCGCGCGGGTTGTACCGCTGTATCAGCGAGTCGGCGGCCCGTACGGCGCCCGCCTGCCATACGTCATCGCCCGTCAGACGCCAAGCTGTCACCCATGACGGATAGAAAAGGAAACCCAGATCGTGCGTGCTGTTGTCGTACTGACGGGGAGCCAGCCTTTGAGCCGAATCCAGCGCCCACGTGCGGAATGCATCGTCCTCGCTGTAGAGCCAGGCCATCCACAGCGTTCCTGGCCAGAACCCGCCGACCCAGTCACCGTTCTGCGAATAGACCCACTTCTCGAACTTCGTCCCGACGGGAAAGGCACTCACGCCCGGCGCGACAGTGCGGAGCTTCTGCACGGCATAGTCGGCCGCCGCGCGGAGCGCGCGCACAGCCTGTGCAGGTGCCTGTCCGGTAACCGCCTGCGCAGGCTGCGCCGAAGAAGCGTATGCGGCCGCAGCACCGGCCGCCGTCGCCAGCACAGTACGCCGGGAAACACTCACGGGTGCCCACCTCTCGCACTCGACAACGTCACAGGGAAGTCGATGGAGTCTTGCACAGCTGCCACTTGAGGTACACCCACGTGAGCACAGTTCATGTAGGTGAACACTGTGAATGCTGGAAGCCACCGCATCGGCATGTGTGTATAGCCACCTGATCCTCGGGTCGTGGCCCCATGGCCGCGCGAACGGTATCGACGCCTGTGGTCGGAAAGGGGGGGCTCCCGTCCTTGGCGGGGGAAGATGAGATCGCGAGCGGTTGCACGGTCGATGTGGAGGAGTAGGTGCCATGCAGCACGAACGAGCGGGTCAGCCGGCCGGACCCGAGGACCTGATCGACGTCGCCCGACTGGTGACGGCGTACTACGCGCTGCACCCCGACCCGGCCGAGCCGGGGCAGCGAGTGACGTTCGGTACGTCGGGACACCGCGGATCGTCGCTGGCGACCGCGTTCAACGAGGACCATATCGCCGCGACCAGCCAGGCCATCTGCGAGTACCGCGCACGACAGGGCACCGACGGCCCCCTCTTCCTCGGTGCGGACACGCATGCCCTGTCAGAGCCCGCGAAGGTCACCGCTCTGGAGGTGTTCGCGGCCAACGACGTGACCGTGCTCATCGATACGGCGGACGGCT
This sequence comes from Streptomyces sp. NPDC022910, assembly GCF_055561075.1. Taxonomy (NCBI): domain Bacteria; kingdom Bacillati; phylum Actinomycetota; class Actinomycetes; order Kitasatosporales; family Streptomycetaceae; genus Streptomyces; species Streptomyces sp. NPDC022910. The sequence goes on from NZ_JBVHHL010000019.1 coordinate 98,064, forward strand.
ACACCCCCACGCCGGCGGTCTCGCACGCCATCCTGACCCATAACCGGGGGCGCACCTCTCACCTCGCCGACGGTGTGGTCGTGACGCCCTCGCACAACCCGCCCGGCGACGGCGGATTCAAGTACAACCCGCCGAGCGGCGGCCCGGCGGGCTCCGACGCGACTTCCTGGATCCAGGACCGGGCGAACGAGATCATCGCGGGCGGCCTGAAGGACGTACGACGCGTCCCCTACGGCCAGGCGCTCGCCGCGCCCGGCACCGGTCGCTACGACTTCCTCGGCAACTACGTCTCCGATCTGCCGAGCGTGCTGGACCTCGACGCGATCCGGGCCACAGGCGTGCGTATCGGCGCCGATCCACTGGGCGGAGCGTCCGTGGCCTACTGGGGCCGCATCGCCGAGCAGCACCGTCTCGACCTGACCGTGGTCAATTCGCTCACCGATCCCACTTGGCGGTTCATGACGCTGGACTGGGACGGCAAGATCCGTATGGACTGCTCGTCGCCGTACGCGATGGCGTCGCTCATTGAGCAGCGCGACCGTTTTCAGATCGCGACGGGCAACGACGCCGACGCCGACCGGCACGGCATCGTCACCCCGGACGCCGGGCTGATGAACCCCAACCATTACCTCGCCACCGCCATCTCCTACCTGTACGCCCATCGCACGCAGTGGTCCGCCGAGGCGGGCGTGGGCAAGACGCTGGTGTCGTCCAGCATGATCGACCGGGTCGCCGCCGACCTCGGCCGCCGACTGGTGGAAGTGCCCGTGGGATTCAAGTGGTTCGTGGACGGGCTGATCGACGGATCGCTCGGCTTCGGTGGCGAGGAGTCCGCCGGAGCGTCGTTCCTGCGCCGGGACGGTTCGGTGTGGACCAGCGACAAGGACGGCATCATCTTGGCCCTGCTCGCCTCCGAGATCGTCGCCGTCACCGACAAGACGCCGTCTCAGCACTACGCCGCACTCACTGCGCGCTTCGGCGAACCTGCGTATGCCCGCATCGACGCACCGGCATCCCGCGAGGAGAAGGCCCGCCTGGCCAAGTTGTCCCCGGCTCAGGTCCGCGCCGACACCCTCGCCGGTGAGCCGGTCACGGCCGTGCTCACCCGAGCGCCGGGCAACGGTGCGCCCATCGGCGGCGTCAAGGTGACCACCGAGAACGCCTGGTTCGCGGCCCGCCCTTCGGGTACCGAGGACGTCTACAAGGTCTACGCGGAGTCGTTCCTGGGAACCGACCACCTCCGTCAGGTGCAGGACGAGGCCAAGGCCGTGGTTCTGGGGGCGCTGGGCGGCTGACGCGCCGGGCGTCGGCGTCGGCGCCGCGAGACCGCCGACGTTCGTGGTGCAGCCCGTGCTGCTCCGCGTGAGAGCTCCGCAAGTCCGACGCATGGCGTGCACGGCTGCCGTATAGCCGACGATCTTTGAGAGTCACCAAGCTGTCTCTGGCCTCCCGGATGGAACTCACGCGGCTGGAACGCGCCCAGGCGGGAACGGCCGGCCCATCTTCCGCGACGCCAAAGGACCATCGTGTCCCGTGCGGCAAAAGAACACGCCATGCTCATAGCCGTCGTAGCCATAGCCCGTTAGGCGCACTCGGCCGCGCTGTGCTGCCGCGACTGTTCCGCACATTGCTCAACGTCGAGAACGTGATCGAAGAAGCGCCGGGCGACACGGCTCTGGCCGAAGACGTGACCCGGCGTAGGCCACCCGCAGTGAAACGACGGGAGCCAACCTGCGCACAGTGGGGGCCGGCACCGCGGTCTGCCCAGCGGTGAGCGCCCGCGCGGCTGTTACCCGTTCCTGATAGGAGTCGGTGGCCACCGCCGGAGGCCCTGGCTCCCCGCATCCGGGGTGACGGTTGCGGGGAGCCGCCGGTGCTCTGTGTCAGCGGGCCTGGTCAGGCAGAACCTGGATGGTGCCGCCGACCGCACGCTCACCTGTCGCGTCCGAGGGGTTGTTGACGAGGACACCGTTGACGGCCATGGCGGTCGAGCCGCCGCCGTCGAGGTTGAGGGCGTCCACGGCACCGAGCGAGCGCATGAAGGAGGCGGCCTCCTGGAGGGTGAAGCCCTCGCTGCCCCCCGTCCGGCGGCCGTCCACCGTGGCCAGGATCAGCCGGCCCTTGGCGTCGACCCCAGCCATGGTGCGCGGCTGGCGGACATTCGCCCAGGCATAGCCGAAGGACAGGTCCTGCGGGTCGACGACGCCCTCGGTCGCCGCGTCGATGCTGGTACGGCCGTGACTGACGAGGGTGGGGGCAGCGCTGACGATGCTGTCGTCGCGGTCGAGTTTCACGCGCTTGCCCGTCCTGTCGCGTACGACCTCCTGGACGCCGAGCCGCTGTCCCGTACCGGCGTGAGCGGTCAGCCAGTCGGCGGCCGAACCGATGCCCTGGAGCACCGTGCCGTGGACCGGAACGTGGCCTCCGCGGGCACCTACCGACACCACGCGGCCGTCGGCGTCCAGTACGACCTGCGTACCGGGTCCAGTGGGCAGCGGCGCGCCGAACTCCCCGGTGAACAGCACCAGATCATCGGCCGCGTGGCAGGTGACGTCCTGCCAGGGCAACTCGCTCGGACTGGCTCCCGGACGTCCGCAGTCCCGGACGAGACCGGGCACCCGGTTGATACCCTGCGCCTGGTAGCTGTGTGCGCCCGCACGCACCGTGACGGCCGTAGTCAGGTCCGCCACCCGCACCTGCCGACCGCCGTCCCCGATGATCAGCGCCGCCCGCGATCCGGCGGCCATCGACTCCAGCTCGCCGTGGTCCGCGCTCAGGCCCGACTGCGTTCCCTGGACGCCGTCGGCGTCGGAGGTGACGAAGAACCCTGCGTTGACGCCCACCAAGGAGACCAGCTTCACGGCGACGGACGAGGTGGTCACACGCTGCGCGACGTTGCCGTCATGGGTGCCCTCGACGGTGCCGGTGAACGTGTGCGGATCGATGACCGCGACGTGCACATTCTCCCGGTCGGCAGGCTGATCGGCGTCGTAGCCCGTCCAGTCCACGGCGGTGTGGAAGCCCGCCGCGGTGACTGCCTGGGCGGCACTCTGGGCGGCCGCTTGGGTGGCGTACGAGCCGACCCTCACCCGCAGGCCCATGAGGCCGTGCGGTGTGTCGGCGTAGTCGGGCCAGCGCACCGACTCCACCCGCGGTTCGAAACCACCGGCGCGCAACTGCTGCGCGGTCGCGTCGGCCCAGGACTGCGGTCCCACCGCCGCCCAGGTCGCGGCTCCGCTGAGGCGACCGGTGGTCGGGGCCTGAACGGTGACCGTCCAGAGCGGCTTGGCGTCGCCGTTCTCGATGGTGGCGCTGCGCACCTGTACGCCCGGAGCGACCGTCTGCGTCGTCCACTTGACCGAGTCCGTTGCCGGGAAGGCACCAGCGGAGTCGTACGCTGCGGCCTGCCCCGTCGCCCAGATTCCGCCCGAGGCGACGACGGCGAATACTGCGGCGGCGCTCAGCAGGACTCGCGCCCGCGCGGCAGATGGGGTGTCCTTGTGGCCCATGGCATCCTCTCGTTCCCACGGCGAGTGGCCGCACGAGCCGAGCCCTTTCGGCCACCTCTTCCGGCTGATCACAACCGGCGAGTGGAGCGACATCAGTGCTCAGCAGTGACGGCCCGGGGAACAGTCGGAGAACAGCTGGTCGGCCGTCCACGGCGTTCCGGTGGCGGCCCAGCAGTTGGCTCCCGGATGCCTTCTCGCAGGCAACCCCTCGGTCCGTGACGCATCCCGTCGACCGGATGGCTCAGTCCGGTGCTGCGGCCGGAGCATCACGGTTCGGCGCAGCCGGCTCCGGCCGGCCTGCCTGCGATGTCGGCAGCGGCTTGGCGGAACGCCGGTTGCGGAGCAGCAGCCGTCGTGCGGGACGTTCCACCGCCTCGTACAGGACCCAGGACAGACCGAGGGAGACGGTGAACGCCACGGCAGTGGCGGTCACGGCCGCCGACACGTCGAATCGGGGGGAGACACCGAGCAGGTTGGTGCCGGCCCGCAGCACCAGCAGGTGGACCATGTAGAAGGCGAAAGAAAGTTCGCCCAGGCGCACCAGCCGCCGGTGGCGCCACAACGAGGGCAGGCCATGGAGGTCCGCGACGGCCGCCGCCGGGATGAGCAGGGCGAAGCCGATGATGGTGCAGGCCGTGGCCGGGTATCCGGGGCTGGCCTGCGGGACCAGGAAGTAGCCGACGATCGCCAGGGCAAGAGAGGCCTCCAGACCAGGTCCGCGCCAGCGGCCGAGGAGCACCAGCCGGGCGACGGTGGCGCCGAGGACGAACTCGGGCAGACGTGCGGCGGGGAAGGAATTCATTGACTGGCCCAGCCAGTGGTGCGCGTCCGCCCAGCCCAGGACCAGTACCGTCAGGACCGATGCCCCGGCCAGGGCCGCGGATCCCCGGCTGCCGACACGGCCCAGCAGGAGTGCGAGCAGCGGGAAGGTGGCGTAGAAGAAGGCCTCGCAGGTCAGTGACCAGCTGACCGGGTTCAGCGTCTGCCACCACGGGTGCCACCAGGAATGGACCAGCAGGGCGTTGGCCAGTGCCTGGGGCAGCGTCGGCTTCGTTTGATGGGCCAGCGTGTATGCCATGAGCAGCGCGACGGCGGCGGTGACCAGATGGACGGGATAGATACGGGCGAAGCGCCGCCGCCAGAAGGCGAACGCGCGGTCGTTCGGCCGTACGGACCACGTCAGTACGAACCCGGACAGCACGAAGAAGAACGACACTCCGGTCTCACCGGCTTCGAATGCCCACGTCATGATGTCTCCGCCGGTGCCTCCGAAATAACCGAAGTTGCGCACATGCAGTCCGAAGACCAGCAGCGCGGCTACCCACCGCAGTCCGGTGAGGGACGGTAGGGAGGGAGCCGAGACGGGCGGAGGAATCCTGGTCGCGGTCGCGGTCGCGGTCGCGGTCGCGGTCGCGGTGGCGGACGGCGTTCCGGGCGCCTTGGTCGCCGTCCTCATCGCGTCACCTGCTTGGGCGTGTTTGTGGGGGGCATGGAGGGGAACGTTGCCCGTTCATCACCTTTCATTCCGGTCACGTAGGCAACATCACACTGGTGTTGACGAGTATCGCCACCCGCACGCCTCGGGCCGGGGGGAAATGACACCGGGATGGCCGAGGGGGGACGGCCGCGAAGCCGGGCGAGGAGGGCCCTGCCTCGTGGCGCCTGCCGCATCCGTACCGGCTGTCACGCGTAGGACCAGCCGCACGGAAAGCGGAGGCTCACCCGTCTTTGTAGGTCGGCCGATGAGCCCCCTCACGCGGCAACAGGCCCTGTTGAGGACAACCCGCAACGCCGGGACTCAGGGCGTTGCACCGCTCAGTCGCGTCCATGCCCTTTTGTCCAGGCGCTCGAGTACGGCACGCGCCATGGCTTCCTCGCCCTTGGCATTGGGGTGTGCGGGGGCCGCAGGCGAGGTGGGCTGCAACGGTTCGATCCACCGGTCCCCGGGCGCCTTGCACATGTCGTGACCGCGGGTGGGCGCGTAGGTGTCGACGTACTGCGCACGATTCCACTCGGCCACCAGGTGAAGCATCAGGTTCAGCCGCTTCTCGGTGTCCCGCAGATAGGGGAAGTCCTTCGACGCGAAGGGCACCGAGGGATAGCAGCCGCTGCCGTCGTCGGGCAGCAGGTCCGGGTAGCCGACGACGAGCACCCGGGCGTGCGGCGCCTTGGCGTGCACGGCCCGCAGCACACGGTCGATCTTCGGCGCGGTCTGCGCGATGTCGACCGCCAACTGGTCGATCCCGGAGGAGGCGTAGTAACGCTGACACGGGTTTCCCGCCATGTCCTGGGAGCTGAGGCGGGCGCAGGTGGCGATGATGGAGCCGAAACCGATGTCGTTGCCGCCGATCTGGACCGTCACCAGATCGGTGTCCCGCTGCACCGCGTTCAGCTGAGGATCGTTGGTGCCCTGTGACTTCCACATGTTCTCGGTCGTCGCTCCGCCGCAGCTCACGTCCTTGAACGCGGTCACCTTTCGCTCCGCCGCCACGATCGAGGGATAATTGTGGTCGGAACGAGCGCAGTTCGCGTCCACCTGCTGCGGGATGAGGGGGCCCGAGGTGTAGGAGTCCCCGAGTGACACGTACTGCCTGTCGCGTCCGGGTCCCGCGCCGTGCGCTGCGGCAGGTACTGCGGAAGCGGTAAAGAGAACGCAACTGCCGAGCGCCGCCCCTACCGCGACGGGCCATCGGCCGCGTCTCACCGCTTGGCACTTACGCGTGTCGTTCGCCATGAGAATCCTCCCCCTGAAGCCGGGACATCGCGCGGAGTCGGCACCAACGGGCGGCTCTCACGCGTTCGACGGGGTTTGTATACCGTCCGGTATGTCTCGGAGGCCAGAGGCGGGAGCCCGCGAGCTGAGCGGCGAGGGCGCGAGGACATCGCGGCGAGGGCGCGCGGACATCAGGCTGCCCCATGCCCACTTCCGCGTCGCAGAGACCGTCCCGGGCCGGCGCGAGGCTGGTGAGCGCCGTTCGGCCGTCACCAGAACGCAAGGCCGGCGGCCCGCTCACTGGCGCCGGCCACAGAGACTTCCGCGATGAGGGAGATCTGAGACTCAGTGTTTCCGTTCGGCCCGCACCCGGCGGGCTCACCGCGACGGCCTCGCTGAGTGGCGGCGGCGATCACTGGACCGTTGAGCGCCGGCATTCCGGTGCTGCGGCCGGACTTCGCCCTACGATGGGTGAAGATCGAGCGTGAACAGGGAGAGTGGAATGATTTTCATCACGGCCAAGTTCCGGATCAAGCCGGAGTACGCGGAGCGGTGGCCCGAGATTTCGCGGGAGTTCACCGAGGCGACCCGCAGTGAACCCGGCTGTCTGTGGTTCGACTGGTCGCGGAGCCTCGACGATCCGACCGAGTACGTGCTCGTCGAGGCGTTCCGGGACGGTGACGCCGGTGCCGCGCATGTCCAGTCCGAGCACTTCAAGACCGCACAGCAGACCCTGCCACCCCACCTGGTCGAGACACCCCGGATCGTCAACGCGGTCCTGGAGCAGGATGACTGGTCCTTGCTCGGTGAGATGGCCGTTCAGGACTGAGGGCATCGCACAGGGCACGTGAGTGCCGTGGTGGCGTGACGAGAGCCACCCCGTCCGATCAGGCGTGACGGGGCATGGCATCGTGCGATCCGTCCGTCGGTGCCGCGGAGTTCGCAGTACGTGCCGCTGCCCGCCTGAAGACCTACCTGTTTCCCATTCGGCCAGAACCTCCCGGTCCGCGGCTCGCGGCTGGGTGACCCTGCGCAGAGTACGTCCAGCAGTAGTAGTCATGGGCTGTTGCTGGGGGCCGCGAAATGATCTGATGAAAGCCCTGCCCAGAGTCCCTGCAGCAGTCGCCCGCCCGCGTGCCAACAAAGGATGAGCCCCATGGAATACCGTCACCTCGGCCGCAGCGGCCTGGTCATCAGCGAGATCGCCTACGGGAACTGGCTCACCCACGGTTCGCAGGTGGAGGCGGACGCGGCCGAAGCGTGTGTGCGTGCCGCGCTGGAGACCGGCATCACGACCTTCGACACCGCCGACGTCTACGCCGGCACGCGGGCCGAGTCCGTCCTGGGTGACGCACTCAAGGGCGAACGCCGCGAAGGCCTGGAGATCTTCACGAAGGTGTACTGGCCCACCGGACCGGGCCGCAACGACCGGGGCCTGTCACGCAAGCACATCATGGAGTCGATCGAAGGGTCGCTGCGGCGCCTGCAGACCGACTACGTGGACCTGTACCAGGCGCACCGCTACGACGTGGCCACGCCGCTGGAGGAGACGATGGAGGCGTTCGCCGACATCGTCCACTCCGGCAAGGCCCACTACATCGGTGTCTCCGAGTGGCCCGCGGAGCAGATCCGGCGCGCTCACTTGCTGGCGCGGGAGCTGCGCGTCCCCCTGGTGTCCAACCAGCCCCAGTACAACGCCCTGTGGCGGGTCATCGAGGGTGAGGTCGTGCCCACCTGTGAGGAGCTGGGTATGGGCCAGGTGGTGTTTTCGCCGATCGCGCAAGGTGTGCTGACGGGCAAGTACGAGCCCGGTCAGCAGCCTCCGCAGGGCTCGCGGGCCACCGACGGCAAGGGCGGGGCCGACATGATCGCGCGGTGGATGGGCGACGACGTGCTGACGGCCGTTCAGCAGCTCAGGCCGCTGGCCGCCGAGGCCGGGCTGTCCCTCGCGCAACTGGCGGTGGCCTGGGTCCTGCAGAACCCCAACGTCTCGGCCGCCATCATCGGCGCCTCACGGCCGGAGCAGGTTGCGGAGAACGCCAAGGCGGCCGGTGTCGTGCTGGAAGCCGGCCTGATGGCCCGCATCGAGGAGATCCTGGAACCGGTTGCGGTCACCGATCCCAAGCGGGTCCACGACAACGTGCCGGAGCGCCGCCCCTGAGCCACCGACGTGCCTGCTGGAGTCTCGGCGTCGCCCTCGACTCGGCGCCCGTTCAAGGGACGGCGTCGGACTGCGGACCGGTCGCTGCCGCACCGGGCACCAGGGGTCACTGTGGCGCCGACAGCCGGGCAGGGAGTTGACCGCCGTGGCGGTCGGCGGTGGAGGGCTTCGGGCCGGAGGTGGCCGGCCCGAAGGCTGTCATGCCCGACGGCGTCCGGTTCCCGAGTTGGTGGGGCCGCCGTCGATGAGGAAGCCCGCAAGCCCGACGGCGTCGTCGTCCGCCACGTGCATCGCGTCGATGCCGTTGTCCGGGACGAGGGCGGCCAGGCCCAGGCCGAGCACGGCGTTGATCGGTGCGGCGGTCGCGCCCGCTCTGACCACGTAGAACTGGTCCGGCGGGATCGGCATGATCGGCGTCACCGAGATGCCGGGCATCGACGACTACGGCCCCGAGGAGACCTTCACGACGCAAGACGCCGTCGCGGCCGAGAAGTGGGCCGTCGCCAAGAAGATCAACACTCTTTCCTTCTGGGCACTCCAGCGCGACAACGGTGGCTGCGTCGGGACGGCCGGGGGCCAACTCCTGTTCCGGTATCGCCGAGGACGCCTGGTACTTCAGCCACACCTTCGAGCCGTTCACGCGGGGTGTCGAGGTCGACTGACGGCCGATCACCCTGCTTTCCGCCGGATTCTGGCACGCATACCGATGAACCCCCAGGACGCCGGCCTGGGGGTTCAAACCGGAGCGGGTGCCGATATCGAAGCTGACACCACGGCTGCGGCGCGCTGGACCTCAATCGGCCCTCGTCGTAGGCAAGATGGGGGGAGCGGACTTCCTGGCCGGCCGACGTGCCGCATGATGGCCGGGAGCTCTTGGACCGGCGGTTGTTCCTCGTCATCGACGATGCCGGAGGACACCGACGAAGTCACGAAAGTCCGCGAGAAGACATCCGTCCTTGCCAACCGACGCCCGGAGGTGCCGCGATGAGCAAGCCCGAGTTGGAGTTCCACATCCCCGACGGGCCGTGGACAACACCCGGGGGAGAGGACTCCTGCGTCGAGGAGCGCGTCCTGGCCGAGGATCCCGGGACCGGAAGCCGTACCGCGCTCGTCCGCTGGGCGCCAGGTACCGACACCTCGGCGCAAGGCGTGGCCCGCCACGACTTCTGGGAGGAGGTCTACCTCCTTGAGGGCGCGCTGCACGACCTGACTCTCGGTGAGACCTTCACCGCGGGCATGTTCGCCTGCCGCCCGCCCCGAATGCCACACGGCCCGTGGATCTCGGAGGTGGGCGTCACGATGCTCGTCTTCTCCTACCTCGAGACGGATCCCCCGGGCGGCGGGACCGCGAGCAACCCTTGAGCGTGGGCGCGCGGCGAGTGAAGCCAGGACGCCACGCAAGCCTCGCGCCAAGTGACACCGCCCGGTCGGCCGACGATTCCGCACACGTACAGCCGGAGCGCCAGCCAGTCGAAGAGTCAGGCCCCGAAGAGCCTGACCCCCGGGCGGTGCCATGACCCGTTTCTCGCTGTCAGTCGAAATAGTCCGGCTGCGTCTGCACGTTGAGCTCACGCAGGTGGACCCGCTTCGCCGGGTCCGTACGCCGGTCGGTGATCTTCAGGACGTCGAAGCCCTTGGCGATGTCGTTCGAGTAGATGTAGCCGTTGTAGTAGTACGCCGACCAGGAGCCGCCGACCGTGATGAGGTCGGTGGTCAACGGACCGCGTTCGAAGTAGGCGATCTCCTTCGGGCGGGCGGAGTCGGTGAAGTCCCAGACGGAGACGCCGCCCTGGTACCAGGCCTGCACCATGAGGTCCTTGCCCTTGACCGGGATCAGCGAGCCATTGTGGGCCACGCAGTTCTCGGTGTCCGCCTGGTGGCGGGGGATCTTGAAGTAGCTGCGGAAGACGAGCTTGCGCTCCTCGCCCTTGCCGACGATGTCGTAGATGCCGTCGGCCCCGCGGTTCGGGCCGGTCGCCTCGTTGCAGGTGGCCCCGACGCCGCCGCCCAACTCGTCGGTGAAGACGACCTTGTTCGCCTTCTGGTTGAAGGTCGCAGAGTGCCAGAACGCGAAGTTGACGTTGTCCTGCACCTGGTCGATGACCTTCGGGTGCGCCGGGTCCTTGATGGACAGCAGAATGCCGTCGCCCATGCAGGCGCCGGCGGCCAGGTCCTCGGATGGCAGGACCGTGATGTCGTGACAGCCGGTCGTCTTGGACACGCCCGGGTTGGTGGGCGCGCCCGGGTTGCCGCCGCCGTCCGGGCCATCGCCGGGGAAGAGCACCGGGAAGTCGACGACCGCCGCCTGCTCGGGAGCGTCACGCGGCACCTTGATGACGGAGATGCCGTCGTGCGGCGGCCGGCAGTCGGGGTAGGTGGCGCTCGGCGAGTACGAGGAGACGTAAATGTAGACGTCTCTGCGCTCCGGCACCAGCGTGTGGGTGTGGGAGCCGCAGGCGGTCTCGACGGCGGCGACGTACTTCGGGTTCGTCTTGTCGCTGATGTCGAAAACCTTCATGCCCTCCCACGAGGACTTCTCGGTCGCCGGCTGCGTGGTGCTGTTGCAACTGCTGTCGCTGCGCGAGGAGTCGGTGGACAGGAACAGCAGGTTGCCGGAGACGGAGACGTCGTTCTGCGAGCCGGGGCACATGACCTGGGCGACCGTCTTCGGTGACCGCGGGTTGCTGATGTCGAAGATGCGGAAGCCGTCGTAGTTGCCCGCGAAGGCGTATGTTCCCTGGAAGGCCAGGTCCGAATTGGTTCCGGGAAGCGCGTCCTTGGGGACGTTGGCGACGTGCTCGACGTTGGCGGAGTGGACGATCTCGTCCTGGCCGGGTATCGCGCCGCTCGCGATGGCCTCCCGCGCCTCGGCCTGGGCACTCTTGGAGACCTCCTTGGACACGGACGCAGCGGCGTCCCCGGGATCGGGGATCGCGGTGGCCGGGGTGGCCGTGAGGAGAGCGGCCAGCAGTCCGGTGGCGGCTGCGGCAACTCCCAGGCGTCTGCGCCGTGTTCGAAGGTCGTTCAACAGGATCACTGTTTCCTCCCTTGTTTCCGTTCGCCTCGGAACGGTCACGCAAGCCGAAGTATCGCCTTCACCATGCACATATCAAAAGAGGGCAACGGACTTGTAATGATGTTTTTGAATCAGCAACGCGCGGAAGCGTGCTAGGACGGTGACCAACACTCACGAGGTGTCCTTCAACCCGCCTGCCACAGGAGGCCGTTGTGCTACTGCGCCGTACGTCACGTGCGTCACTCGTCGCGACCGGGCTGTCGGCCCTGGCCGTGCTCGGAATCGGGGGTTGCGACTCCGGTTCGGACGCGAAGCCGGCTACGGCGAAAGGCCCTTCAGTGATCGCGCCGGGCCAGCCAGGGGAGGCGAACCGGACCCTGTCAGCCGAGGAGGCTGCCCGGCAGCGTGCGGAGGACGACTCTCCCAACTCTTCGGACGTCTCCTACGCGCGGATGATGATCGAGCACCACTCCCAGGCCCTGGAAATGACCGAACTCGCCCCGGAACGCGCAGATTCCGTCCAGATCAGACGGCTCGCCGAGCGGATCGCCGCCGCCCAGGGGCCGGAGATCAGAGCCATGAAGGGTTGGCTGGAGACGTATGGCGAGGCGGAGAAGGACAGCGCCCACGAGCACGAGCACGCGGCGATGCCCGGGATGGCGACCGCGGCGCAGTTGAAGCAACTGCGCGCCGCCGAAGGGAAGGCCTTCGACCAGCTCTTCCTCACGCTGATGATCACCCATCACGAGGGGGCGATCACCATGGCCACCGACGTGAAGGCCCAGGGCAACAACATCCGGATCGAGGAGATGGCCGACGACGTGGTCGCCCAGCAGACCAGCGAGATCACGCGAATGCGCAGCATGTTGTAAGGGCAACAGCGCGGTCCCGGCCGAGCGCATTCCGATCTTCAGTTGGCGAGGTCGTTACGGCTTCCGACTGCCGAGTCGTCCACAAGACATGAGCTGTAAGGTTCACAGCAACACGTCGGCGATCAAGGGGGCGGCCATGGCAGATGCCTTGGTGCTGGGCGGGGGCGGTGTCGGGGGGATCGCGTGGATCACCGGTCTGCTGGCAGGGCTGGCGGATGCGGACCAGGACGTAACGGGAGCCGACTTGATCGTGGGCACCTCCGCCGGGTCGACCGTGGCGGCCCAGTTGGGCAGCGGGCTGATCCTGGAGGAGCTGTACGCCCGGCAGGTGGACCCCGCGTTGCAGCCCGAAGAGATCATGGCCGAGATGGACCTCGACCGCTTCGCCGCGGACATCGGCGCGGCGTTGGGCGAAGCCGCCACCGTTGCGGAGATGCGGCGCGCGGTCGGGGAGTTCGCCCTCCGCGCCGCGACCGTTCCTGAGCCGGATCGCCGGGCAGTCATCGAGTCGCGGCTGCCGTCGCACGGATGGCCGGCGCGGGCGCTGAAGATCGTGGCGGTCGACGCCGAGAGCGGCCGTCCGCGCGTGTTCGACAACTCGTCCGGGGTCGGCCTGGTCGACGCCGTCGCCGCAAGCTGTGCGGTCCCTGGAGTCTGGCCGCCCGTGACGATCGACGGGCGCCGGTACGTCGACGGCGGTGTCCGTTCCATGGCCAACGCGGACTACGCCGCCGGTGCGTCCCGCGTGCTGGTGATCGTACCGATGGGAGCCGTCGAGCCGTTCCCCAGCGACAAGCCGCTGGAGCAGGCCGTGGAGGAACTGCGCGCGCAGGGCGCCGAGGTCGCGCTCATCGAGCCGGACGAGGCGTCGCGAGCAGGGATCGGCGCCAATCCGCTGGACCCTGCCACGCGCAGGCCGGCCGCCGAGGCGGGGCGCCTGCAGGGCCGCGGACTGACCATTGAGTGGACCCGCGCCTGAGACACCTGTACGACTCCGTCGTAAGGCTCGGCAAGCCGCATTCCGAGGCCGTCGAGCCCGCAGTCACACCCTCAGCATGGCGCGTGCGAGCCCCCTTGCCGGCTCGGGGAACTCGGCACGGAGGCCCGCATGCCTATCTTCCCTCCAGAGCGAGCGGAGTGCTCTGTCGTGGGCACGTTCCCTACTCCAGGCAGACCAATCACCGGCTTTGGCGGCCACCACGTCTGTGCTGGTCCCCGTCGCGGACCCGCTTGAGCTTCCGCCCCCGTCTCAGGCGGCCGGCCCGCGCGGAGACCGCCTGTTTCCACGCCGGTCTGTTCACGGTCGGTGGAGCGGGAGTCCGTACGAGACCCCGAAGGGGAGGTCCGCAACAGGTACGCGTACACCCGGTCGACGACCGACGCCGTACGGCGCGCTGCGCCAACTCCACACTTCCCGAGAACCTCGGGGCAGGCACAGTAGGGCGGATCCTGCTTCAAGGAGTGCGCGTGTTCCCCTCAGCAAGGGGTGCCTTTGCTTCACCTCTTGACGTGTCTGGTTCAGACCTTTAGGTTCACAGGTCACCAGCGATCCAAGAGTGCGCCCAACGTTCATATTGTTGAACTCTGCTCCACGGCCTCCCCCACCGTCAGCCGCACGCGAAAGGCTGGAATCCCGCATGGCCGAGCCACCCCCCACCTCATCTCCCAACCGATTCGGACCAGTTGCCCGCGCCCGCACGGTACTGCGGTTGCTCGTTCTGCTGGCAGCGCTGCTGGGCCTGGCGGTTCCCCCCGCGCAGACGCCGGCTCGCGCGGCATCCCCGTTCAAGATTCTGGCCCTCTACAACGGCACCTGGGACGCCGCGCACATCAGCTTCGTGCACGAGGCGAACGACTGGTTCCCCGAACAGGCGGCCGCGAACGGCTTCACCTACACCGCGAGCAACGACTGGAACCTCCTCGCCAACGGCGGGGTCAACGGCTTCCACGTGGTGATCTTCCTCGACGACCTGCCGCAGACTGCCGCACAGCGGGCCGGATTCGAGCAGTACATGCGCAACGGCGGGGCCTGGATGGGCTTCCATGTCTCCGCTTTCACCACCGACGCCTCGAGCTGGCCCTGGTACCACAACCAGTTCCTCGGCAGCGGCAACTTCAAGTCCAATACCTGGGGACCGACGACAGCTGTCCTGAAAGTCGAGGACCGCAGCCATCCGTCGACCAGAAACCTGCCGTCCACCTTCACCTCGTCGGTGAGCGAGTGGTACAGCTGGTCCAACGACCTGCGCCAGAACCCGGACATCAAGATCCTGGCCTCCATCGACCCGAGCAGCTTTCCGCTCGGGACCGACCCCGACCAGAGTTGGTACAGCGGCTACTACCCGATCCTCTGGACGAACACCAAGTACAGGATGCTGTACGCCAACTTCGGCCACAACGCGATGGACTACGACACCAACACCACCCTGTCGTCCACCTTTGCCAGCCAGACGCAGAACCGGTTCGTGCTCGACGGGCTCAAGTGGCTCGGCGGAGCCGACGACACCCAGCCGCCCGCTGATCCGATCTCCGAGACCGCCTGGTACACGATGCGGAACGCCGGGAACGGAACCTGCGTCGACGCACGTGCTGCGGCCACCGCGAACGGCACCGTAGTCCAGCAGTACGTCTGCAACAACACCGCGGCGCAGCAGTTCCAGTTCCGCTCCACCGACAGCGGATACGTCCGTATTGCCGCCCGCGGCAACATCCAGCAGGTCGTCGACGTCACCGACCGCTCCCAGGCGGACAACGCCCCGCTGCAGCTGTGGTCCTACGCCGGCGGCCAGAACCAGCAGTGGCAGCCGGTCCAGGAGACGGGCGGGAGATACCACTTCGTCGCCCGCCACAGCGGAAAGTGCCTCAGTGCCGCCGCCACTGCCGGCAACAGCATTCAGCTGACCCAGCGAAGCTGCGACGGCTCCGGCACGCAGAGCTTCCAGCTGGCCGCGCAGTAGGCGCGCTCTGCTCTTCACTCCTCGGGAGGCCCCCCACATGACCCGTTCCAAGTTCCTCGCGGTGACCACCATCGCAGGCCTCGTCGGCACACTGGCAGCCTTCGGCAGCGGCAGCGCGAACGCCGCTGACCCGAAAGTCGCGCCCGGCGGGAACTTCGACCTGTCGATATGGCAGCTCCAGGAGCCGGTGGGCTCCCCCGGATCCCCGACCACCATCCCCTCGTCCCGGCTCCAGGGACCCAACGGCTACCAGGACGCCTACTTCTACACCGACGCCCGAGACGGTGCGATGACCTTCTGGGCACCCGAGAAGGGCGTCACCACGCCCAACTCCAACTACGCCCGTTCGGAACTCCGGGAGATGAACCGCGACGGCAGCGCCGCGAACTGGTCGCTCAGCGGCACCCACCGCCTGAGCGCGACCCTGCGCGTGGTGTCCGTGACGTCCAACGTGTGTGTGGGGCAGATCCACCTCGGCACCGGGGGCTCGTCCACCAAGCCGCTCCTGGAGCTGTACTACCACGCCAACGGCGACATCGTCCTGGGCACCGAGAACTCCCCGTCCGGCGGTCAGACGCCGCACACGGTGGGGCATGTGTCCATCGGCAAGACCTGGAGCTACACCATCGGTGTCTCGGGCGGCAACACCATCGACCTGACCGTCAACGGCGCCACCACCCACTACGCCATCCCCTCCTCCTTCAAGCCGTACAAGCAGTACTTCAAGGCCGGTTCCTACAACCAGTCGTCCTCGGACAGCACGACGAAGGGAGCCCGGGTCGCCTTCTACGGACTGACCGTCTCCCACAGCTGATCCGTCGACCGTACGGGCGGCAGAGACCGGAGCCCGTGCGCTCGTCCTATGACCGGGCTGCCCGCTGCCGGGGGGACAGGCCCACGACCGTCCTGCACGGCGGTCGTGTGTCCGGCCAAGGCGTCTGCCCGTCGGTGAGGACCACGATGACATCGGGTCGGGGCGGCGCTCGGAGCGCCTTGGCGAAGCCCCTGCGCAGATCCGTACCCCCACCGCCCATCAGCGGTATTCCCTCGGCACGGCACGGCACAGCGGGCGCGAGACCCTGGCCGCAGCGTCGCCCGCGCCGGGGGCCGGCGGTCGCGGAGCGCACGGAGACCGGGCTCGCGGACGTCGTCACCCTCCAGCGCCGCGCGGCCGCGACCGTCACCGATGGCGACGCCGACGCGTTCTTCCAGGACACGATAGTGACTCCTCCCTCTCATGAATGAGGGGGCTTCTCGCTATGCCGGTGCGGCTTCGCGACGGACCAGCCCGGCCCGTAGGACATTGACAGCGCCCACCGTGCCCGCGTGCGCGTTGTGGCCGCAGGCTACGCAGTGGAACTTCTCCTGTGCGGGCCGGTTCTCCTTGGCGGTGTGCCCGCATTCGGGGCACCGTCGGGAGGTGTTGCGGGGGTCCACGGCCATCACTTCCCGTCCGGCGCACTCTGCCTTGGCGGTGAGGATCTGGAGGAACACCCCCCATCCGGCATCGTTGATCGACCGGTTCAGCCCGGCCTTCGCCCCGGCCCCGTTGGGCAGGAAGCTGCCCGGCTGGTCGGGGTCCGGCTTCGGGGCCGGGGCCTTGCTCATGTTGCGGATCTTGAGGTCTTCGTGCGCGATGAAGTCGTGTTTGCGTACGAGGTCAAGCGCGGTCTTGTGCGCGTGGTCCAGGCGCTGTCGGCGAACCTTGCGGTGAAGCCGGGCCGCCTTCTCCACGGCCTTGTGACGGCGCTTGGAGCCGCGCTTGCAGCGGCTGAGATGCGTTTCCCTCCCCGGCTGAAGCCGGGGACACCCACGCAAGATCAACGGATGGAGTACCTGTGGGCGCGCTACGTCGCAGGTCTGGCCCCCATCACCCTGCACCGCCAAGTCCAACCCGTCGTCGAGGTATGCGATTTCTATGACCTGCCACCGTGGCAGATCACGCCGCGGCACCTGGATCAGTACTTCGCCGGGGTCGGCAAGCGCGCAACGTCCACGCTGCGCGGCAAGCTGCTGAAGATCGACGGGTACTTCCACTTCCTCGAGCAGCGGTACGCCGGGGAAATCGCCCGGCGCTTCGGCGTGGCTGTCGAGTCGCCGGTCGATCCCTTCAACCGCCCTGTACACCGTGGGACTTCGGGGTGCGGATCCCGCCGTCGAAGACGAACTGCACGCAGCTTTGATCTCCCCAGTGGTGCGGGAAGCTTCGCATTTCCACCCTCATCAGATCCCGGCATGCCTCATCCTCGTCTCGGCTTCGTCGCGCCCCAGCGCATCGAAGTTGTCGAGATGGAACTTCTTGGCGTTGAAGGCGCGCACCCACAGGCCCGCTGCCCAGCACAGCTGCAGTTCGTTGTTGCTCAGCACCCGTCTGCGCGCGGTTTGGTACTCCTCCAGGAAGGCAACCGTCCGTTCGACCGAGGCGCCTGCACCAGTGGGTCCGCCCTCGAACACGGCGGCGGCCTGGCCGATGATCACCACCTCGGGCTCGTAGACCACACTGTCCCAGTCATGGACCGCGAGTGGCCGGACGTCGCGAAACTTCACATTGCGGCCGTCCCAGTCCCCGTGTCCGAACACGCAGGCAGCGTCGCGGACCTCCTGCAGCCGCTCGCGTACGGCCGCGCCGAGCTCGTCGAGCCACGCCGTGTCAGAGCACCGTTCAGCATTGAGGTCGACGTTCCGGTCGTCCGGGACCGGCCAGACGCCATCTTCCTTGTGGTACCAGTGGACCCACGCGGGAGCCGGTCGTAGCAGCGGCTGCGGATCAAAATCCTCTGCGCGGGTCACGAAGTCGGCCAGAAGGCCGGCGAACAGTCGGGGAGCATCGGCGGGCGCGGGATCTCCACCCCCTGGCACAGGAGTCTCAGCGCTGGCGACCTTCCTACCCAGCGGCAACGGACCGGTCAATGGCTCCGGGCATGGGAAACCTGCCTGCCACATCCGGCGTTGCACCCAGGTACAGGCTCGCAGCCGCGCATCGTCGTCGCGGATCTTCAGCACCACCTCGCGGCCGTTCGTCAGCCGGAGGCCGTGGACCACGGACAGATTCCCCGCCGTGAAAGTGCGCTCGGCAACCGGGTGGCCCAGGTGTTCGATGCACCAGTCACTCACTGCTCGATCGTCGGAGTGTTCACGCATGGCTTTCCTTTCCATGGGTCGCTTGGTCCTCCCGTCAAGGGCCGGGATGGTGGCCTGGAGCCGCTGGAAGCGGGTCGGCGCCCTCGCGCCGCAGTGTGCTGATCAACTCGGTGAACTGCTGCGGGCTCAGCCCAGCGAACGGAGCCATCCGGGGCGGCTCCGATGCCGTGACACCCGGGCAGAGCTCAGGGAGTGTCGCTGTCTGCCTCTTGCGGTCGCATGACGTCAAGGTCGTCGCCCCATGCGTCCAGCACCTCGCCGTGTCCGGCCTCTCGGGCCGCCTTCTCGACAAGGGCGAACAGGTGCCGCTGCACGGATACGTCGCCTGTTGCCGAGATACGGTCCACGGCACGGAGCAGCATGTCGGTGTCCCAGCCCGGCAGCGGGTACCGGGCGAGCTCCCACTCCAGGTACTTGTTGTAGGGGCGGGGGCGACGGTTGAGAGCGAAGAGCAACTCAAGCAGGAGCCGCGTGCTGTCGGCCGCGTCGAGGCGGGCGGCCAGAGCCCGGCCGTCCCGGTGGTTCTTGACGGAGCGGTAGAGAGAGTTGGCGTAGGCGTCGAGCCATCCGCCGGAGTTCCGGAACGCCTCCTCGGCATCCAGCCGGGCCCAGTCGGCAAGGATGCGGGCGATGCCTCCGTCGAGCCGGTCGAGCACGATCCGAGCACGGGCGAGGGCATAACGTTCCCAACCAGGCATCCCGGCACCGCAGAACTCGGTGAGAGTGACGATAACGAGGTCGAGTTCGCCGCTGCGGTGACCCGCGAACCGGGTCAGGTCGGTCCTGGCGCCATCGGCAATGACCACGTACAGGTCGTGGTCGGAGTGCGGGGTGGTCATGCCGTCGTGGGCCTGGGAGCCTTTGAGGACGAGGCCGACGACGGCTGAATCAGCGGCAGCGAGCTCGATGAACGCGTCGTAGGTGAGGGGCTGCTGAGCAGTCATGGTGTGGATCTCCGGTGGGGTGATGACGGGTATGCCTGCTGGGGCGACCCCGTTACGAGGCGCCCTGCACCGTCCGCGGCTGCACGTGGCTGCCGCCCGGAAGATCAACGCACGTCTGGACTCTATCGCCCTGCCGGGCGAGGGGGTAGGGCATTGGGAGACGTCAAGATGCCGGTAATGTGACCGACGAGCTCACTTCAGAAGAGCCGCACCCCAAGGTTTTGGACATCCGGCCGACGGTGCAAGACGCGACCGCCCCCTGAGCCGTTACATAGCCAGTTGGAGCATCCCGGCTCAAGACGCATAGCCGCGCATGAGAACCGCTCGTCCAGGCCCTCCTCGATCTGCTCGGCGGAGAGCGCGCCGCTCAGTGCCAGTGCGGTGAGACCTTGGAACGCGGCGGTGAGCGGCACGGCGAGGTTGGGCTGCGAGTTCCCGGCTGTGGGCGCGCGCCACCCGAGCGCAGATTGGAATCGACATCGATACCTGCGGCGGCGCACAGCCCCCGCCCGGTCCCCGGGACGACGCCGGGACGTCGCAGTTTCGATCACGGACGGCGGCACGGCGTACTCACGCACGCGCAACCAGAAGGAAAGGGGGAATCCCCACGCGCGGTCTGAGTGAGCATCAGCACTCACCTGGCGCGGACGGGACCCGCAATCTGCCAACAGAAGGAGTCATCATCGCGGCGGTGGTATCGGTCCTCACTCCGAGGCGCCAGCAATTCCCCGCCGGAGCGCCGATACCGAGCCGACGACAGACCCGTGGGACCGCGAGCTTTGGGCCTTGCTCTTCACGATAGGGAGACGGTCCCACATGCATGCACGGCCCGCTGCGAAAAGAGTTCGATTTCCAGCGACGGACGTCGCCCACCTCACCGTAGAGCAGACGAAGGCCCGACCGTACCGCCACGCACCATCACCCTTCGTCCGACTCACGAAACCACGAGGTACTTGTGGCTCTCCTCTCCGCACTCCGTCTTCACGGTCACCCGCGGCCGCGGGGGCTTGTCGCCGTCGGATCGCTGGCGCTCCTGGCCGGCACCCTGCCGAGCGTGTCGGCGGACGCCGCCACGCCGCCCTCCGGATCGGTCAGCGACACCGTGCCCACGACCACATGGAATGCCGGTCCCTTTGTCGTCCCGAACGTCTCCGGCACTGCCGGGACGGTGAGCTGCGCGAGTCAGCAACTGTGCGACGACTACGCCCTGAAGGTCTCGGTGCCCGCAGGCTACGACGCCGGTCACAGCCTGCGCATCGACGTCAAGTGGCCCGACCCGGCAGCCGACTTCGACCTGTACGTCCTCGACGCGGACGGCCGCGAGGTGGCCGCCTCGGCCTCCAGCAGCGACCCGGAGACCATACTGCTTCCGGCGGTGACGGCGTCGTACACCGTGCGCGTGGTGCCGTTCGCACCGCTCGGCAACAGTTTCAGCGGCACCGCGAGCCTGGTCGCCAACGCGGCCGACCCGCCGCCGAGTACGGCCGTCCCGCCGACGTACGCGAACTCCTCGGCGCCCGACAGCATCAAGGACGCGCACAACGCCGGTGAGCCCTCGATCGGCGTCGACCGCTCGAGCGGCGCCGCGATGTTCCAGGCGTACACCTCGACGCTCAAGGTCACCTACGACAGCGCCGGCGCCGCTACCTGGCAGGACAAGAGCGCGAACGCGGCCAAGGGCTGTCCCCAGGGCAGCACCACCAGCCTCGACCCGATCCTGTTCACCGACCCTGCCACCCACCGCACCTTCGAATCTCAGCTCGCCGGCAAGACCGCCCTGACCTGCTACACGGACGACGACGGCGAGACGTGGACACCGACGGGCGGCTCGGGCATCAACTCCGGTGTGGACCACCAGACCATCGGAGGCGGTCCCTTCGCCCCGGGCGGGCCGGCCGCCCTCACGCCGTACCCCCACGCCGTCTACTACTGCTCCCAGGACATCGCCGACGCCTCCTGCGCGGTCAGCCGGGACGGCGGTCTGACGTACGGGCCCGCCGTTCCGATGTACTCGCTGCTGGACTGCGGCGGCCTGCACGGCCATGTGAAGGTCGCCCCTGACGGCACGGTGTACGTACCCAACAAGGGCTGCGGCGGCCATCAGGCCGTGGCCGTCTCCGAAGACAACGGGCTCACGTGGACCGTCCGCAAAAACCTGTCCAGTGGACCCGGTGACTCCGATCCGAGCGTGGGGGTCGGGGCCGCCGGGACCGTCTACATGGGCTACCAGAACAGCGATGGCGCTGCTCGTATCGCTGTCAGCCACGACAAGGGCAAGACGTGGCTGTACGACCAGAACGTCGGCGCGGCCCTGGGCATCAAGAACATCGTCTTCCCCGCCGTGACCGCAGGCGACGACAACCGCGCCGCCTTCGCCTTCCTGGGCACCACCACCGGCGGCGACTACCAGGACACGAACACCTTCAAGGGCGTCTGGCACCTGTACGTGGCCACCACCTACGACGGCGGCCAGTCCTGGGTCACCGTCGACGCCACCCCAACCGACCCGGTCCAGAAGGGCTCGATCTGCACAGGCGGCACCACCTGCGGCATGGACCGTAATCTCCTGGACTTCAACGACGTCACCATCGATGCCCAGGGCCGCGTGCTCGCCGCCTACGCCGACGGCTGCACCGGCACCTGCGGCACCGGCGGCACCCAGAACTTCGACGCACTGGCCTCCATCGCGCGCCAGTCCTCCGGCTACACGCTGTACGGCGCGTACGACACCCTGGTCGGCAGCAAGCACAGCAAGCCCAAAGGAGGCCAGTAGGTGAGGCGTTCGCCCCTGGCTGCTGTACTGTTCGGCGCCGTCCTCAGCCTGGCGGCCGTCGCCGGATGCTCGGCGACGACCAAGCACGCCGAACCCGCGGCGGAGACACCGTGGGCGGCAGGCCAAGCAACAGATACGTCGGC
The DNA here is from genome assembly GCF_055561075.1 of Streptomyces sp. NPDC022910. NCBI lineage: Bacteria > Bacillati > Actinomycetota > Actinomycetes > Kitasatosporales > Streptomycetaceae > Streptomyces > Streptomyces sp. NPDC022910. The sequence goes on from NZ_JBVHHL010000019.1 coordinate 120,293, forward strand.
CGGGAAAACTCCCGGCGCCGCGCCCGGCGGCTGTCCCGTCGCTGCCACACTGCCGCTGCCCAAGGACTTCCCGGCGAACCTGCCGGTGCCCGACGGTGCGGTCGTGACGTCGGTGGAGCACCGCACCCCCGACCGGCTCATCGTTGCCACCGTCGTACGGGGCGGCTTCGACGCCACCCTGGCCTTCTTGCAAAAGCCGCTCCCCAAGGCCGGATACGCCCTGAAGGAGGGCGAGGTGGAGGACGACGACGCCGAGTCGAACTTCTCTTCCGCGACGGTGGAGGGCCGCTGGGCCCTGAGGAAGATCCCCGACTGCGACGGAGGGGTGTACTTGACGTACCTGACGTCCGCCGCCTCCTGAGACTGACCGGACTGAGAACCAGACGGGTCGTGGCCGCGTGGCGCCGGCGGAGCCACCCGCCGGCGTCACAACGACCTGTGAGGCTCCGGCCATGATTGCCGCCTGCGGCAGTCCCGGCCCGGCATGTTCAGATCGCCGGCGAGCTGTGGCGCGGCACCCGAACCTCGAGCCAGGCACGACTGCTCTTTCAGTCAGGCCGCTCGGCGCTCCACGTCTGCGGCCCTCCGTGGTTTCGGCGGTACTCTCCCGGGGGCATTCCGTAGTGTGCCTTGAAGGTCCGGCTGAAGGCCGCGGGGTCGGAGAAACCGGCGTGGGCCGCGATCGAGGCCACGCTCCGGCCGGCCAGACGGGGGTCAGCGAGGTCGGCGCGGCAGCGTTCCAGCCGTTGCTCACGGATGAATTCGCCGACCGTCCTGCTGTCCTCCTGGAACAGGTAGTGCAAGGCCCGCAGCGAGATGTGGTGGGCCGCGGCGACGGCCGCGGGGGTGAGCCCCGGCTCGCCGAGCCGGGCCCGGATGAAGGTCTTGATCTGGTGCAGTTGTGCCACCCGACGCGCCGCTTCGCTCTGCGGCCCGTCAGCGTCGCTCAGGCTCGCCAGGAACGCGGTTGTGAGGTCAGCCACGGCAGATGTCAGCCGAAGGGTCTGACCGGCCTCCAACTGCGGCGCCTGCTCGACGAGCCCGCGGAGCAACTGGCTCAGCAGGGCACCGAAGCCGGTCCTGGACGGCAGCGCCGTAGCCACCAGCCCACGCAGCGCCTGCTCCGGAACGGGCACCGTGTGCCGGGGCAGGTGGAGCACGATGGACTGGGCCACGTCGTCGGTGGCGATCGACGCCCAGTACGGCTGAGAGGTGTCGTAGAGCACCAGGTCACCGGGGACCGGATCGACGTGGTTGCGGCCCTGCTCCCTCTGCATGGCTCCGCTGACCACCAGGGCCAGTACCCACAGTTCGGGGTCGGAACGCCGGATGAGGCGTCGCGTACGTATCGACTGCATGGCAGGGAACGTGACGCTGGAGACACCGATTCCGTCGCCCAGCGACAACAGTGTCGCCGAGGCGGAAAAATCCGAGGCGTGCTCGGTGACGATGTCGTGGGGTGCCATGTCACGGGCCACCAGTTCGCGGAACCAGCTGAACCGCTCGGCTGCCGGCAGGTCCCGGCTACGAAGCGTCATCACCTTTTGGTCCACCCAGCCTTGGCAGCCGCCGCAGTAGGACGGCGAGGCGCCGCTTCCGCCCCTCGTGCATGGTCTTGCACCGCGAAGGGCCTGGGAAAGCGCGTTATGCGTCAAGAACCCGTGCCGAGTTCGGTCACGAGCAATCCCGTATGTCGTGCGCGGAACGTCAATGGTTGCTGCACTGGCCATCAATGACCTGCGGAGTTCCGGGCGGTGAGGATGAGATCCGCAGACCACGGACGACGATCGTGGTACGGGGCGGCCGCGGGCCGCCAGGCGGAGCCCGGGGATTCTGGGGGAAGCGGTCCCCGGGCTCCGTCTGGCCCAGACCTGCCTGGCCGGACGGGGCTCACTACCACCGTTGCGGCGGCGTTCCGTCTACCGATCACCGGCGCGCCAGCCGGACGTGCATGTGCGATTGGCGTGAACCTGCCGTTGGACGCGTCGTCCGGTGATCTTCATCGACGCCCGGGGAGTCTCGGGCCTGCCGCTGACGAGTACACGGACTCCCCTTCACCCCGACACGGGTGCTGTCGCCTCCCGCACCGTGCTCGAGCGGCCCATCCAGACCTTCTGCGCAGGAGCCATGTGACTGATGCAGCCGACAGAGCCACTCGTGCATGCAGTCGGCGCAGTCGGCTGGTCTGCGTCGGTGTGTTGCCGGGGTGGTTCAGCGGCAGGTGAGGAGCCCGGCGTTGAGCTTGGCGTTGAGTACACGGCGGACGCTTGTGTTGACTTTGGTCTGGAAGGCGGGGTCTTGCTGCATGCGGGTCCGGACGGCCTGTGCCATGGCCGGTACGGTGCTCGGCTGTACCGTCAGGATCATGTCCCCGCCCGCCGCGAGGAAGTTCACCGCCCGCTGGGCCGGGGTGAAGGACCGCACCGCGACGGCGTTTCCGAGGTCGTCGGAGATGACCACGCCCTTGAAGCCGAGCTGCGTGCGCAGCAGTTGGTTGATGACCGTCGGGGAGAAAGCCGCCAGGTGTTTTGAGTCGATCTTGGTGTAGGTGGCCAGCGAGACCATCACGAACGGGGAACCGGCCCGGATCCCGCTCCGGAAGGGCGTAAGACTCGAGCTGTTGGCGGTCGTCACCGAGTCCACGACGTTGGCGGTGGTGTCGGTGTTGCCGATGACCTGGCCCAGTCCGGGAAAGTGCTTGAGGGTGGTCATCACGCCGGACTGCGCGAAACCGGCGGCGAAGGCGTTGCTGTGGGAGGCGACGGTGTCGGCGGTGTGGCCGTACTCCCGGAAGTAGGAGCCGATGGGGATGTTCCGGGTGCCCAGGCTTACCGGGACCACGTCGGCGACCGGGGCCAGGTTGAGATTGAGGCCGGCGGCCTTGAGCTGTTTGGCCCAGCCGGCGGCCCGCGTGCGCAGCGTGGTGGTCGACCAGCTGCCCTGGGTCAGGCCGTTGGGTATGGTCGAGAAGCCCGGGCCGCTGAGCACCTGCACCCGACCCCCTTCCTGGTCGGTGGCGACCAGCAACCCGACCCGCTGGCCGGCGACTTGGTCTGCTTGGCCGCGTATGCCGTCGACCAGCTTTCTGGTCGCCGTCACACCGGCGCTGCTGCGGCCGGTCAGCATGATGGAGCCCACGTGGTTGTCGCGCAGCGTGCGCAGCTGGGCCTGGTTGGGGCCGGAGGCGGCGACTCCGCCCATGAAGAGCTGCCCGACCCGTTGTGCCGGGGTCATGCCGGAGAAGTACCGGTCGGTGCAAGTGACAGCGGCGGGTGTCGGAGGGGCTGCGCTGGTGGCGGGCAGACGGGAGTCGCCGGTGCTTGCGTGCGCGACGGGTTCGCCGCAGGCGGCTGCGGCCAGTACCAGGGTGACCAACGGGGCCGCGGTGCGAAGGGTTGCCGAGCGGCGGCCCCTGGGCCGCCGGACATGTGCCGTCATGGATTTTCCTCCTGCCCTTGAAGCTTCCCGAACCGCCTGGAGCGCGGCTTTGACAGCCGCTTCCGTCATGGCGAGCTGGGTCCACTGTGTCCCTCACACGCTACGTTAAGGAGCTTTTGCCTGACTCTTCGTGATGGTGGTGATCACGGCCTGGACGGGCTGGGCGCAGGGCGGCTTCCCTGGCGGTGGCAGTGGGGCAGCAGCATGACCATGGCGGTCCTTGGCAGCCGTGGGCGGCGTGCAGAGCCGTACTTCGTGGGGGTTACTCAAGGGTTCGCTGGGCCGGTCGAGTGAGGCGGCGGCCCGATCGCCCGCCGAGCCGCCGCGAGTCGGTCTTCGGAGCGGTGCCGGGCCAGTTGATTGCTCCGTCCGGGGGCCGCGCGGGCGTTGTCCGGATGTCTGCGCCGGAGGGCGAGCCTGCCGCGCCGGCACCGTTGCACCACCCCGCGCGCCGAGCGGACCTCGCTCGTCGTCTACGACGACCTGGACGCATACGAGTGCTGTATCCCGCGGCCTGGGTTGGCCGCCGACGGCCAGGACCGCCGCCGCGCCGGCGATGATCCTGAGGGGCAGGCTTCCGGTTCTCCGCGTGCCGGGTGTCCGACCAGCGGACCCCGCTCCCATCGTGCGGTCCTGTGAGTGAGGATGGGACGGCAAGCAGGGCAAAGGTTCGAGTCGGGAGCGCAGGGCATGAGCACAGTCGTTGTCACGGGGGCCACCGGGAAGACGGGCCGGGTCGTGGTCGCGGATCTGGTGGAGCACGGGTATGAGGTGCAGGCCGTGGATGTTGCGGTCGGGCCGGCCGAGCGGGCATGGGCGAGCGGACTCGGCGTGCCGCTGCTGCGTGCCGACCTCACTGACTACGGTCAGGCCGTGGACGCCCTGAGCGGAGCCGGAAGCGTCGTACACCTGGCCAACATCCCAGCCCCTGGCCTCCATCCGGCCGCCCACACCCTCACCACCAACACGGCGATGAACGACAACGTCTTCCTCGCCGCCGCGCACAACAAACTGGGCCGTGTCGTGTGGGCGTCCAGCGAGACCACCCTCGGCCTGCCCTTCGATGTTCCGCCCCGCTACGCCCCCGTGGACGAGGACCACTACCCCTACCCCACCTCCACCTACGCCCTGTCCAAGGTCCTGGGCGAGACCGCGGCCGAGCAGATCTCCGGCTGGTCGGGCATACCCTTCGTGGCCCTGCGCCTGTCCAACGTCCACCTGGTCGAGGACTACGCGCTGGTGCCCGGGTACTGGTCGGTCCCGCATGCGCGCAAGTGGAACCTGTGGGGTTACGTGGACGCGCGCGATGCGGCGCAGGCGTGCCGGCTCGGGTTGACAGCCCCCGTCACGGGCGCGACCAGCTATGTCATCGCCGCGGCCGACACGATCATGAATCGTCCCTCCGCGGAACTCCTCGCCGAGGTCTTCCCCGACGTGAGCCTGACCCGGGAAATCGGCACGTACGAGACGCTGCTCAGCGTGCAGCGGGCCCGTGAGGTACTGGGGTACGAGCCGCGGCACTCGTGGCGGGACACCGTGGACCACTGAGGCAGTCCGGGACCGCCCCGGCCGGGAGGCCGGGGCGGGGCCCGTCGCGCCGCGTGCGCCAGGCGTGGACGAGCCGGCGGCCGACCGGGGTGCGGGCCGACGGGGTCAGCGGGTCGCCCACGCCTCCACCGCGGTCGTCACCGGCGCACCCGTGCGCGCCGACTCCTCGATCGCCAGCGCGAGCAGATGGTCCTGGCAGCCCTCGGCCAGCGGATAGGGTTCCGGCCCGGCGTCCCGCACCCATGCGCCGGTACGGCACAGCAGGTCCACCACGGCGAGGTCGTCCTCGGACAGGCTCGCCCCCAGATAGTCGTTGCGCCACACCACCCGTCCGTCGAAGGAAATGTGGTGCACTTCCGCCCCTTCCAGGTTGAGGTCCGTGCCGGTGCGGCGCCGCATCAACGGGGACTCGACGGGCGTGCGCGGATCGGCCATCCGTACCACCGTGTCGTCCACGATCTCGCCGAGTGAACCGCGCACCACGATCCGGCGGGCGCGCAGCGGATTCCACCACTGGTTGTCCGTGAAGTCGTACAGGCCTGTGCGGGCGCCGCCGAAGTCCAGGAAAGCGAGGGTGGTGACGGTGTCCTTGGGTGTGAGGTCGTTCGACCAACCGCGGGGGGAGAGCGGGTCGGCGAGCGGGGCCGTGAAGGCTCGGGCCGTCACCGTCGTGGACTCCATACCGACGCCGAGGGTGTGCCGGATCAGTGACATCGCGTGGTACATGTGCGTCGAGGACACCTGGACGGAGGTGACCTCGCCGATGGTCCCCTCCCGTGCGAGCGCGATACGAGCGGCGTGGCCGGGCATCAGTGTGTACTGCTCGGCGACCTGGACGAGTTGGCCGCCGCCGGGTCGCGTCGCGCCGCCCACGGCGGCCCACAGTTCCCGCAGTCCGTCGGCGTCGGGTGCCGGCGGTGTTTCCGCCAGGACCGGTACCTCGTGCTCGACGAGTTCCCGTACGACCTGGGGGGTAACCTGCCAGGGCACCGACGCGATCACGAACTCCGGCTCGGTGCGGCACAGCTCGTCGACCCTTCGGAGGGCGGGCACCCCCCACTCGGCCTCCACCTGCGCACCGCGTACGGCCGAGCGTGTCACGACGCCGGTCACCGCCAGTCGTTCGGGCAGCGCCCTGGCCAGGCGGGTGAAGAATTCGGCCCGCCAGCCACTGCCCACGATGCCGAGACGTATGGGTGCTGCGCTCATGTGAATGTGTTCCTCCCGCATCCGGGCGGCGAGTCTAACGCGGCGGCCTTCTGGGCACGCGGGAAGGGCAGGGGGTACCGAGAGCCGGCACGACGTGCCGGCGCTACCTGAAGGCGCCCTTGGCCTGCGGTCATGGCTCGGGATGCGCGGTGTTCACAGGGGCCTGCGAGGGGCCCAGTGCGCGGATGATGCGGGTGAGGCCGGTTGGAGCGGCCGCTAGGCGAAGTCGGTGTGCTCCAGGAAGCGGGCGGCCAGGAACAGCTCCTCGTCGTTCTCGACGGGCTCGTCGGCCGATTTGGCCGCCTCGGGCATGCGGACGTGGCGCGCCAGGCCCAGGCGAACAGGCTCAAGCTGACCAGCGAGCCGACGGCCGCCCACGTGATCGTCGCGGCAGAGTCGAGGGTCGTGGGGTGGAGGTGGCACAGCGGCAGCAGCCACAAGGGGTGCCGACGAGTGCGCCCGCGAAGCGAAGAGCGGAGGGGTGGACCTCATCGTCGGGCGCTCGGCGCCCGCGCAGCCGCAGCAGTACCTGAGCTGCGGGGTAGCCGGCGGCGAGGGCGCCCGCGGCCGCGACGACGGCCAGTTCCCGGCGGTGGGAATGTGCTCGCGCCACACGTGGCCTTGTCCAGTGACCTGTGCTCTGACTCGTGTCCGGCAGACGGCATCCGGACCGGACATGGACCTGGAGCGCGTTCCGGGAAAGTGACGACGGCCGTTGAGTGCCGTTTTCGACCATACGCAACAGCCGTGCCCGATTCTGGGCACAATTGACGGGTCAGGACACTGGTCCTGGGCGCAGCCAGCCTCGCTCGGCTGCAAGGAGTGCGATTTGGAAGCGTGTTCTGGCCCCGAGTGCGCTACCCGCCTCGCTCACGTGCTTTTGCACGGTGCGGCGGCTGACATTGAGCACTCGGGCGATGGCGTCGTCCTTCATTCCGGTCGCCATGAGGCGGAGGATCTCCCGGGTCCGTTCGTCGATCTGCGTCGTCTCTCGGGTCTGGCGGGGGAAGGGCCAGTCCTGTCGGCTCTCCAGTGACGCCGGCGCCGCGTGTTCCCAGATGTTCTCGAACAGGGCGGCGAGTGCCTCGACGAGAGCGGGGGAGTGGACCACGAGTGATCCCGCTGGGGGTCGGTCGCCGTGCAGGGGCAAAAGAGCGGCCGTCCGGTCGAACAGGACCAGTTTGATGGGGAGTCGTGAGCTGAGCCGGAATTCACCGCCTCCAGCGGTGCCCCGCAGTGCCGTCTCCAGTGACACCGCGTCGGTGAAGCCCTCGGTGTCGTAGACCGACCGCAACCGTACCCCTTCTTGGACGGCTGCCTGGGCGGAGTCAGCGTGGCCCGGGTCGCCTGCGGCCCCGGTCACATACGGCGGCTTGGCCAGGTGCAGCACTTCGCGGGTGCTGCCCTTGAGGAGATGCGCATAGCGTGCGGTGACCTCTTCACTGTGTTCCAGGACTTCCACCAGGTGTGGCGCCTGCGGGCGTGACACGGAGTGGTAGATCTCGTGGAGCCGCTCCATGTACAGCTCGGCCTGGGCCAGTTCGCCGCGCTTGCGGGCCAGCAGGGATCCCAGGGTCGAGCGCGGCGGGCCGGCCGTCCACCGCGGGGGCCGGTCGGCGATACGGATGACGAGAAGTACGTCCTCGAGGGCGTGCAGCGCCCGCTCGGCCGCTTCCGATGACGTGCCGACCGCGGCAGCAACGGTGGCGGAATCGGCGGAGGGGTGGCTCACCAGGTACTCCAGGGCCCGGCCGCTGAGCGCGTCCAGTCCGGTTCCCGCCCACGGGCCGTCCGACGTGACATCCATGCAGCCTGACACTCCTGTGCTGTTGTGCGAATCGGCGTCGATCGTATGTCTCCGCTGTCGGCCGCGGGGCGAACGCGCATGTGCGTCATTGCGCGAATCCGCGACAGCGGGATCTTGCCGAGGGCGACGTGCACCGTCAAGGTGGGCACGCACCGTGCCACCAGCGCTGAACGAACGCCTGGGCGAACGGCCCGCAGCGGTTCCCGTGATGACCCGGGCCCTGCCTGCTTCTTGCTGGGTTCCGCCTTCGCGGAGGCCGAAGGGGCCTGCCCCGGTGAACGCCGGGACGGGCCCCTCCAGGGCATGGTCGGGCGGAAATGGCTCAGACGCAGGTGCCCGCCGGGTGGTCCCGGGTCACCAGGTCGGTGTCCGTCGTGGTGGTGTCCATCCACAGGACACGGCTGCCGGTGTCGGCCGCCGCGCTCGACTGCTGGCCGACGCTGCAGGATACGCGGCCGAGCGGGGCGCCCTTGGGGGTGAACTGGTAGAGCTTTGCCAGGGAGTCGTTGTAGTCCTCGAACGCCTGAGAGTACGAGGGGTACACGGTCAGGGTGACCGCCGTGTCCGTGGCGGCGAGACCGAAGGCGCGGACCGGCTTCGGGCTCTTCTCCGGGATCAGGTCGGTGACGCCGGAGCCGTCAAGGGCCGCCCTGCGCAGGGTGGTCAGGTCGTCGTCGGTGTAGTCGGTGTCGATGAGCCAGTACACCCCGGACGCGGTGACCACCGGGGCGCTGATCCACTCCGGCTGGGAGGGTGCACCCAGGACCGTGGTCTTGCCACTCCTGATGTCGTAGACCTCGATGACGACGCCGTAGGCCCCGTCGAACAGACCGTCGTGGATGTACGCGATGCGCCCGTCCTTCACTGTCGGCCTGACCGCCTGGTTGTAGTCGCGGCCGAGCGGCACCAACTGCGGGGTGGTGGCGCTGCCCTTCAGGTAGTAAACCCGCTGCAGCCCGGTCTGCCCGTCCCGGTTGGACCACGCCACCGTGTCACCGTCGACGCTCAGGCCGCTGATCTGGTCGGTGGTGCTGAACAGCGTCGTCGGAGCCCCACCGCCGACCGGCGCGGACAGGATGTCGTACGTGTGGGAGTAGGGGTCGTCGGGCGAGACGTCGCCGACGGCCACCCACACCACGCGCTTTCCGTCGGTGACCGCGCTGAGGTGGACCCGGCCGTCATTCGGGGAGACCTGCCGGGGCTTACCCTTGCCGTCGATGCGGCCGACCCACACGGAGTACGCGGCGGTGCTGTCGGGGCTGGACTTGGGAACGGCCCACCAGCCGCCGCCGGTGCTGGGCGTGTTGCCTGTACCGACGTACTGCATCAGGGTGCCGAGCCTGCCGAGCAGCACCTCGCTGTCCAGCCCCAGGCCCTTCTCCCAGCCCGGGGCGACGCCGTGGGCTGCGAACGCCTTCTTCACAGCGGCCAGCTTGCCGCCGTTCACTCCGAGCGACTTCGCCGCCGCGATGACCGCGTCCCGGCCCTTGTCGAAGCCGTCCAGCGGGGCAATGTAGGAGGTCAGTGCCCGGTAGACGATCCGGTCGGTCAGCGAGCCGCCGAGGCTCTCGCGGATGTCCCACAACGCGCCGCTGAATATGGTGGAGTTGACGTGCACGCCACTGTTGTCGTAGGCCGAGCCGAGGGGCAGGCCGAGGAAACTCTTCGTGGTGTGGCCGTCGTTGAGGTCGCGGAAGGCACACTCCTCGGGCGCCCGGGTGCGGCACAGGTCGCCGCCGATCAGGCCGGCCTCGGGGTCGCTCATCGGGGTGTGGTTGACGGTGACGTCGATGACGTTGCCGAAGTAGTCGGCCAGCGCCTCGTTCATGGCGCCGGACTGGCCCGAGTAGACGAGGTTCGCGGTGTGCTCGACCACGCCGTGGGTCATCTCGTGACCGACCACGTCAAGGTCGGACGCCAGTGAGCGGTATTCGTCGTCGCCGGTGCCGTACACCATCTTGGTGTGGTCCCAGAAGGCGTTGACGAACGGGCTGCCGTAGTCGGTCACGCCGACCAGGGAGTTGATCGCCATGCCCTGGCCGTCGAGGCTGTTGCGCTTGAAGGTGTCGCGGTAGAACTCGTACACCTTCCCGGCCGCCCAGTGCGCGTCGACCGCGCCGGAGGCGGTCAGCCCCGGGCCGGCCTTCGGGGTGGGCGAGGCGTACGGCACGACGCCGTCCGGCCATACGCCGGAGACGTCCTGGTACCACAGGCTGGAGGCGTCCCAGGTCTGGATGACGTTGTGCTGCTTGGTGTCGGCCATGTGCACGGTGTCGCGCAGCAGATACGCGCCGGTGGTTGCGTCCTTCGTCAGGTACAGCGGCACGTTGGAGCCGTTGAGCAGGGTGCCGCTTCCGGTGACGCTCGCCGACTCGGACCCGGGTTGGCCGGGCTTGCCCGGCTTCGCCGACGTGCCGCTCGGGTGGGCGTCGGCGGCCTGCCGGGGCGCGATGAAGGTCGGCAACCCGCCGGACTCGAACAGCGCGACCCCGGTGGCGGCGTCGACGTACACCTCCTGCACCACCGGTGTGCCGGTGGCCGGGTCGGAGCCGCGCACGGTGACATGACGGGCCAGAACACCCTTGCCCGTGGGCAGGATCGTCAGCCCGCGGTCGATGCCCGACAGGACATCCGCCCCGCTCCTCTTGTGGCTGGGGCGGTAGCCCCCCTTGGCCAGCCCGTCCCGCACGTGCTGCACCGCGTTGTCCACGGCGGTGCCGACGGGCAAAGTCGCCTTGTCGGTGTCTACGTCGAGGGCGGTGAAGTAGGAGCCGGAGGTGCCGGTGACGGTCCGCTTGCCGTTCTTGTGGGTCATGCGCACCATGTACTGGGCGCCGAGGACCGGCACTCCGCGGAGCTTCTGGTCCAGGCGCACCGTCTCGGTGCCGTCGGCGTCCGCGGTCACGGTGTCGGTGACCAGGTCCCTGCCGGGGGAGGGAATGCGGTAGCGGTCCTTGTGACCCGCCAGATGGCTCCGGGCCGCGGTCGCGGCCGGCACGGACGCGTCCACCGCGTCCGCCAGCCCGTCCACCAAGGCGGGAGTCTCGGTCCCCGGACTCGCGGAGTCCCCGCCCGCAACCGCCGGACCGGCCGCCTGAGCGGGAGAGGTCAAGCCGGTGACGCCCAGGGCGGCCGTGACAGCGAGCAGGGCGGCCAGACCGGCGCGGCCCGGTCTGCGAACGGGCCGACGCGGTATGCGTGATGACATGTACAAGCGCCTCCGACGGCCCGGCGCGGCCCGGGCCCGGTAGTGGGAGATCAGACGTGCGGCGCACCATCGCGCCCGCGGCTCGCCCTGCACCTTCGCTGCCTCACGCACAAAATGACAAGGGGAAGTCCTGGGGGAGTACGCGCAGTTGCGCAGGTGCGAAGCACACGGCCTCCGACAGCCGCGTCCTTGCGCTGCGTCGGGGTTTCAACGGGGCCCACGGACTTGCGCGGCATCGCCACCCGGAGTGAGAAGACCGCCACCTCATGTGAGGCGGCGGTCATACTCGTGTGGTTCCCGCTCCGGGGAGGATTTCTGCGGTGACGGACCCTGGCGGCGGCCCTCGACGTGCAGGGTCACTGGAACCGATATCGCGGGGTAGGGCGTGTCTGCCGCGAGGTCGAGCCGGGTGCTGTAATCGCCCGCCCCTCCCTCACCCGTGGATGACGAGTCCAGGGTGATGGTCACGGTCGTCGGATGTCCGGGCTTCAGCGTGAGCTGTGAGACGCCGGGCTTGAGCCAGTCGGTTCCGGTCGGCTGGGTGAGTCGGACGGTCGCGGTCACGTGCCTGTGTTGGCGAGTACCAGCCGCGCAGTGGTGCGCCCGCCCTGGGTGACCGTGGCACTGACGCTGCCTGGTGCGACGGTCACACGCCCGGCCTTGAGAGCGAGATCCTTGTGGCTGGTCCGATCGGGATGCACCGTCGTCTTCCGGGTCAAGGCGGCGTAACCGGGCGCCGTGACACGGAGGGTGTGAGTGCCCGGATTCATCGAGAACAAGGTGTAGAACCCGTCCCCGACGGCCGGGTCGTCCGGAGTGGCCGTGGTGACGGTGGATTCGGCCGGGTCCGTGGTGTCGCTGACGGCGGCACCGACCACGCCGGCGCCGCTGCTGGCGTCCCGTACGGTGCCGACGGTCAGACCGCCGGGCGTCGGCACGAGGACACGGGTCTGGACGTTCACGTCGTCGAGCGACCAGTAATATCCCCAGTTCGCGACGAAGTGGAAGCGCAGCCGTACGGACTTGTGTCCTGCGTACTGCCGCAGCGGTGCGCGCACGGTCAGGCGCTGCTCGGAGTCGCTGACCTTGGGCCCGGACCAGACGTTCTCCCACGTGGCGCCGTCATCCGTGCTGGCGTCCACGGTCATGTGCTGTTGGTTGGGGTTGTACACGTACGCGGTCTTGAAGGTGAGTTCCGCCGACTGAGCGGCGGACAGGTCGTACGCGGGGCTGATCAGCTGGCTGTCCTGATGAGGTCCGATCGGCCAGTTGTCGCTCTCGACGACGGCGAAGGAGCCATCACCGCCGGTGACGTTGCCGCGTTGGATCGGGTCGTCGAACTCCCATCCGTTGTCGGTACCCGCCGCGTTCACCACGCTCCAGCCCTGGGGTGCGGCTGTGGTGGAGTCGAACGTCTCCGTGCGGTCCGCAGCTTCGAGCCGGTAGCCGACGGCGGTGGCCGCGTCGGGGTCGGCGGTGAGGGCGATGTCCGCGGTGACCGGCTTGTCGTGAACCGTCACCTTCCGTGTCAGGAGCTCGTAACCGGGCAGGTCGGCAGTGACGTCGAGGGTGTAGTCGCTACCCTTCGGCAAAGACAATTCGTATGTGCCGGTCACCGGATCGGTCCAGACCGGCGCTTCGGGGGACCCGCTGACCGCAAGGCGGGCGTAGAGCGGCCAGCCGTGTCCTGATCCGTCTTCGACGGTGCCGCGGACGCGTTCGCGAGGGATCGGGGAGAGCCTGAAGTCGCGGGTCAGGGCCTGGCCGTCCGCGATGTCGAGCGTGACCGGCGTGGTCGTCGTGTAACCGAAGGCCCTCACCGTAAGGTCCTTGACCGAGCCGGCCGGAAGGTCCAGCGTGTACGCCCCTTCCGTGTCGGTCGTGGCGATGTCCAGTCCCGATCCCACGGTCGCGTGGGCGACGGGCTTGCCGGTGACCGCGTCTTTCACGGTACCGGAAAGTGTGCCGTGCGGTCCGCTGCGGAAAGCGGCGAGGCCCGCGGGGGTGCCCAGGCCGGTCGGGCCGTCGTAGCCGGTGCTGGCGTTGCACAGATACGCGGCGGAGCAGCTTCCGTTGGACCCGGTGGTGATGTCGTTGAGACCGGCGCCACCCGCTGCGTAGGGATAGGAGTCGGGGTAGGTGCCGGGGCGTGGAGGACCCGCCAGCGCGTAGATGGAGGCGATCACTGGCGTCGCGGCGCTGGTGCCGCCGTACCGTTGCCAGCCCTTGCCCTGTGAGCCGTAGGTCAGGTAGACGGCAACGTTGTCAGCCACTGCGGAGACGTCCGCGACACTTCGTCCCGTGCAGCCGGTGTCCTTCTGAAAGGCGGGTTTCGACTGGTTTTGGGCGCAGCCGGAGCCCGGCCCGTAGAAGTCCCTGGCCCAGACGGTCTCCGACCAGCCGCGGACGCCGGCCGGGTCGGCTGTGAGGGTGGTGCCGCCGACCGAGGTGACGAACGGCAGGGTCGACGGGAAGGAGACGCCGTACTTGTTGTCGCCGCTCGCGGCGACCACGGCGACGCCGGGGTGGTCGTAGGAGGACCCGTAGGTGGCCAGATCGGTCGGGAAGTCGCCTGTCCTGCCGTAGGAGTTCGAGACGTACTTGGCGCCGAGTGCCACAGCCTGGTCCACACCGGCGGCGAGATTGCTCAGATCGTCGTTGTCGGTTTCCACCAGGAGGATGTTGGCCCCGGGCGCCGCCGCGGAGACCATGTCGAGGTCGAGGGCGATCTCGCCCACCCAGTCGTCGCTGGACCGCGGGTAGTTGGTGCCGCCGCGCTGGTCCACCTTCTTGAAGCAGCCGTTGGCGGTGGTGCAGGGCGGTAGGCCGTACTGGCTGCGGTAGACGGCCAAGTCTGCTTCGGCGTTGGGGTTGTCGTAGGCGTCGACAATCGCGACGGTCTGGCCGGCGCCACCGTTCGCGGGCAGGTGGTAGGCACTCTGAATGTCCTGGGGACCCAGCCCGGCCGGAACCTCGGACGCGCTCAGCCGCAACTTGGTCGGCTGGTCCGTCGTGCGCATGGCGTAGCACGAGGCGTGCCCCTTGGCCGGGGTGCCGCAGACGGGTGCCAAGTCGGGCTCGGCGTCGGATGTGTCCTGGACCGGCCTGGTCGGGGACGGCGCGACGGGGGGCGGCGCGGCGTACGCAAGCGGCTGGACGCCCAGTAGCGCCAACGCCGCGACACCGAGAACCGCTGCGCCGCGACTGATGATGCGAAGGGCCGACGACGCGCCTCTCGCATGAGTGGATATCGGCACGATTCACCAATCATGAGGGGCCCTGAAAGCGGGGCCGAAGGAAAGCGAATGCACATGAAGTGCGGACGACCAATTAGCCGATGCGATGGGCGACCTGTCAACTCCCGGCTTGTTGCGGGTATATGTCGCCTCGGGACTCTCGCGAGACGGATCCGCAGAGGTGCGTTGCGGTGAATTCGGGCCTCGGGGCCCCGACTCCGCGGCAATCCCACCGGTCGTGCCCCGTACGACGGTCGTTCCTACACGGCACACCCGAACACACCACTGGGCACCTGAAGGGTTCTCATCGACCGAGCTGCCGGCCGGCTTCCCACTTGTGCAGCATCACAAAATGCCGTGCAGTTCCCGCTTGCCGGATCAGGCTGGGGGATACCAGAATGAAAGCGCTCCTCTGTTGTTCCACCACGCCCTTCACCCGGGCATTTTTGGTCGGACGGATGACTCCTGAAATTAGGTCATCGACGGGTGTTGCGGCGATGGCTGTACGCCACTCGTTCAGGCTGCCGGGCGGGCATCGCGGTGGGCCTGGGCCGCGGCCATCAGGGCGTCGAGCGCATCGCGGGTTCGGAGCAG
The DNA here is from genome assembly GCF_055561075.1 of Streptomyces sp. NPDC022910. Lineage (NCBI taxonomy): Bacteria > Bacillati > Actinomycetota > Actinomycetes > Kitasatosporales > Streptomycetaceae > Streptomyces > Streptomyces sp. NPDC022910. Next base: position 135,333 of record NZ_JBVHHL010000019.1, read on the forward strand.
GTCCTCGATATGGGCGGAGAGCCGTTCGCGTTCCTGCCCCATCCGCTTCATCGCGGCGTCGGAGTTCTCGTCGCTGGGCGAGTCGACGCAGGGCAGCAGTTCGAGGATGGTGCGGCTGGAAAGACCGGCAGCGTACAAGCGCTGGATGAAGGCGACCCGCTCGACCTCACCGTCCGTGTAGTGCCGCTGGCCGCCGACGCTGCGAGTGCTGGTGATCAGCGCCTGTTCCTCGTAGTAGCGCAGCGAACGGACGCTGACGCCGGTCCGCGCCGAGAGCTCCCCGATTCGCACCTGTCCTCCTGTTGTGACCTGGGACACGCGACTTGCCTCTCACATCGGTGTCAGGTTTTAGCGTACTTGCCGGGCCGCCGTACGGAGGCCTCCGGACCAACAAGAAGGAGTTCCGGCATGACCACGCTGTTCGACCCCCACCGCCTCGGTGAACTGCGGCTGCCCAACCGGGTGGTGATGGCTCCGATGACCCGTGTGCGGGCCGCGGCCGGGGGCCTCGCGACCCCGTCGATGGCGGTCTACTACGCCCAGCGCGCAACCGCCGGCCTGATCGTCAGCGAGGGGGTGCAGCCGAGTGTGGCCGGGCAGTCCAACCCGGGCACGCCGGGCCTGCACACCGCCGAGCAGGTGGCAGCCTGGCGCCCGGTCACCGACGCCGTGCACGCCAACGGCGGACGCATCTTCGCCCAGATCATGCACGGTGGCCGGGTCTCGCACCCGTCCACCACCGGCATGCAGCCGGTCGGACCGTCCGCTGTCGCCGCCGTCGGCGACGTCTTCACCCCAACCGGGCCGCAGCCCGCTCCGGTTCCCCGAGCCCTGGAGACCTCCGAGGTGCCCGAGCAGGCCCGTACCTACGCCGGGGCCGCCCGGCGGGCCGTCGACGCCGGATTCGACGGTGTGGAACTTCACGGTGCCAACGGTTATCTGATCTCGCAGTTCCTGTCGTCCAACGCGAATCTGCGCACCGACCGCTACGGCGGTTCAGTGGCCAACCGCATCCGTTTCGCCGTCGAGGCGGTCGCCGCCACGGTGGACGCCGTGGGCGCGGCCCGCACCGGGATCAGGCTCTCCCCGGCCGGCACGTTCTGGGGCGTCGAGGAGACCGAGGTGCCGGAGCTGTACACCGCGCTGCTGGCCGAACTGGCCCGCTTCGAACTGGCCTACGTCCACCTCGAGGCCACAGCCGAGGAGGAGGTGCTGGTCGCACTGCGCCACGCATGGTCGGGCACCATGATCGTGAATCCGGTGCTCCCCATGGGACCGAAGCAGGCCGACCGGGCCGGCGCCGACCACTGGCTCGGTCTGGGAGCGGATCTGATCAGCTTCGGTCGCGCCTTCATCGCCAACCCGGACCTGGTCGAGCGGCTCCGCACCGGACTGCCGATCGCACCGGCCGACGAGTCCACGTACTACCAGGGTGGCGACGCGGGATACCTGACCTACCCGGCGTATCAGTACGCCGCCTGACCGGGCAGGCGGAACGACGCGCTCCCGACCGGACTTCACGCCTGTGCAGGTGCCCTTGCAGCCGTCAGCGTCCGCCTGAGCGATGGGCCTGCGGCCTCACCTGATCCGTGTGCTGACGCCCGCAGTTCGAGGGTGGCGCCGCGGCTGGGGTGGTGGGTGACGAACGGTTGTCACAACCGGCGGTTCTGGCCTGTCTGTAAGGGTGGAACCGAGAGGAACAGACGACACCGTGCGTGAGATCCTGATCGTCGGCGGCCGGTACGCGGGCTTCTACACTGCGTGGGGCCTTGAGAAGAAGCTGCGCCGAGGCGAGGCGCGTGTCACCGTCGTCGGCCCGCGTCCGTATATGACGTACCAACCGTTTCTGCCGGAGGTCGTGGCCGGGTCCGTGGAGGCACGGCACGCCGCCGTGTCACTCCGACGGCATCTGCGCCGTACTCGGCTGATCGCCGGAACGGTGACGGAGATCCGCAACAGCGACCGGACCGTCACCGTCCGGCCGGAGATCGGACCGGACTATCAACTGAACTGCGACATTCTCGTGGTCACGGCGGGGGCGGTCACCCGCACCTTCCCCATACCGGGACTCAGTGAACAGGCCTTCGGCCTGAAGCACGTCGAGGAGGCCGTCGCCATCCGTGACCGGCTGCTGACCTCGTTCGACCGGGCAGCGACACTGCCGCGCGGTCCCGAGCGCCGCAAGTTCCTCACGGTCACCTTCGTCGGTGGCGGATTCTCCGGTGTGGAGGGTTTCGGTGAGCTGCTGGCCCTGGCGACCGCACTGCTGAAGCACTACCCGGAACTCGACGCGGAAGAGCTCGACTTCCACCTGGTGGAAGCGCGCGGCCGGATCCTTCCCGAGGTAAGTGACAAACCTGGTGCGTGGGTGGTCAAGTCCTTGGAGAGACGGGGAGCCGAGGTGCATCTGAACACCCAGCTCATCTCAGCCGAGGACGGCCACGTCGTGCTCTCGAACGGAAAGGAGTTCGAATCGGGCCTGATCGTGTGGGCTGCCGGTAACGCGTCGAACCCCATCGTTCACAACCACACGGACCGTCCGGTCGATGAGCGCGGTCTGCTCGTCGTACGGGCCGACCTCCGCGTGGGTACGGAGACGGACGTGGTGCCGGACGTGTGGGCAGCGGGGGACGACGCGGCCGCGCCTGTTCGACGGCGTCGGGACGCTGGTTTGTCGCCTTCCAGGTCGAGGCCGCGCGGGAGATCCGCCGCGTCGCCCGCCCCGACGCGGCAGTCGGTATCGACCTCGGCATCAA
>NZ_JBVHHL010000020.1:0-136444 GCF_055561075.1 Streptomyces sp. NPDC022910
CGCGCCCACCTGATCCACGTCCCCGCCCGGATCGCCCGCTCCGCCCGGCGCCTCACCCTGCACCTACCGCACAACTGGCGCTGGCAGCACGCCTGTACACACCTCTTCGACACCGCCCACGCCCCGCCCGAACCCGGCTGACAGCCCCTGCCCACCCCGCCCGCCAGGGCCCGACCGGAACCGAACCGTGGAAAAGCTGGGCAGACCACCAGATACCACCTGCCCAGGCACAGACACCGACCCGGAACCCGCTCAAAAACCCGTCAGAAGATCCATTTCAGACCACGTCGGTGGATCAAGGCTAAGTGCGTTGTGGCAAAGGGAGTCCCTGTTCGATGAACAGGGACTTCTTCGTGTGCGGGGCATGATCGTGGAGGGGTGGGGGCAGGCAGCGGACGACTTGTCGTGGATCGAGGAGGGTGCGATGCCGTCGGTGCTGGGGTTGATGGAACAGCGTGAGGCGCGGGCGAGGCAGGATCTGGAGTCCTGGACGGAAGTTCTGGAGCAGGCTCAGGCCGAGGTGGATGCCGCGCGGGAGCGAGTCGAGCGGGCCCGGGTGGGGCGTGAGGAGCTCGTGTCGGTGCTGGCCGGGGAGAGCCCGGTGAATACGCCGGTTTCCGTGCCGTCCGGTGGTGAGATGGCTGCCGCCGTGGGATCGAGCGGCCCCGGCGCGGGGCATGGCGAGCGGCCGCCGGTGTGGCGGTCGGGCATGGGCGAGGAGGTGCTCGGCGGCCTGTATCGGGAGGTGTTCGCCGCGGTGATGACCGCCTCGGGGCCGATGAACGGGGTGGAGCTGACGCGGGCGGTGGGCCGCGAAGCGGAGATCAAGAACGAGGTGGAGAAGATCCGTCACCGTGCCTACGTGCTGGAGAAGCGGGGCTGGCTGGTGCGGGCGAAGGACGGACGGTTCATGCCCGCGCCTTCAGCAGTCGGCCGGGACGCTTCTCCGGCCAGCGCGGAGCGTCCCCGGCCAGGCGCCGGGACAGCCTGATCACGGCGGCCCACCACACCATCTGGGCGTGGTGGTCGAGGCGGCGTTCGTGGTCGCGGTTGAGGCGGCGTGAGCGCGACAGCCAGCTCAGCGTGCGCTCCACCACCCACCTGCGGGCCAGTACGACAAATCCGCGCCTGTCGTCGGAGCGGCGCACGACCTCGACGCGCACTCCGTGGCGGGCGAACGCCTCGGCCAGTGCGGGGCCCTGGTAGGCGCTGTCGACCCACACCAGCTTCAGCAGGCGGCCCGGCTGGTCCATGAATGTCTCCAGCAGCGCGGGGGCGGCCTTGGAGTCGTGCACATCGGCCGTGGTCACGGTCACTTCCAAGAGCAGGCCCTCGGTATCGGTCAGGATGTGGCGCTTGCGCCCATCACGTGACTTGCCGCCGTCGTATCCGCGACTGTCCTGGCCGACGGTCTCGGAGGCGTCCACCGACTGACTGTCGATGACTCCCGCGCTGGGCTCAGTGTTGCGGCCTGAGCGTTCCCTCGCCGTGCGGCGCAGGCGTTCGTGCAGTTCACGCACGTAGTCGCAGGCCCGCCACCGGCGGAAGAAGTCGTAGACCGCGCGCCAGTACGGGAAGTCGACCGGCATGGCCATCCACTTCACGCCGTTGTCGACCAGGTAGCGCACAGCGTCCAGCATCTCGCGATGGCAGTACGCCTCCGGACGCCCGCCCCGCTTCAGGAGCCAGGCCGGCACCGGCATTGCGGAGCGGACCTCGGCCCACTCTGCGTCCGTCATGTCACTCGGATAGCAGCGCGCCCGCTGTCCCGGAGCGATCGAACCGAACCGGTGCACGTAGCAGTCACACCCAGGGGTGACCGCAGTGGACGCAGCCACAGTGGTACTGCTCAACTGATCAGGCAACGGGCTTCCTTGGTCGTGCTGGTGTCGTAACCGCGTCACTACCAAGGGGCCCGTTCTCTCATGCCCTCGACCGCACCCGAACCTCAGTCCAGACGATCACCCGCTGCCGCTCGAACAAGATCCGGTTTGCCACAACGCACTAAGGGAGGGGCGACGACGGGCTGACAGCGATCGCCTTTGCCGCCTCAGACTGCCTGTGGCTTTGGCGAGCGACGGCCTATAGGGAGTCGCCAACCGCAAGATCGAAGAGCTGTTGCGCGACTACGATGGCCGGCAGCCTCCAGCAAACCACCCGCCTGACCGACACCCAGGCCAAACTCTACAAGGACTGCGGCGTGCCCATCCCGCCAAAGATGAGCGGCCTGAAGACCCCCGAATAGCTCCTGACCTGGGAAAACGCCCTCCGGAGCCGTGGGCAAACGGCCCCGGAGCGTCCTCATGCCCATCGCCCCAGGTCAGCCCACGGATCCGGCACCGCCGCATGCCCACCAACTGTCGAACTCGGGAGCCGCTTCGGGCGGCATACGCCTGCACAAACACGAAGACCCCGGCCTCAGCGTTTCCGCTGGTGACGGGGTCTTTGGGCACCTCATGCAGGGTGCCCCCGGCGGGGGACATGGAGGATGGGGACGGGAAGAGCCCCACATCAATGGGGATGCGCTGACCATCCAGGCGGTGATGTCGCTGAAGCGGTAGGTCGGAGCTGCACTTCCGCGTTCCCGGTCGGTTTCCCGAGCCCTCACTGGAACATCGGGAATGGTCCATGGCGTCCGTCCCGCGACACTGGCGCATGTCATGCCAGGCCGCGGAGGGGCCCGTCGCCGTACAACGCTCCGATGTCTACCAGGAGGACATCACGGCGGCGCCTGGCGGTGTCGATGACGTCGGGATGGAAGCCGTGCAGGGAGAACAGCGCGAGAACCGCGTCATCGGGTCGATGCCCCTGGTCGGCGAGGAGGGCACGGATATGTTCGAGGCGCTCGAGGTCCTTCAGTCCGCGGGGCTGGACGGTGGCCTTGGCCTCGCCGATCAGCGCGATGGCCGCCCGGGGGCTTTGCGGGCGCTCGCCGGGGGCCACGGCGAGTAGGTCGACCTCGTGCCTGGTCCGGGCGGCCGGGTCGGCGATCTCCGCCGTGCCCACCGCGCCGAGCGACAGCCCCGTCTCGTCGATGGCGAAGGAGCGGGCCCACACGCGCGCGGTCTCCTCGAAGTGCGGGCCGAGGATCTTCGAGTGGTACGTGGGCCGGGACGACTGCCACACCTGGGCTCCGCGCCGCCGTTCCACCAGGTCCACCATGGGCAGGGTGATCAGCTGGTTGAAGCGGATCACCGGGTCCGCCACGCTGATGACGGGGTGCCGTGCCTTCAGCAGGTCCTGCTCCTTGCGGAGGTAGCCCGTGGACTCGAGTACCTCCAGCGGAGCGACCATGGCGGAGCGGGAGCGCTCCAGCATCGAACCGACCTTCGCGGGGGTCGAGGCGCCCCGGGCCACTGCGGACAGCACGTCGTAGTACAGCGTGCGGTGGGTGATCCGCGGGTCCTCGCGCAGCAGGAACTCCGCCTCCACCCGGGAGTACAGGGCCCGCCCCGGGTCCAGCAGGGTGCGCTCCACCCAGGGGCCGAACTCTGCCTCGCTCTGCGGCGCCGGTCCCGCAGCCAGCGGCCGGTAGCCGGGGGCGCCGCCCAGCACGGCATCGACCTGCAGTGCCACCGCCGGATCCTCGATCCCCCAGTGGATGCGGGCGGTGCGGTAGTCGAAGGCCGGCAGACGCAGGTCCAGCACGGCCCGGCCGCGCAGCGGCTTGGTGCCGGACAGCAGCTCCGACATCACGCTCATCGCCGAGCCGCACAGCACGATCCGGCCGCCGGGGGCTTTGCCTGACTGCGACTGGTCGTACAGCAGTTGCAGGAACCCGGGGATCTCCGGGGAGTGCTGCAGCAGGTACGGCAGCTCGTCGATGACGATCAGCGGCGCCCCCGAGGCCCGGTTCACCACTTCCAGCGCGGCGGTGAGCACATCCCGCCAGTCGTCCAGCCGCATCGCCCCGGGCCGCACCCCCGCGTGCGCGGCGATCGCCTCGGTGAACCGGTGCAGCGCGGGCACCCGGCCTTCCTCTTGCACTGCGGTCAGATACAGCCCGCCCACCGCCTCTGTGAGAGCCTCCAGCAGGAACGACTTCCCGTTCCGCCGCCGCCCCGAGACGATGGCCAGCCGCAGCTCGGGGGCGGGCTCGGCGAGGAAGTCGTTCAGCAGGGCCCACTCGTGGTCACGGTCCAGCAGTCGCTCCGGCTTTCCCAGCTGTTCCGCCATGCCCCTCCCACTTTGTTAAGATGAGCCTTAACGAGATACGTTCAGGCCTAACCCTAACGCCCCCCGCGCCGTGAGCGCCACGCTGCGGGTGCCCCCGTGGTGTCTCGTGTTGGCGATGGCACGCAGGCGCGAATTTCCGGTCGGCGGGAATGGCCCCGCATGGCGTCCGGCCGCGGAGGCCGACGCCAATGACGGTGGTGCGGGTATCCGGTGCCACGACCTGTCCGCTATGAGGGCGGGAAATTCGGCAGGGGCTGTGGAGGGCGGCGTACGGTAGCACAGGGAGCGCAACGCGAGGAGCGCGTTGAAGGAGACGGTGGCCCGTACGGCAGACTGGGTGTCGCTCATGCCGTCCCCGACCCAACGAGAGAGCCATCGTACCCGTGACCGACGAGCCCGCGGCCCCGGAATCCGCCGACGAGGACGCCTTCGGTATCGACGCGTTCACCCTGGACGACCGGCTGCGGCTGTTCCACTTCGCAGCCGCCGAGAAGCGCCACGAATACCTGTGGCTGTTGCGTGCCTTCGACCGGGGGCGGGCCAACTACCAGGTGCTGCTGCACGCCTCGGACGCGGCGAGGCTCCTGAAGCGGCTCGCCGCCGACCACCCCGGCGCGGCGGCCGTCGGGGACGTGCAGCCGCTGCTCGACGCGCTCGCCGACTGGCAGGTCCTCGACCGGTCGTACGACGGGACACGCGCCGCGAACCTCGCCGAGTACCGCAACCGGCACTACGTCTACCAGTTCACCCAGGCCGGCTACCGGGCCTACCGGGCGGTGGAGGACGTACTCGGCGCGCGGCTGGAGGATGCCCAGCTGTCCCGGCTCGTCTTCCCTGACATCCTCGCCGACCTTCACGCGCTGGCCGACGCCAACGCCGCCGGCGACGCGGAGGAGGTGTACCGCAAGCTCGGCCGCCTGGACTCCGTACTGAGCGAGATGGCGCAGCGCGCCGCCCGGTTTTACCTGATGCTCGGCGACCTGGCACGGACCAACGACGCCCGGCCCGAGGTGTTCCTCGCTCACAAGGACGCTCTGCTGGCGCATATGCGGGAGTTCACCGCCGAGCTCGGCCGCTACGCCCCGCTGCTCGCCGAGGCCGTCGGGAAGGCCGCCGTCACCGGCGTCGACCGGATGGTCGAGCACGCCGCCGAGGCCGACGAGCGGCTCTTCCGCAGCCCCGCCGAACGCCTCGCGGACTGGCGGCAGCGTTGGCAGGGCATCGTCCACTGGTTCGCGGAGCGCGAGCACAGCGAGGCCGAGCGGCTGCAGGACGCCACCGTCACCGCCATCCGCTCCGTCCTCGCCCTGCTGCGCCGGGTCACCGAGGCCCGCCGCGGCGGGGTGAGCCGGGAGAGTCAACTGCGGCACCTCGCCCAGTGGTTCACCTCCTGCGAGAGCGACGAGGACGCGCACGCCCTCTTCCAAGCCGCCTTCGGGCTCGGCGCGCCCCGCCACATCGCCGTCCCGTACGCCGACCCCGAGCTGATCGCGGGACGTACGTCCTGGTGGGAGGCGGAACCGGTCGAGCTGGCGCGCACCCTGGTCCAGTCCGGCCGCAGCCCCGGCCTGCACGGCCCCGGCCGCATCGAACGCAATGAAGCCCAGCGGGAACGGCTGCGCGCCGAGCAGTTGAAGCAGCAGGCCGAGCGCCGCACGGCTGCTGCCTCGCTCGCTACGGACGGAGCGCATGGCAGGGTGCTGGGCGAGGCTGAGACGCGGGTCCTGCTGGCGCTGATGGACGTGGCGCTCGCCGCTCGCGTGCCGGCCAGCCGCAGCGTCACCGCCGGCTCCGGTTCCGCCCACGGCGTACGCCTCACCCTCAGCCCCGTCGAGGGCTCCACCACGGTGCACACCGTCCGCGGCAACCTGCACCTGAACGGGCTGCGACTGGAGGTCACGGCATGAGTGCGGAGCGAAGCACCTCCGCTCCGGGTGGCGGTGGGCGACGGGCAGCGGAGCGTGTCGCCGAGCACGTTTCACCTCTCGAACTCGCCGACTACCAGAAAGCCGTTAGGCTGGCCCTGCGGCATCCGCTGATCACATCCTCGTATCCGGACCGGGTGGCCCTGCCGACCGTGCGCCGCTGGGCGGCGCAGCTGCGCACCGACCTCATGGAGGTCCTCGGCTACCGGCTCGTCACCACGGCCGACACCGCCCGGCTGCTGCGCGTGCAGGACCACCTTGACGCGACACGGCCCGCCGTCACCCGCGCCGGCCGTCCCTTCGACCGGCGCCGCTACGCCTACCTCGTCCTCACCCTCGCCGCCCTCGGCCGCCACGGTGCGCAGGTCGCCCTCGGCGAACTCGCCGACGCGGTCGCCGCCGACGCCGCGCGCATCGACGGCCTCGGCCTGGACACCACCCGCAAGACCGACCGGGACGCCTTCGTCGACGCCGTCACCTGGCTCACCGAGCGCGGCGCCCTCTCCATCACCGACGGCTCCGCCACCGCCTGGGCCGGCGACCCCGAGCGTGCGGAGGCCCTGTATGACATCGACCGCGAGATCCTCACCGCCGTCCACCAGCCCACCCGAGTCCTGCAACACCTCACCTCGGTGACCGGGCTCCTCGATTCCGGCAGCGCGCTGGGCCTGGCCACGGGCCGCCACGTGCAGCGCCGCGATCAGGCCCGCCGTGCTCGCCGTCTCGTTCTGGAGAACCCGGTCGCGTACTACGCCGACGCCGACCCCGAACTGCTCGGCCAGCTGCGTGCCCCCTCACTCGCCGAGGACCTTCAGCGCCTGACCGGCCTTGCCGTGGAGCGCCGTGCCGAGGGCGTCGCGCTCGTCGACACCTCCGGCAGGCTGTCCGACATCCGTTTCCCCGGTGGAGGTACGGTCGCCCAGGCCGCGCTGCTCCTTGGCGCCCGCATCAGCGACGCCGCCCGGCGCACCGGGCGGCACGCCCCCGACCTGCTGCCCGCTCCGACCGCCGCGGAACGCCTCGCCGCGCGCGTGCGCCGCATCGACGCGGCTCTCCCGGCGCGCGGACTGCTCGCCGAGCTTTCCGCACCGGAGGAGGAGCCTGCGTACGAGACACGCGAGGCGGAGGAGACAGAGGACGAGCGGGAGGAGATCCGCTACCCCTTTGTCACCGACTCCTGGCTGCGCGGCAGGCTCAAGGAGATCATCGGCGAGTATGGCAAGGGTTTCGCCGCCGACCTGCGCGAGGACCCGGACCGGCTGCTCGCCCAGGTCCTGGACCTGCTGGCCGCCCTATCACTGGTCGCCCGCGTCGACGGCGGAGTCCTCGCGCTTCCGCTCCTCGCCCGCTACCGCGGGGTCAGCGCCCGCGTGAAGTCCCGTATCGCCGCCCCTCGGCCCGCCGCCCAGACCCCCCTGTTCGCCGACGCAACCGTGAAGGACCCGACGCCGTGAGCACCCCGGCCAGCACCCTTGCCCCCACCTCGGCCGCCCGCTACGTCCCCACTCGCGCCGGGATCGTCAACCTCTGGGACTACCGGGACGAGGAGTTCTCCTTCGCGGGCGGCTGGCTGGTGCTGCGCGGGCCCAACGGCTCCGGCAAGACCAAGGCCCTCGAAGTGCTCTTCCCGTTCGTCCTCGACGGCCGTATCGACCCCAAGCGGCTCAATCCGTTCGCGGCCGAGGACCGCACGATGAAGTCCAACCTGCTCTTTCGCGGGCAGGACAGCGCACTCGGCTACGTCTGGATCGAGTTCACCCACCGCGACAGCGGCGAGGCCGTCACCTGCGGCATCGGCCTGCACGCCCAGCGCCACCGCGACACCCCCGCCCGCTGGCACTTCGTCACCGACGGCCGTGTCGGTGAGGACTTCTCCCTCCTCACCGACGACGACCGGCCGATGACGAAGAAGCAGCTCGCCGCCGAGCTCAGCCACGAGTTGATCGCCTCCCCGACCGACTACCGCGCCGCCGTCGACCAGCGGCTGTTCGGCCTCGGCCGGGAGCGGTACGAGCAACTGCTCACCCTCATCCTCACGCTGCGCCGCCCGCAGCTCGCCAAGAACCTCGACCCGGCCAAGCTCTCGGACACCCTCACCGAGGGCCTGCGCCCGCTGGACGACGACCTGATCGCCGAAGCGGCCCGCTCCTTCGACGACATGGAGTCCGTGCAGCGCACCCTGGAAGGGCTGGCCGCCGCGGACGACGCCACCCGGGCCTTCCTCGCCGGCTACTCCACCTACCTGCGCGTCCACGCCCGCGTGGCCGCCGACCGGCTCACCGCCCGCCGCACGGAGACCGCCGCCCGCACCGCCGCCCTGGACACCGCCGCGGCACAGCTGGCGGCGGCCCGCGAGCAGCAGGCCGCCGCCGAGACGCGCGCCGAGAGCGCCGACGCCGCGCTCATCGCCCTGCGTGCCCGCCCCGACCAGCTGCGCTCCTCCGCCGCCTACCAGGCCGTCGAGCAGCTCGCCGACCTGGAACGCCTGGTGCGCACCTGCGAGCACACCGCCCAGCAGGCCGCCGCGGAACGCGAACGCCGCACCGCCGCCACCGGCCGCGCCCGCGCCGAAGCAGAACGCGCGGCCCAGCTCGCCGCCGAACTCGAGGCCGCCGTCTCCCGTGACGCCGCCGCCGTCGCCGACCACGCCCGCACCGCGGGCATCGCCTGGACTCCGGCCGACGCCGAACCCGCCCGGCTCGCCGAGCGGTCCGCCGCGCTCGCCACCGCCCGCCACGACGGCGTGCGGGCCCTGCGAGCCGCCCAACAGGACTGCCGCAGCGCCGAACAGGCCCGCGATCTCGCCCGCAGCGCCCTCGACCGCGCCCAGCAGGCCGTCACCGGCGCCGAAACCGCCGAGTCCGAGGCCGAGGGGGCGGTCGAGGCCGCCCGCGCGCAGGCCCGGGAGGCGCTCACGCAGTGGACGCGGGCCCATGGCCCGCTTCTCCCCGAGGGTGCCGCCGACCGACTCGCCGAAGCCCTCGACCTCACCGGCGAAGACGTCACCCGCGAAGGCCTCACCGGCGAGGGGGAGGTGGCCACCCTCGCCGACACCTTCGCCGAGGCCGCCGCCCCCGCCGTGCAGGAACTGCGAGACACCCTTGCCGCCCTGCGCACCCGGCGCACGGACCTCGAACGCCGCCGCGCCGAGACCGAGGCCGAGCGCGACCGCATCGCCGCCGAGCATGACGACGCCCCTCCCGCCGCCCGCGGCCGCACCGCCGACCGTGCCCAGGGTGGGGGTACCTCCCAGGCCCTTAAGGCACTGGGGGAGGGCGTACCGCTGTGGCAGCTCGTCGACTTTGCCGAGCATCTGACGGAGGAGCAGCAGGCCGGTCTGGAAGCAGCCCTGGAGGCCTCCGGCCTCCTCGACGCCCTCGTCACCGTCGAGGACACCGCCGTGCCGGCCGGGCACAGCGACGGCTACCTGCACGCCCGCACACCCGTCGACGGACCCAGCCTCGCCGACCTGCTGCGCCCGGAGGACGGCACACCGATCCCCGCCGCGCGTGTCACCACCGTCCTGCGCTCCGTCGCCGTCACCTCCGACCCCGGCTCCGGCACCGCGCAGATCACCCCGGACGGCCGATACGTCGCCGGCGTCCTCGTCGGCGCGCACACCAAGGAGCACGCCGAGTACGTCGGTGCCACCGCCCGCGAGCGCCGCCGCGCCGCCCGCATCGCGGCCTGCGAGGCCCTGCTCGCCGAACTCGCCGCCGAGCTCGCTGAGCTGGCACGTTCCCAGGCCCGCACCGATGCACGGCTGGAGGCGTACGCCGCCGCCCGCGCCGCCCTGCCCCGCACCACCGGCATCACCGCCGCACTGCGCGAACTCGACAAGGCCGCGGCGCGGCTGCGCGCCACCCGCGAGGCCGTCGACGCCGCCCAGGCCTCGTACGACGAGGCCGTGGCCGCCTGTTCGGTGGCCGAGCGCGCCCTGCGCCGCACCGCCGCCGAGCACGGCATCGCCCCCGACCGCGTCGACGCCGTAGAGACCGCCACCCGTGCCTTTGAGGCCGCGGTACGCGAACTCGCCGCTCACCGCCGCGAACACGCCCGGCAGTCGGAGGCAGCCGAAGCTGCCACCTACCGGCTGAGCGCGGCCGCCGAAGACGAGGAAGCCGCCCTGGACACCGAGCGCGCCGCGTGTCGCCGCCACGCCGAGGAGGCCGCCAAGTTCGACACCCTCCAAGAGGCCGTCGGCGCGGAGGCGCAGGAAGTGATGCGCCAGGTACAGGAGGCCGAAGACGCCCTCGACGGCGCGGTCCGGGAAGCGGAGACGGCCACCGCCGCCCTGCACACCGCCATCGCCGCCTCCGCCTCCGCCGAGGCCCGCCGTACCGCGGCGGCCGAGGCCCGCTCCGTCGCCGCCGCCGAGGTGAAGGACACCGCCCGGGGCCTCGCCCCGTACGCGGCTCGGGAACTGCTCGATATCCTGCGCTGCCCGCCCGGGCTCGCCTGGCCCGCCCAGGAGGCGGACTGGGCAGGCGCTGAGTTGCCCTCCGCAGCGGTCGCCGTCCACGAGGCGATCCTGGCCGCCACCCGCGACCTCGCGCCCACCGAGACCAGCGTCAAGCAGTCCGTCACCCGCCTGACGAAGGCCCTGGACGACCTGCAGGCCCAGCTCGCCGCCGCTGGACAGGACTACCGGCCCGAATGGGACGGCTCCGACGGCGTCATCGTGGTACGCGTCGCCGACGAGGAAGGGCTGCTGCCCGTCGCCTCCTTCGCCGAGAAGATCGCCGAGCACCGCCGTGACCAGGCCGAGCTGCTCAGCGATTCCGAGCAGCGCATCCTCGAGGACGCCCTGCTCACCCGACTCGCCCAGCAGATCCACGACCGCACGGTCGACGCCCGCGACCTCATCCGGCGTATGAACGCCGACATGCGCGAACGCAGGATGTCCTCCGGCACGACGGTCGGTGTCAGCTGGCTGCTCGCCGACGACCTCGACGACGAGCAGCGCGCCGTCTGCGCGCTCCTCGACGCGGACGCGGCCCGGCTCGGTCCCGAAGGGCTCGCCCGGATCCGCACCCACTTCGCCGCGCAGATCAAGAACGCCCGCGCCCGCCACCGCGACCTGCCCTACCGCGAACTGCTGACCCAGGTGCTGGACTACCGCCGCTGGCGGCAGTTCGCCTTCCAGCTCGTACGCCCCGACAGGAGCGAGGAGCGGCTCACTCGCGCCCGGCACAGCCGCCTCTCCGGCGGAGAGCAGTCCGTCTCGCTGCACCTGCCGCTGTTCGCCGCCGCGCACGCCATGCTCAACTCCGCACACCCGCACGCCCCACGGCTGCTCGCTCTGGACGAGGCGTTCGCTGGCGTCGACGACACCGGACGCGGCGAACTGATGTCGCTGGCCGCGCAGTTCGACCTCGACCTGTTCATGACCGGATACGACCTGTGGGCCGCACACGCCTCCGTTCCCGCCGCCGCCCACTACGACCTCGCGCACTCGGCGATCGACCACACCGTCTCCGCTCTGCTGCTCCTCTGGGACGGTGAGAAGCTGCTCGCCGACGACATCGGCGACCTCACCGCGGCTCTCGGCTCACCCGGCACCCGCCGCGTACCCGCGCCGGAGGAGGTCGGCGTTGCCGACTGAGCAGCACAGTTACGAGGAATTGCGCGGCGAGGGTTGGACCCGGCTGCTGGCCGCCGCCCGCCGCAAGCTGGAGCGCACCTCAGGCGCGCTCGACGGCGAGATAGGCCTCACCGCTCCAAGCGAGGCAGAGCGCCGCACCGTCATCGGCGTCACCGGCCGCTACCGTCCCGAGACCGCCAAACGCCTCGCCGTCCCTCTGACCGCCCTCGAGGCCTACCTGTACGACCGCTACGGCACCGGCCTGCTCCAGACCCTCGGCCGCCTGAACGGCCCCCTTCGCGACCGGCCCGCCGAACGCGCCGATGAGGACGCCCACCGCGAACGGGTCCTGGCCTCCGCCCACTCCAGCCGCCTCGCCACCGAGAGCTGGTTCGCGGACTGGCTGGACCGCCTCGCCACCGACGGCACCCTGACCCGCCTACTGCGCCGCGGGGACGCACTCCTGGTCGACGCGGCGGTGCGCGTCCTGGAGGAACTCGAAAACCTCCGCGAGGCCCCCTCCCGCATCGTGCCGCTGCCGGTCCTCGCCGAATGGACCACCGGCGACACCAAAGCCCTCGTCCCCGGCACCCCGCTCGAACAGCTCGTCCTGCGCGCCCTCGCCCAGCGCACCGGCGGCGACGTCCCGCGCGAGAGGGCCGGACGCCGTGCCCTGTGGGAGAGCGCGGGCGCCATCGCCGACGACCTCGCCAGCCAGGTCCTCGTCCTAGGCATCCGTCCCGAGGGCGACACGGTGGTCTGCGACTGGCTGCGCGATGCCGCCGACTTCGGAATCCCGTTCCGGCTCACCCTCCACCAGCTGGCAGCCGACCCCGTCGTCCCCGCCGCCCGTGACATCTACGTGTGCGAGAACCCGGCCGTTCTGCGCACGGCCGCAGCCGAACTCGAACCCGGGAGCGCGGCCCTGGTGTGCACCGAGGGCGTACCGTCCGCCGCCTGCCACAAGCTGCTCGCCGACGCGGTACGAGCCGGAGCCCGGCTGCACTGGCGCGCCGACTTCGACTGGCCGGGCCTGCGCATCACCGCCACCGCCGTGAAACGCCACGGGGCCCGCCCGTGGCGCATGACCACCGCCGACTACCGGGAAGCCCTCGACCAGGGCCAGTCCACACCGCTCGGCGGCCCGCCCGTGGCCAGCCCCTGGGACCCCGAACTGGCCCGGACCATGGGGGGGTCGGGTCAAGCCGTCATGGAGGAACGCCTGCTACCCACGCTCCTGGCCGACCTCACCCGCACCTGACGCCGATGGACCGCCCAACCCACTCGGATTATCAGGGAGCCGGCCAGGATCCACGCCACACGGGCACGCGATAGCAGGCCCTGTTCCCATGTTCTGGGTGCTGGGGAGGGCCCACACCTGCGCAAACTCCCCGACCAAGCGGCGAGCGCCGCACGGGGCGGCCGACCTGCGAGTTTGGACGGACAGCTGCCAGACAGAGGCTGAGAAGGAAGCTTCGCGATATACATCGCAAAGGCCCGTCTCCTGGTAAGGGAAACGGGCCTGGGCACCCTGACCTGCGAGAAAGCAAATCACATGGGTGCCCCCGGCAGGATTCGAACCTGCGCACACGGCTCCGGAGCACAATCAGTGTTCGGGTTGCGAATGGCCTCTGACCAGCAGGTTCCTTGATCCGTGGTGGTGTGAGGTGCCCTCCTGTATCGCAGATAGTGCGAAGTCGGAAGTCGCCTCAGGCTCCTGCGCCCATTGAGAGGTCGGCTTCGCCGACGGGCTGTACCACCCTGGGGGTGTTGCAGCCGTCTGTGACCGGATGGCCCGGACGCTGGCTCGCCTGGATGGTCGCCCCAGCCTAGCCTCACCAGACATGCCGACCGGCTCATCCCCGAAGGGACCGACAGGTCATCCGGCCGCTACTGAACTTGATTGGGTGATGTCGGTCTGGTTCGCCTGGCGGCGGTTGGCGAGTTCCGGTAGTTCTCTGACCGTGAGGTATGCGCAGGGCGGCGGGTTGACCGACGCTGGGAGGGCCGCGCGGGAGCGAATCAGGTTGCAGGCCGTGGAACGCTTCGAGCGCGGAGAAAAGAACCGGGAGATCGCGACCGCGTTGCGGGTGAGCGAGCGGTCGGTGGAGCGATGGCGCCGGGCCTGGCGGGAGCGTGGTGAGACGGGCGTGCTGTCCAAGGGATCGCCCGGCCGATCGAAGCTCAGCGAGGCTCATCTCGCTCGGCTGGAGCGGGAGTTGGAGCGCGGCCCGCTGGTCCACGCGGATGGGCGGACCAGCGGTGGACGCCGGCGCGAGTCAAGACGCTGATCGGCCGGCTGTTCCATGTCTCCTACACGGTCGAGGGCACCTGGCGGCTGCTGAAGCGGCAGGGCTGGTCCTGGCAGCAGCCCGCCAGACGGGCGATCGAGCGCGACGAGGACGTCGTCGAGCTGTGGAAGAAGGAGATCTGGCCGCGGGTGAGAGCACCGCGGCGGCGCGCGGCGCCTGGCTCGTCTTTGCTGACGAGGCCGGGCAGTCGATGACGCCGCCGCGCTCGAAGACCTGGGGACGCGTCGGCCGCACACCTGTGGTGCGGGTGCGCGGCCGGGGCTCTGGAAGGATGTCGATGGCCGGGATGGTCTGCTACAGGCCAGGGGCGCGGTCGAGGCTGATCTATGCAATCCGTGAGTACCACGGCCGCAAGGACGAGCCGAAGGGCTTCGGCTGGCGGGACCTGCGCAACCTGCTGGTGCGGGCCCGCATCCAGCTCGGCGGACCGATCGTGCTGGTCTGGGACAACGTACGGCTCCATCTTGCTGCCGGGATGCGAGAGTTCGTAGCGGCGAACACAGAGTGGCTCACCGTGTTCCAACTGCCCGCCTACGCACCCGACCTCAATCCGCAGGAGGGCATCTGGTCCTTGGTCAAGCGCGATCTCGGCAACCTGGCTGCTGCGGACCTCGGCGAGATCACCAGGGCCGTGAAACACCGGCTCAAGAAGATCCAGTACCGTCCGGACTTGATTGACGGCTGCCTCGTCGGCACAGGCCTGTCCCCGCACAGCGGCGAGCCGACGACCAACCAGCCGAACGAAGGCAGTGGCACCGCTGGATCCCCGATCGAACAGCTCGGGTATCGGCGCGCCGCCGGCTGTCCAGGCCGAGGTGCTCTGTTGACAGGAGGTTGATCGTGGTGACGGACGTCTGGGGTGTGCTGGAGGAGGAGCAGCGTTTTCCGTGGGCGTTCACGCCGTTCGAACGTGTCGGGCCGCTGGAGTTCGGCATGACACACGAGCAGGCGGAGGCGGCAGTTGATGGCGTCCTGGAGACCGGAATTGCGAGTGGTTCTTCCGGGGACAACTACGTATGTGCTGAGTTTTGGTCGGTGCAGCTACTTGATGCACCGTTCTTCGGGCCAGCGGTAACCGTGTACTACGACCGATCGGTCGGCCTGGCAGGCATCGCGGTCAACGCACTGCGCGGCCCGCAGGTGACCCTGGACGGGTTGGCACTCGTAGGTCAGGTGCCGTCACGCTTGGAGGATCAGTTCATCGACTACCTCGAGACGCACACGAAGGAACTGCAGTACTCGCAGCATGCCGATCCGTGCTCGGAGCAGCTCGGTCTGGTGCTTCGGGCTCAGCGGGCCGGTGACCTCGTGCTGAGCCGCCCGGTCATGGTGGCCGAAGCATGGGCCGACCGTTGCGGGGACACCACGGAGGGCTGCATCCCCCAACAGGAGTGGAAAACCTTCGAGTGGTGAGCGCCGGCAGGCCCTTCCAAAGTAACTGCCGAGCGGATGCCCTCCTCCCCATCTCTTCCTCCGACATCACGCTTTCAAGTTCAGTACCTCAAGAACAAGGCCGCCTACCTGCGCTACGACACCGCACTGAACGAAGGCTTCCCGATCGCCACCGGCATCATCGAAGGGGCATGCCGCCACCTGGTCAAAGACCGCCTCGACATCACCGGAGCCCGCTGGGGCCTTTCCGGCGCCGAAGCCGTCCTGAAACTCCGAGCCCTGCGCAGCAACGGAGACTTCGACACCTACTGGGCCTGGCACGAGACACAGGAGTTCACCCGCAACCACCAGGCCCGCTACCGCGACACGCTCATACCGGCAGCTTGATCGCGAGAACGTTCATCAGATCTGCACCCATCCGCGTTCCGGCTGTACTTTCCCACGCTCACTGATCGCCCACGGGCACGAGCGAGGACCGGACCCCCGAGGCCGCCGACCGCCCAGTCGCGAAGGCGCCGGAGACCAGCGCGACCAGGACCGCGGCGAGGGCGACTACTGACGTGGCCGACTCCTGGAGCAGGGTTGCTCCGACCGCGGCGCCGCCGACCATCGCAGCGACCGAGCCGAGCCGGCGGTGGGCCTTCGCCCCGGACCCCCCGCCGAGGGCACTGTCGGCGGTCAGCCCGGTGAGGGTCAACGTCAGCACGGACGTGTTGAGGTCGCGTACACCGAAGTGGCGGACCGTGCTGTTCTGGAGCCCGGCCGCCAAAGCGAGCAATGCGATGGATGCGTACGCGCCGCGCCCGCCGGGTGTGGCCTGCCCACCGCCGCTGAGCAGAGCGACGAGGGCGAGTATGACCGCTTCGGCGGCCAGGGCCGCGACCAGCCAGCGGCGCGGCCGGTGGGACAGGTGGGCGGCGATACGACCGCCGGTGAGCGATCCCAGGACGAACCCGCCGAGGGCGGTGGCCGAGGCGGCCACCGCCGAATGGGCGCCCGGTCGCAGGCCGGCGCCGAGAAAGATGACGTTGCCGGTCATATAGGCGACGAAGACGTGTCCGAGTTGGAGATAGCTGAAGACGTCGATGAGTCCGGTCACCGCGGTCAGCACCAGCATCGCGGCCACCGTCGGGCGGCTGTTGAGGGGGGAGACGACGGCCATGGCGGCTTTCTTTTCGACGGGCCGGGGCGCGGCGGCGGACCCCAGAACCCGGCGGGGCGGCCAGGTCCAGGTGGCCCACCGCACGCGGTGGGCCACCTGCTCCGCCTACGCCCCGTCGGATGGCGTTTCAAGCGTCCACCACGCCTCCTCATCATGTCCAACGATCACAAGTGCTGACGCATCATCGATTTCATCGATGATGCGCCCTAGACTCCGGCCATGGAGATCCGCGAACTCGAGTACTTCCTCGCCTGCTGCGAGACCGGGAGCTTCACCGCCGCGGCCCGCAAGGCGCACATCGTGCAGTCCGCGATGTCCAGCGCGATCGCCCGGCTGGAGCGGGACTTGGACGTACCGCTGTTCGACCGCTCGGTCACGCCCGTCGCCCTGACCGAGCACGGGGACGCCCTGCGTACCGCCGCCCAGCGCGTGCTGAACGCCGTACGGAGCGCGCGGGACGAAGTCCACGCCGCCTCGGGCCGGGTACGGGGGACGGTCGTGCTCGGCAGTACGTTCAGCACAGGACCGCTCGACCTCGCCACGGTGCTTACCGACCTACGGACCCGCCATCCGGAGGTCGTTGTCCAACTCCGCCAGTCATCGGCCGGCTCCACGGGCAACCTGCGGGCGATCCTGGACGGTTCGCTGGACATCGCGCTGACGGCCAGCGGCGAGCGGCAGCCCGACGGGATCATGTTCAGGCCGCTGATCGAGGAACCGCTGATGTTCGCCTGCCGCGCGGACCACCCGCTGGCCGGCCGTGCCACGATCACACTGCCCGACCTGTCGGCCGAGCCGATCCTGCGCTTCCCACCGGGCTGGGGAATGCGGGACACCGTGGACCGCGTGCTCGGCCCGGCGCAGTCAGCGACCGAAGTCGCCGACTACGGGCTGATGACCAAGCTCGTCAGCGCCGGCTTCGGCACGACTCTGCTGCCCGCCTCGGCAGTGACCGGCGGCGACGGCCTGCTCGTGATCCCTCTCGACGCACCGGGTCTGACATGGCAACTGTCCGTGGCCGTCAGCGCCCGCCGCCGCCCCACGGCGGCCACCGAAGCTCTCCTCGACGCCCTCACCGCCACGGCGAACAATGCTGCTGGCTCCCGTACCTAGACCTGGCACGAGAAGCAAGACCTCAACCGCAACCACCAACACCGCAACCAGGACAACCTCATACCCACGGCCTGACCAACAGCACCCTCAAAAGATCTGCACCCATCAGAGTTGAGCTTGCAAATGAACCCTGAGCAGGGGGTTCCTTGATCGGGTCGAGTGTGTGGCGCCCTCCTGTATCGCAGATAGTGCGTAGCGGAAGGGGGGGGTGCGTTTCTGCTTGAGTGAGCAGGTTGTGAACGGCTGTGCGGCGATGTCGAGTTGTTCCTGGTAGAGGGCTGCGTGGGTGCGTTGGTAGTCGCAGCGCACGTGGTGTTGCCAGTACTCGGTGAAGTCGCCGTTGGCGATAGTGGTGCGCAGGAGCAGGACGGCTTCGCAGCCGGGAGGACTCCACCTCGGGCCTGTCACATCGAGACGATCTTTCATGAGGAAGCGGCAGCTTCCCTCGATGACCCTGCAGGTCGTCCGGGCGGCGGGGCTGCGTTGCGGCTCGCGGTCACCGCGCCTGGCGCGCTGGCTTCCCTGACCCGCGACCTGTCGACCGTGTGCAACAGGTCAGTCCGATATCCGCAACCGGCGACCGTGCCGCACCGATGGCGCCGGGCCGGTCGGCACCGGGTAGGCACGCGCTCGCTGTTCATCTAACCGTGGCTGCGCGTTTCGGCTGTCGCGGTGGTGTGCCCATCGGCCGAGCCGGGATGCTCGCTCGGTCCTGCCACTCACGATGGCCAGGAGGAGCGGGACTTGAGCAATACCCCAACACGGAAAGGGTCGTTGTCGATGAAGCTTAGTCTCCGCGCACTCGTGGGGGCACTGGTGGCCACCGTGGCGCTGGCATCCCTCAGTGCCGCTCCGGCGGCAGGCGCAGCCACCACCCCGATCCCGTCCCAGGGATCACCGACGCAGCTCGATGTGGGCAACTGGAATGTCGAATGGTTCGGTGCGCCGGACTTCGGCCCGACCGACGAGGCGCTGCAGCAGGAGAACGTCCGCGACGTCATGTCGGGGCTCGACATGGATGTGTGGGGCCTGTCCGAAGTCGTGAGCACCTCGGCGTTCGACCAGCTCGTCGCCGGCATGCCCGGGTACACCGGCGTCGTGGCGAACGACCCGGTCGTGACGAACGGCGCGCAGTACTACTCCGACTTCGGCAACACCGAGCAGAAGGTCGCGCTCGTGTGGCGCTCCAGCATGGCCACGCTGGTGAGCGCGAAGGTCATCCTGACGAACCAGAACAGCAACTTCGCCGGCCGCCCGCCGGTGGAGTTCACGTTGCGGGGAACCTTCGATGGCGTGACCAAGGACCTCGTCTTCATCGTTCTGCACGCGAAGTCCGGGGCCACCGGGGATGCGTGGAACCTTCGCAATCCCGCATCACAGGCTCTCAAGTCCTACCTCGACACCACGTATCCGACGCAGAACGTCTTCGTCATCGGCGACTGGAACGACGACGTCGACACATCGATCGCGCCCGAGAAGGCATCGCCCTACGCCAACTTCGTGAATGACACGGCCCGCTACAGCTTCCCGACGCGTGCACTGTCGCTGGCCGGAGTGTCGTCGACGGCTGGCTACCCGGACTTCATCGACCACCAGCTCAACACCAACGAGGTCTGGGCGAAGTACGTCGCAGGCTCGGCGACCGCTTTCCAGCCCCAGGCGTACGTTCCGAGCTACGCCACCACGACCAGCGATCACTACCCGGTGCTCGCTCGCTACAACTTCGTCACCGGCGGCGGAGGCGGAGCGAACCAGCCGCCCACCGCGTCGTTCACGCACTCCTGCACCGATCTCGCGTGCACCTTCACGGACACCAGCAGCGACGCTGACGGCACGATCGCGAGCCGCAGGTGGGACTTCGGCAACGGACAGACCTCCAGCGCCACGAACCCCAGCGTCACCTACGCGTCGGCGGGCACCTACCCGGTGTCCCTGACCGTGACGGACAACGGCGGTGCCACGCACACCACGACCACGAACGTCACTGTCACGGCGGGCGGCGGAGGGGGTCCGGCCAACGTCATCATCAACGAAGTGCTGGCCAACGAGCCCGGCAGCAGCACCGCGGGCGAGGGCGTCGAGATCGTGAACACGGGCGGCACAGCGATCGACATCGGAGGCTGGACCCTCCACGACGGGACGGCAGTGCGCCACACCTTCGCGTCCGGGACGACGTTGCAGCCCGGCAAGGCGATCACTGTGTTCGGCGGAGCCTCCGCCATCCCCGGTGGCATCGTGGCTGTGGCTGCGAGCACCGGCGGCCTCAACCTGGCCAACGCCGGTGATCAGGTGATCCTCCAGAATGCGGCTGGTGCGACGGTCCAGTCGATGAGCTACTCCTCAAGCCTGGCGAGCACCGACGGCGTGTCCATCAACCGCAGTCCCGACGGTTCCGCCTCCGGGGCCTGGGTCAAGCACAACACCATCAGTTCGCTGGCGCAGTCACTGGGCCAGCGCGCCAACGGAACGACCTACTGAGTAGGCATCGACAAGCGCCGGGGATCGTCGGCACCGCCGCGGTGAGAAAGGGCGGGAGTCAGTGAGACTGACTCCCGCCCTTTTCTGTCGGCATCCGCCCTGGTCAGACGATGGTTTTGGGTCTCTGACCGGCGAGTGCCCCCGGCAGGATTCGAACCTGCGCACACGGCTCCGGAGGGCAGGCGCCAGGAGTACGGAAATGGGCCTCTGAGCTGGGCGAACGTTCACAGCGCTCCCTCCGCACACGTCCCTCACTCGCTGCTCACTCGGAGGTCGGGTCCGCGGGGCCAGCGCCACGGCATACCAACGGATGTAGTGGGCGCCCTCGCACGGCCCAGGGCCGGCCCAGGAATCATCCGATTCGGAACCGAGGATCGGGAGGCAGCGACGACGACGCTCATCACCTGAGGGGCACCGGAGCGACTGGGAGCTGTTCCCTGTAGGGCCACCTGAAGGTGCGATCCGGTTCGAGGTGAGCCTCCCCCCAGTAGATGATGTGGATCCCGTTCTCCGCATCGGCCGTGAAGAACACGCATACAAGCTTTGTGGAAGCCCCCAGTTCCTCGAACGCTTCGTGCAGCCCCAGGTACTCCTCCGTCGCCAGGTCGCCGTCAACCTCGAACAGCCCGTCTGGAGACTGCGGCCCATGGGCCCGGAACAGCCGACGGCGTGTGGGCGACGCATTGGAAGGCAAGCGGGCACGGTCAAGGGACCTCGGCTTGTCTGCGTACCTGAAGGGAAAGAGTGCGTGATCATTGATCACTGCGTACTCGTACCCGCGCACGTCTCGCACGGACTCCCCCAGCTCCCGCGCAGCGCCCGCCAGGCCCTCGCGCACAGCCCCTGCGAGGGCGACACCGTAGGGACTGCGCTTCTTCAACCCCGCCGCGATGTGCGCGGCGTGAGCCCTCGCATGCGCGTTTGCCAGTTGCACCGGAACCGCAGTGGCGAGGGCGCCGGCATTCCGCCCGAACTGCTCAATGGCCCAGGCCGATGGCCCTACTGGATGGTCACCCGACACAGACATGCAGCGTCCCCCTCCACCCGATCACCCCGGCCCTCAACTGTGTGACACGTACATGAAAGGTGCGCAAGGGGGCGATTTAGCCAGGGCTCGACCACAGATGCTCGTCCCTCAGAACAGCCACAACTGATCACGGGCGGCCGTGACCTGCGGCCGCCCACTCGATCAACGCTCTGAACTGCGGTGCAGTCGCCACCAGTTGTCAGCGCTGGTCACCAACGAGCGCCCTTCCACGGCCCCAGGACGGCCCGGGAGGGCGCTTTGGTGTTGGAGCGCGTTGCTCTTGGTGTAGCACCAAGCCACACAGGAGCCGTGCGCGAAGAGTCCTGAAGACCCTCGTTGTCAGGTAGGGCGCCTATATCATTCCGTCCCAAGGGTTGTGAGGGGTGAGTCGATTGATTCTGCGTGAGTTCCTGTATGTGGACACTGACAAGGTGCGGGCCATGCTGGCCCAGCTTGATGGGGGGATTGCAGAGGAGGAGCGGGAGACAAGCACACAAGAAAAACGGTCTACAGTCGGACCGCGCAGCTTCGCTCAGCATCTGCAGGTTACGGGAAATGAGAGGTACACCCAGAAATCACTGGGTGATGCTCTTTTCCCCACTCTGGAAGAGGCTTTGGAGTCCGAAGGCCTTCTGAAGGACCTATCGGAAGAGGCTTCTGATCGTTCCCTTTGGGACTCTGGGGCGATTAAAGCGAGCGCTCCGCCAGGTTCGCTCGTTCGGATTACCGCGATGGGATCTCTCTTCGATACTCGATATACGGCCAGTGTATTTTCGGCTTTTGCATCCGTGGCGCTCGGGCTTCAGGGCATGGGTGTCGATCTGGATCCCAACGTAAGCAGTGCGCCATCGGGAAAAGGGAAGGGGAGGGGCGGGCAGCAAGTTAAAGGTCCGAGACCAAAGCCGGGGAATGCTCTGTCGGAACCGCAACTAGAAGACGCAATCCCTGAGTTCGCGGGGGTCGGAGGAATAGACGGAGACTCTCTTCGTTCTATTGTCCGCATGGCGCGCGGTATCTTCGCTCCGGGACTACATATCAATCTCAAACCTGTTGATTCCGGGGGCGTGCTGATCGGTTCTCGGTTGCAGGAAGGTCGCCAATATCTAGACTCGGAAGCGGACATTCTCTTCGCGAGGTACGGGACTGAACCGCAAGAGTGGACGCTTGTTGGAAGCATCGGGAGCTATGGTCCGGAAGATACAACCGTGCCCGATTTCGATTTTTTCGGACCTGACGGCACCGTGTACAGGGATCGATTCGCGGACAACATTAATGGCCTCATGAAGACCCTGGGTGGGATGGGATTTATTGACCTCCCGCAGCACCCGGGATTTTCTGTAATTCCATTTGCTGTCTATCGAACGATTCCGCGTATTGCCAACCTCGTCGCAACGCGTGGCTAGTAGGTTGGCCGGCCGCTTTCAACTGGAGCTAGACCAAGGGTGAGAGCGGCCACGCTTTCTTTGCTTTATGTTGCTGGCGACAGGCATAATAGTTGTGAGTGAGGTCTAGTGATTCGCACGGTTTCCGACCTTCTTTCAGGAATTCTCCGAGACGAGTTGCCGAAACTCGACAATGCTTCCGTAAAACATGCTCCGACCATCGGGGACATGTATGAGGGTTTGTCTTCCGCGCTACTGAGTCGCGCCCTTCCGGATGGCCTGGGGCTACGGGTGGTACCCGGATTCGCCCGCGATGGTCGGGGACGTCTGTCCGGTCAACTCGACTGCATGGTGGTGAGGGGAGAAGGGGAGAAGCTGCCATACACTGATTCGTACGTGTGGCATGTTAAGGACATCATCGCCGTCGTCGAAGTTAAGAAGAATCTCCACTCCGCGGAGCTCCGTGATGCCTTTGCTCATCTCAAGACAGTAGGTGAAATCGAGCACGCCTATTATCAGAGTGAAGATGAAGAGCTGGACGACCCTGATCGTGATGTATCTCCGGCTACTAGAACTTTTGCAGAAATGACAGGGCGGATTGCTTGGGATGCGGATGGGCTAGCCGCTCTTCCGTACGAGGATGAGGCTGTCTTTCACGTTCTCCTCTTGGAGCAAGTTTCTGCGATTCGCGTGATTCTCGGGATGCACGGATTTAAGAGTGAGCGGGCGTTCCGATCTTCAATGATTGAATATCTTGAGCGGAATATTGGCAATAACGGATTCGGCCCGACATCCTTTCCTCAATTGATCATATCGGGCGGATATTCTCTAGTGAAGACCAATGGGCGGCCGTTTATGGCGCCTTTGGTTGACGGATGGTGGCCGCTTTATTTTTCCACGCCGGAGAATCCGCTTAGGTTGCTCCTAGAGTTTATTTGGACGCGACTGGATGAAATGTATGGACTTGGGCATAGTTTCTGGGGGGAAGATCTTGAGATGGAGGTCGGGAGGGCTCTATTGAGCTTTCGTGCCACACATGCCGATGGGAGGGCTGGTTGGGAGGTTCAGGCGCATGAGGCAGATGATGATGCGCTGAACGGGGTTCCGGTAGCGGAGCAGTGGAGTCCAGAGTTCGTTGGAGAGGAAGAATTCGTCCTGCTCACGCGGCTATGTCAAGGGAAATCGGTTCGTTGCGATGACCCGAAAATGCTCTCGTGGCTAGAGTCTTGCGGGGTTGAGATTGACGACGTGCGTAACCGACTGCTGGAAACCCGTCTTGTCGCCTCCTTTGGGCAAGAGCTAAGACTCATCACGAAGAAATGTCAATTGGCAATTCTTCCCACGGGTGAATATGTTGCCGCGGAAAATAGTACTGGCCGTTTGGATCGTTGGATCTCACGTCGCATCGAGAGCCTGCGCGAGGGCGCTTCCGATGGAGGGTCGGAGTGAATATTTCTGCGATTCACGGAATCGCTGGCACGTTGGCGAAGTAGGTCGGCGGAGTCTTAATGGCCGAGTCAAGAGGCTCTGCTTGTCGCCGGTGCTGTCAGGCGTCGGTGTCGGCGGCCTCTTCGAGCAGGTCCAGGGCGTGGTTGTGGAACCGGCGTTCGGCATCGCGGCATGGGGCGTTGAAGAAGGCTCGCTGAGCCTCGGCAAGATCGCAGTTCAAGAGCCCCATGGTCACGAACACGGCTTCCACGCCGTGGCACCCGTTGTCTTTGAGGAACTGCTGGAGTGCGTCCGTGTCGCCGGTCGCCTCCCAGACGGGCCGGGCGGTTTCCTGCATGGCTGCGATGCGCGCTGATCGTTCTGCGTCGAAGCTCACCGGACCCGCCTCTCTGGGATGGGTCCGCAGACTATCGCCAGTGGTGGGGCGCGTTGGCCCAGTTAAGCGGCGCGAGCGACTGGTGGGCGCAGGGTGAAGGGCCTTCCATCGCGTAGGAGGGCCCACAGGACATCGACGCGTCGGCGGGCGAGGGCGATGACGGCTGGGACGTGCTTGCAGCCCTCGGCTCGCTTCTTCGAGTAGTAGTCACGGTTGGGGCCTTCACGGATGATGCTGGTCTGGGCGGACAGATAGAAGACTCGGCGGAGGCGTCGGCTGTAGCGTTTGGGCCGGTGGAGATTGCCGGTGCGGCGTCCGGAGTCCCGGGGAACGGGCACCAGGCCGGCCGCGGAGGCCAGGTGGCCTGCGTCGGCGAAGGCGGCCAGATCACCCGCGGCAACGATGAACTCGGCACCCAGGATGGGCCCCATGCCGGGCAGGGATTCGATGATGTGGGCCTGGGGGTGGGTGCGGAAGGTCTGCCGGATCTGCTGGTCGATGTGCTTGAGCCGATCGTCCAAGGCCAGGATCTGCGTCGCGATGTCGGAGACGATGTCGGCGGCGACGTCTTGGCCGGGCAGAGTGGCGTGCTGTGCCTTGGCGGCCTGCAAGGCCGTGGCGGCGACCGAGTCGGGGTTGCGCACGTTGCGGCTTGCCAGCCAGGCCGTGAGGCGGGCTTGGCCGCGGCGGCGTATGGCTGCCGGAGTTTGGTAGCCGGCGAGCAGGATGAGCGCGCCTTTGTGGTCGGCGTAGTCGAAGGCTCGTTCCAGTGCGGGGAAGATCCCGGTGAGCACGTCGCGGAGCCGGTTGAGCATGCGAACGCGGTCGGCGATCAGGTCGGAGCGGTGGGCGGTCAGCAAAGCCAGATCGGCTGCCAACTGTGCGGGAACGGCGATGGAGGTGAAGCCTCGCCGCAGCCGGGCGGTTTCTGCGATCACGTAGGCGTCGCGGGCGTCGGTCTTGGCTTCACCGCGGTAAGCCCCGGCCATCCGGTTGACCGTCCGGCCAGGAACGTAGACGGCCTGCTGGCCGTGGGCGGCAAGTAAGGCCAGCAGCAGTGCGGACGCGGTGCCGGCGATGTCGACTGCCCAGTGCACCTCATCGGCTATGACGAGGATCTCGCCGAGCGCGGTCAGGATGGCGCTCTCGTCGTTGGGAACCTTCCTGCTCCAGATCGTGGCCCCAGTGGCATCGACCGCTGCCAGCCAGTGATGGGCTTTGCCTGCGTCGATCCCGACCCAGAGATGAGTTTGATGCTCGGCCATGTGCGTCTCCTCGGTTCAGGCAGCATGCCGTTTTGGCCCGAGGAACACCCGCCGTCAGCTCCGTAAACAGCGATCAGATCGCACATCTCAATCAGCGGCCGGGGCGTCCCGAAGAGCGGGGCGGCCACTCCACCGGAGCCACTTGGGCAAGCGACTTTAGAGCCACACCCCACTCTTCCGGACCGCCAAACAACTTACGGAGCGACTTTGGGCTGGAGCTGCTTTGGGGCGAGTGATCATGGCCCGTTAAGCTGATGGCGAGTCGGGCAGTCTGTCGACCCGCCCGTTAAAGCACGACGTTGGGCCATGATCTTAGAGGCTCGCCCCAAAGTGGCTGCCTAAAGCCGTGGAGCCGACCGCCCCAGCCATAGAGGGTGATCCCTGACCTTCGCCCGCATGCACGCAGCGGGCTGCCGGGCCGCCGGGGCGGAGACATGAGGCAGGCCGGGCCGCTGAGGCGGCCCGCGCCCGCGCCGTGCGCGGGCCTTGATCGGGTGCGTGGACGCTCGGCTGGCCAGCTCGCGTAATGGGGGGCGGGCAGCATCTATCCGCGTGGCATGATGGCGGTGTGACTCTGATCCGAAAGGGCGATGCCGCGTAGGTCGCCCGGCGCGTTGCGCGCCCAGAAGCAGTTGGTCCGGGGTGATTCTCGGCGGTTCAGTCAGATATCGGGACTTGGGCGTAGCGCTCAGGCTGCCGTCCGGCGCTTGGAGGCAGACCGATTCTGGCCAGGTTGCCTGCGGGATTCCCTCGACCAGTTCGAGCAGTTCCTTCCGCGCCCCGGGCGCTGGCTTTATGTGCCACTCGCGGACTGTCCGTGCCACGATCCTCTGGCCAGCCGGGACAACGTGGAAGCGATCTTGGGTGCCTTGCCTTTGCGTGCCCGCCGTGAGCTTCGGCAGATTGTCGCGCGACTCGACGAGGAATTCGAGCAGCGGACGCTGCCAGATCCCATGGCGCTCGTTAGGTTCGGGGCTGGCTGGTGGCACGGACGCCTGACGGGACGGTAGCCGACGGCGGCGGCCTCCCACGCATTCAAGCCCAACGTCGCGCCATGTAGAACTGCGCCATGGACGTCCCGGATCTCCAGCGCGTACTCGACGAGATGTTTGATCACGCCCTGATCTATCACGGCTACGCCGACTACATGCGCGACTACGAACTGATCGTGTACATGGCGGCGGATCCGCGCGCCGACATTCCGCCAGCCCACTACCGGTACCTGTTCCGTCACTGCGTGGAGGCCAGCTGCCGTACCTCACTGGCGCCCGCAACGTGGCAGGCCTCGTTGGACGACAGGCTCACAACCCACGAGAACGGCAAGGATCTCGACGGTTTCGTCTGGGGCGTCAAGTGGCAGCCCCTCTATCCCGGCGCGACCATCGTTTCCGGGTCGGAGGCTGCTGCCCGGTGGGCGCAGGCCATTGGCATCGACTTCCATGAGGTACGCATCGAGACCAACGCCCACGACTTCACGCTGGTCTTCTCTGACGTCCAGGTGAGCGAGGTGCCTCCGGGGTACGCCCCATTCACGGTAGAGAACGAATAGGCACCAACCGTGACGAAAGGTGTGGGTTAGGGCTGATGCCAAGCGACCGCCCCAGCCACGACGTGTTCTGACTTCATGCACTGTGTGCCTGCCTCTTGGGCGGGAGCGGGCGGCCGGCGGTGCCGAGCGGGGCGGAGACATGAGCGCGGGCGCCGCCGGCCGCCCGCGCCCGCCCGGAGGAGCGAAGCGACGACGGGTGCTTGATCAGGCAGGGAAAGTTTCGGGTCCTGCTGTGCACCCCTCGCGAGGCGAGCAGATCGGAAGTCACCTCCGGCTCCTGTGCCCATCGAGAGGTCGGCTTCGCTGACGGGCTGTAACACCCGGGGTGTTGCAGCCCGTCTGTGACCGGACAGCCCGGACACCGGCACTTTGAGCTGTCCGGCCGTTTGTGCAGGTGAGAGCCCTAACCGGACAGCCGGACAGCCCGGACATCTCCGAGCAGGGTCCTATGAGACCCGGACAGTCCGTCCGGGTTCTCTCACGTTCAGCGCCACACGCTGGTCATGGTGGCGGAAAGGGGTGAGATCACTTACCCGCTTCTCGCCGCGTCGGTACCGTGAATGACGCCCCTACTCAGCAGCGGGAGGCAACACCCCATGCGTGGTCTTGGAGATCACCTCAGTATCGGCGAGCGCATCGCGTTCTACCGGAAGCGCCGCGGCTACACGCAGGAGGTGCTGGCCGGTCTGGTCGGACGTAGCACTGACTGGCTCGCGAAGATCGAGACGGGACGCCGGAAGCCGCCCCGTATCGACATGCTCACGGAGCTGTCGCGCATCCTGCGGGTGCCTCTCGGGGATCTGCTCGGCCAGACCGCGCTTTTGGAGGACGAACGGCAACAAGACGATGTCCCCGCTGTGCGTGATGCTCTCATGAGTCCGCGGCGGCTCTCACGTCTGCTCTTCGGCCCCGAGGCTGAAACCCAACTTCCGACACCTGCTCCTGTGGCCGTGCGTGTCGAGCAGGCATGGAACGACTATCAGGGCGGACGACTCGGCAGCGTCATCGGAGCCCTTCCGGCACTGCTTCAGACCGCTCAGGAACTGGAGGACCGAGCGGGGCGCCGCGGCGATGACCGTAGCGACTGCTGGGCAGTGTCAGCCCGCACGCACCACCTTGCGGCTACGACTCTCGCGAAGATCGGCGAATCGGACATCTCATGGCTTGCTGCAGAGCGCGCGATGCGGGCCGCTGACGAGTCGGACGACCCGCTCGTGTTGGCGTCGGCTGCGCGATCCGGCACGCACGCCTTGCTCGCCAACGGGCGCTATGACGATGCGCTGGAGCTGGGCAACACGGCAGCTACGTGGCTCTCGACTCAGGTGACCGACAGCGACCCGGCGGCGCTCAGCCTTCTAGGCATGATCCACCTGCGTGCCGCCGTCGCGGCGGCACGGCATCAGGACCGGCCCACCGCAACGACGCTATTGGACCGCGCTGAAGAACTTGCGGATGACCTCGGATCGGATGGGAACTACTGGCAGACCGGGTTCGGGCCGACGAACGTACTGCTCCATCGCCTGTCCATTGAGCTGGACCTCGAGAACGTCTCGTACGTGGTGGAACACGGCCGGATCAACGTCGACCACATGCCGCAGGAGCGCAGCGTCTCGCACCGTATCGACTTCGCCCGTGCCCTGTCCCTCGCTGGACAGGGGGAGGAAGCGTTCGCGGAGCTATGTACAGCTGAGCGGACATCGCCGCAGCTCGTGCGCAACAATCCGAGGGTGCGCGAGACACTTCGGGACCTGATCAAGCAGTCCCCCGTGACCGGCGGCTCGCGTTCGTCTGAGGTGTTCGTGATGGCTCAGCGGTGTAGGGCGGTGCAGTGAGTTCAGGCAAGCGCGGGGTGCTCGGTGTCGTCGGGTCGGCGGCCGGAGGCGTAGAGGTTCTGCGTACCGGTCTTGTCGAGCCCGCGATGGACCGGGGATGGCAGGTGGCCGTCACCCTTACGCCGACCGCAGGTAAGTGGCTGCGGATGATCGGCGAAGTTGAGCGGCTGGAGGAGCTCACCGGCCTTCCTGTGCGTGATGAACCACGTCTCCCCGGAGAGGACCGACCACACCCGCCGGTTGACTGCTACGTGGTTGCTCCCGCGTCGGCCAACATGGTTGCCAAGCTTGCGACCGGCCTCATGGACAACCAGGCGCTGACACAGGTCGGTGAGGCCATCGGCACCCTCGGTCTGCCGGTTGTCGTCTTCCCCCGGGTGAACGCGGCGCACGCTCGCCACCCTGCCTGGCAAGGCCACATCGACGCTCTTCGGACTGGGGGAGTGCACGTCGTTTATGGCCCGGACGTCTGGCCGCTGTACGAGCCGAGGGAAGCGCCGGCGGGGCGCGAACTCCCGTGGGCCGCAGTGCTCGACGCCGTGGAGCAAGCCACTCGGTGACGAGTCGTCAACCCCACTGACCTGCAAGGAAAGAGGACCCGGACAGTCTGTCCGGGTCCTCTGCCATTTCCGGCCGCATGCTCATTGGCATGTTAGGGATCAACGAGCGAAGCGGCGAGTTGGGAGGGCTGTCTCCCACGGAACTTGCCTTGATCGAAGCAAGTTTGAGCGAGGCGCGCGCCACGGTCGAACGACTGCTGAGGCGTGCGGACGAACTCACGGCGAGGGCGGAGTCCCGTCGCCGTGAAGCCGTTCAAGGCGGTCCAGGCGCTCATCGAGCAGACGAAGAGCGTCATGAATCGAGCTGAGTTCTGCTGCCAGCGCGGTGAATGCGGGGCTACTGCCCGGTTCGGTGCCGAGCGGCGCCGATGGGTCACGGACGAACGTCCCGCGACCCTGCTGGGTGAGAACCAACCCCTCGTCGCGGAGCTGGCCGTACGCACTCTGCACGGTCATGAGCTGCACGCCACGGTCTTTGGCGAGCTTGCGAGCCGTAGGGAGCTGGTCTCCCGGCTCGTACTCGCGGTTCGGGCCCGTGATCTTCTCGCGGAACTCGGCGGCGATTTCCTTGGCCGTGGGCGTGTGCTTGGGCGCTTCTGAGCTCTGCTCCATGGGTTCGAGAGTAGCCGGACCTAGGTCAATCTCTGCTCCCCTTGACAGTCAGATTGACATAGGTCAATCTGAGATAGGCCGCGGCGCTGGGGCTCCCCAGCAAGGTCGCCCGTCGCCGTGGTTCTCCCTGCCTCACCGACTCAGGAGAACGTCTATGCGCACCTACATCGGCCATCAACAAGCCGTATCCGCTGAGGACTTCATAGAACTCGCCCTCGGTACGCCGGTTGCGCTGTGGCTGGGGGTGGAGGGCGAGACGGATGAAGAGCGTGCGGCCCGCCTGGACGCAGCGCGCGACATCCTCGCCGACCCGGAGTACAGGAACCTGCCGGATGACGTGGCCCGTATCGCCGCCGAGGTGATCGAGGCGCACGCCCCGGAGCTGTTCAACGTCGTCCCGCTGACGCGCCCGGCCAGGCGCCGCCGGTCCTCCCGCAAGGGAGCGGCGGCATGACGAGCGCAACCGAGACGGCGCGGTCGGCGGTGCCGCCGCTGACGAAGCCGGAGATGGGCCTTGCCGGAGTTGGCGCGTTAGCCGCGGCCGGGGTCGGTGCCCTGGGGTTGATCGCCTCGTTCGACGCGGTTTCCTCTGCCGCCGCGCGGTGGGGTTTTGGCGAGCCGTGGATGCTGCCGGTCGGGATCGATGTGGCCATTCCGGTGTTCACCGTGGCCAACCTTCTGTTGATCCGGATGGATATGGCGTTGGCGTGGGTGCGGTTCGTGCCCTGGGCGCTAACGTTGGTCACCTGCGGGCTGAACGTCGCGGCCGGGCACACACTGTGGGCGAAGGTCGCGCACGGCACCATGCCGCTGCTGTGGGTGGTGTTCTCCGAGATCGGCGCCCACGTCTACGCCGTACGGATCGGCGCCGCGACCGGCCGGCGGATGGAGAAGGTGCGGTTCTCCCGCTGGATGCTCGCTCCGCTGTCGACGTTCGCTCTGTGGCGGCGGATGACGCTGTGGGAGATCACCTCTTACTCCGAGGCGCTCAAGCGGGAGCGTGAGCGGCAGCTGGCCCGTGCCCGGCTGCGGGAGCAGCACGGCCGGCGGTGGCGGTCGAAGACCCCGCGCCCGGAACGCGTGCTGCTGAAGCTGGGCGAGCTGGCCCCGGCGAGCGAGGACGTCCCGCCCGCGCCGCAGCAGCAGACGGAGGAACCGACGCCGGAGCCGCCTAAGGCGCCGCGCAAGCGCCCGGCCGGCACCAAGGGCAAGGCCAAGACCGCCAAGGCGCCGCGCACCCCGGCCGAACTCCTTGCCGAGGCGCGCCAGGCCACGGCCGAGTGGGCCGATGACGCGATCAACGCCGAAGCCATCCGCACCACGCTGCACTGCTCTGCCGCCAACTCCCGTGTACTGCGTGACCTGCTGCTGAACGACCGGGCCGAAGGGCGCCACCTGCACACCGTCGACGGCGACGACAGCGAGGGCACCCAGGGGGCGGCGGCATGAACACCCTGGTGAGCATGCTCGCCGCGGCGGCCCCGGTCGCCTACGGCTGGACGGCCCACACGCTGTGGCTGCGGCGGCGCCTGAACGCCGCCCGCCGTGACCCGCTGACCGGGCTGCGGACACGCGAGGCCTTCACCCGCCGTGCCACCACCCTGCTGCGTGACCCCCGTGCGGTCGTGGTGCTCGCCGACGTCGACCGCTTCAAGCAGATCAACGACACCTTCGGCCACGCGGCCGGAGACGCGCTGCTGAAGGCGACCGCGGACCGGCTCGCTCACCACGTCGGCCGCTCCGGAGTGGCCGGGCGGCTCGGGGGCGATGAGTTCGCCGCCGTCCTGATTGACGAGCACGGCACCGCCACTGACATGCTCGCCATCCTGCACGGCGTGCTCGCCCGGCCGGCCGACGGCCAGGACCCGGCCGTCCACACCACGGTCTCTCTCGGCTGGGTGCGCGCTGCGGACTTCCCTGACGAGGACCTGTCCGCCTTGTTGCGGCGGGCCGATGAGGCGATGTACGCGGCCAAGCAAGCCCGCGCCGGAGCCCGCCGTGCGGGTCTGGGGCGGCTGTTCGCCACCGTCACCGGACGCCGCGCCGGACGCACCGGGGCCCGCACCGATGCTCCGGTCGTGGGGGTGGCTGCCTGATGGCCGCCTACGGCAAGTGCTTCGACCCGTCCGGCGCCCGCTTCGGAGTCCCCACGTACCCGTGGCGGTTCGCCCCGGACGGCTACGCCACCCGCCGGCAGTTGCGTGTGGCCGGGCTGCGGCCCGGCGGACAGCCGGTCGCCGCTCAGGTCATGCGACGTCACCGCGGCCGCAAGGCCGGGGTGCAGGTCGCCTACCTCTACCGCGTCGACCGCGCGATGCCGGTCCGGCCGATGACGTCGCGTAAGTGGGGTGCGCTTGCCCTGGCGATGCTCGCCCGCCGCACCTGCCCCACGTGCCAGGTCACCTACAGCTACTGCATCCCGACCTCGCTCGGGATGTGCCTCCTCTGCGCCTACCCCGAGGAACAGCGCGCCGCCTGACCAGCAACGGGGCCCGGTCCCAACCGACCAAAGCAGCGGCCGGGCCCCGTATCCCTCCCAGAAAGAAGGAAGCTTCAGTGAAGCACCCCGACGACGACAACGAACTCTTCAACCGACTGGAAGCCGAGATGGCTGCCGACTCCGGAGGCGAGGTAGTCGACCTCGACAAGGCGCGGTCGGCCCGCTCCGAGTCGGCCGACTCGACCGCCCGACCCGACGCCGACCGGTCGCCCGACTCGGCTCCGGGTGAGTCGGGGATGGAGTCGGACGACCCGACCGCGCGCGTGATGGTCGACTCTCCGACCGTGAAGGCGTCCGGGCCCGGCTACCTCGGTCGGCTCGCCGCCGCCAAGCGCCGCGACGTGGTACCTGTCTGGCTGCGCTCGGTCGCGGAACTCAAGACCGCCGCCGCGTGGGTGGCCCGTCACTGCACGCACGCCGCCGCCTACCACGCCCTGCGCTCCCCGGTGTACGCCGCCCGCCTGACGATGCAGGCGCCGACCGGGCTGGCCCGGTTCGTGGGCGGCACGATGCGGTGGGTCGCCGACCGCGAGGGCGAACCGGTCCGACTCGCCGCAGTCCGTCGCGAGGACGCAGCCGAATACCTGAAGCTGTCGCGGCAGCGCGACGGCCGCGTCCGACTGCGCACCCTGGTGGCCGTGCTCGGCATCTTCGTCGGCTTCGCCCTTGCACTCGCCCTGTACGTCCTCGCCCCCGACTGGCTCCAGGCCGTCTCGGTCGGCACGGTCGTAATGGCGCTCGGGGCGACTGGGCGCAAGGCCGACGCCCCGGTTATCCACAGGGCTGTGGAAGTCCCGAAGGCATCCAAGCTCACCAGTGACATCGTCCTGCGGGCGCTCGGGGCGCTTGGTATTCCCGCGATCAATCAGGCGCAGGCCAAGGGGCGGGACGGGTTCGAGTTCACGGCCCCGATCACCCGCGACGGTCCGGGATGGCGGGCGGAGGGCAACCTTCCCTACGGCGTCACCGTCACTGACGTGATCGAGCGGCGGGAACGCCTCGCGTCGGGTCTGCGCCGGCCGCTGGGCTGTGTGTGGCCGGAGGCCGTCTCAGACGAGCACACCGGGCGCCTGGTGCTGTGGGTTGGTGACCAGGACCTGAAGTCCGCGCCCAAGCCCGCGTGGCCGCTGTTCAAGTCCGGCACGGTCGACCTGTTCAAGGCCATCCCGTACGGCACTGACCAGCGTGGACGCTGGGTGTCGGTCACGCTCATGTTCATCGCCGGGGTGATCGGCGCGATTCCCCGCATGGGCAAGACGTTCCTCCTGCGACTGCTGTTGCTCATCGCCGCCCTGGATCCGCGTGCTGAGCTGCACACCTACGACATGAAGGGCACCGGCGACCTCGATCCGGTCGGTGAGGCCGTCTCCCACCGCCACGGCGTCGGCGAGGAAGACGAGACCATCCAGTACGCGCTGGGCGACTTCCGCGCCCTGCGTGAAGAACTCCGGCGCCGTACCAAGGTGATCCGGTCGCTGCCCCGGGACATTTGCCCCGAGTCCAAGGTGACCAGCGCTCTCGCGGACAAGCGCTCGCTCGGTCTGCACCCGATCGTGATCGGGGTGGATGAGTGCCAGGTGCTGTTCGAACACACGGAGCATGGCAAGGAGTTCGAGGAGATCGCGACCGACCTGGTCAAGCGCGGTCCTGCCACCGGGATTGTGCTCCTTCTGGCCACCCAGCGGCCGGACGCGAAGTCCCTGCCCACCGGCATCAGTGCGAACGCGGGTGCCCGCTGGTGCATGAAGGTCATGGGCCAGACCGAGAACGACATGGTGCTCGGCACGTCCGCCTACAAGCGCGGCGTGCGGGCCACGATGTTCGCGTGGGGGGACAAGGGCCTGCACTACTTCGTTGGTGAGGGCGCGGACGCCCGGATCGTCTACGGCTCCTTCGTCGACGCGCCCGGCGCCGTGGCCGTGGCCGCTCGCGCCCGCACCGTCCGGGAGAAGGCGGGACTCCTGTCCGGCTACGCCCTCGGGGAGGTACCCGAGGCTGTCACCGGGCCCGCCTACGACCTGCTCGCCGACGTGGTGGCGGTCGTGCCGGAGAAGGAAGAGCGGGTGTGGAACGAGCGGATCGCCGTCCGCCTCGCCGAACTCCGGCCTGACGTCTACGGCGGCTGGAAGGGCGAGAACGTCACGTCCACGCTGAAGCCGTACGGCATCAAGACCCGCGACGTGGCCGGCACCACGGAGGACGGGACCCGCACCACCCGGCGCGGGATCGTCCGTGCCGACGTCCTCAAGGCGATTGCGGAGCGTAACGAAAAGCCGGGCGCCGCATAGCCCCGACGGGGTGCTACCGGTAGCACCCACACCTGCTACCGGTAGCACCCCCGCTAGCACCTTATCTGCGCCTCCACCTGTGATCTAGCGGATAGCACGCCACCTGCGGAAACCCCCGAAAACCGCCCTGGAGGGCCCCTGATGACCCCCATCCTCCTTGCTATCGCCTGCCTGATAGTCGTCACACTCGGTTACGGCGGGCTGTGTGTGGCTTCGCCGTTCGGCGACTGCCGCACGTGCCGCGGCATGGGCCACGAGCTGAAGACCGACCGCAAGGGACGCCTCAAGCGCGGCAAGGACTGCCGCCGCTGCAAGGCGACCGGCAAGCGCATCCGCACCGGCCGCTGGCTCTACAACCGCTGGGCCCGCATCTACCGCGCCGGCACCACCGACTGACCCTCACTCTCCCGCTAGAAGGTTCTCGATGATTCTCAACATCTCCGCCGTGCTGCTGTTCGGCGCCGCCTCCGCCCTCGCCGTCAAGACCAAGTCCGCCGGGGGTGGTGCCGCCCTGGTGCTGTTCCTGTTCGGGTTCTTCACCGCCGGGACCGGCGCCTACGAGCCCATCCACAACCTCGTACAGGCGTCCGCCGACGCCATCGCCCAACTCGGCAACTGACAGGAGAACCCGCCATGAACCAGCACGTTCCCGCCCTCCGGCCGGACACCCCGACCGCCCCCGTCTACGACCCGGCCGCGCTCAACCTGTACGCGCCGGACGCGGCGGCCGTCGAACTGGCCGCCGAACGCGGCCCGGTGGTCTGGGTGCCCG
The DNA here is from genome assembly GCF_055561075.1 of Streptomyces sp. NPDC022910. NCBI lineage: Bacteria > Bacillati > Actinomycetota > Actinomycetes > Kitasatosporales > Streptomycetaceae > Streptomyces > Streptomyces sp. NPDC022910. The sequence goes on from NZ_JBVHHL010000020.1 coordinate 35,755, forward strand.
ACGCCTACGGCCGCATGGTCCCCATGCCCAAGCACCTCGCCCCGCCCACCATGCCCATGCCGGAGCCGCGCGACCTCGCCCCGCTGCCCCTGCTGGACCCCATCGCACAGCGCTTCCTCGGAGCCGGTCTCGGAGGCGGCGCCCTCGCGGCCGGGGTCGGCTACGGCATCAGCGAGGTCATCAACGCCGCCGCCGGACTCGGCTCCGGCGCCCTGCTGTGGGTCGCCCTCGCCGTCCTCGCCTGGCGCACCCCCGCCCGCACCATCAGCGGCGGCCGCAACGGCAGCACGGTCCACATCCGCAAGGCCGTCATCAAGCGCAGCCACTTCCACGGCTGAGAGAGGAAACCATGTTCGAGATCCGCGTCATCTGCGACCCCGCCGACACCGAACGCGTCAGCCACGCCCTGGCCGCCGCGTTCGACACCGGCACGGCACGCCAGTACCCCACACGCGACGGCAAGCGTCGGCGCCTGTACGTCACCGGTGACCACCGCCCCGAGCCGGAGGCATGGCCCACGCCGGAAGAGGCGTACACGCTCGCCCCGAGCATCATCAGCGAGATCGGATGGACCGCCCGGACGGCGGCCGGCAGGCCGTTCTACGACGGGCTGAACCGTGAGTTCTGGCTCCGCAAGGCCGCGCTGTTGGACCGCATCGCGCTCAGCGACGAAACCGACAGCGTCCCCAGCGACGCGGCTGACCTCGCCACCCGAGCCGCCCTCCGGCTGATCGAGCTGGACGACACGGCGCCGATCTCCGACCCGCGCCACTACGTCCGGCGGCAGTACGCCGCGTGGGCCAAGAACCAGTAGCAACGCCGCGGCGGCGGGACTCCCCAGCAAGGTCGCCCGCCGCCGCGGTTCTCCCTGCCCGTCCGTAGACAGAACAGGAGAACCCCCAGCATGCCGTACCTGGACGGCTCTGCCCAGCTCACCGCCGCGCTTGACGCAGCGTCGCGTGACTGGCGCGTCTTCCCCCTCATCCCCGGTGACAAGCGCCCGGCCGTCTCCGACTGGGAGACCCGCGCCACCACGGACCCGGAGCGCATCACCCGCGCGTGGTCCGTTGGCGCCTTCAACGTCGGTATCGCCACCGGCCCTTCCGGCCTGATCGTCATCGACCTGGACAAGCCCAAGCACCCCGGCGACACCCCGCCGGCCGCGTGGGCACAGCACGGGGTCACCGACGGCACCGATGTGCTCGCCGTGCTCTGCACGCGCCACGGTCAGCCCTTCCCCGGCGACACCTACACCGTCCGCACCTGGAGCGGCGGCACCCACCTGTACTTCCTCGCACCCGAGGGCGAGCCCCTGCGCAACACCGCTGGGGACAGCGCGCGCGGACTGGGCTGGAAGGTCGACACCCGCGCATGGGGCGGACTCGTGGTCGGAGCGGGCAGCACCGTCGCCGGGCACCCGTACAAGGTCACCCGCCACCGGCCTGTGGCGCCCCTGCCTGGCTGGCTCGCCGATCTCCTGCGCCCGGCGCCGCTGCCCCCGCAGACGCCCATCACGGTCGCCCTTACCGGCGACGGACGGCGCACCGCCTTCCTCCGCTCCGCGATCAACGGGGAGGTGGAGCGGGTCACCGGCTCCGGCCCGCACGAGCACAACAATGCGCTCTACGTCGCTGCGGTCGCCCTCGGACAGCTCGTTGCCGGGGGAGAGCTGAGCGAAGCCGAAGTCACCGGCTGGCTCCTGACCGCCGCGCTGCAAGTCGGCCAGGGCGAGAGGGAGGCACGGCGCACCATCGCTTCCGGCCTGCGGGCCGGAGCCCGGCGCCCAAGGACGGTCGCGGCATGAGCGCCAACCCCATCCCGCCCCTGCACCTGTACTCCGTGCCCAGCGACCCCGAACCGGCCCCCGTGACGCCGCCGAAACGGGAGCGCCCACGGACCGCATGGACGGCCGATCAGCTCATGGCCGCACACTTCCCCGAGCCGAAATGGGCCGTGCCCGGCATCCTCGCCGAGGGCGTCAGCGTGCTCGCCGGGCCGCCCAAGGTCGGCAAGTCCTGGCTCTCCCTCGGGCTGGGCCTGTCCGTGGCGGCCGGAGGCAAGGCGTTCGACTCCGTGCCCGTCCAAGGCGGACCGGTGCTCTACCTCGCCCTGGAAGACACCCCGCGCCGTCTCCAGACCCGCATGGGCAAGCTACTCGGAGGCCAGCCCGCCCCCGCCGGTCTGACCCTGGTCACCGAGTGCCCGCCCTTCCCCCAGGGCGGTACCGAGGCCATCGCCCAGTGGCTGGAGCGCAACCCCGACGCGCGCATGGTCGTCATCGACGTGTTCGCCAAGATGCGCGGACAAGCCCCGGCCGGCGTCTCGGCCTACGACGCCGACTATGTCGCCGTCGGCTACGCCAAGCGGCTCGCCGACCACTACGGCGTGGCCGTGATCCTCGTGCACCACGTTCGTAAGGCAGGCTCCGAGGACTTCCTCACCGAGGTCTCCGGCACCAACGGCATCGCCGGAGCCGCTGACGCCACCCTCGTACTGAAGCGGGCGCGCGGTCAGGCGGATGGCATCCTGCACGTCACCGGCCGCGACGTGGACGAAGCGGAGTACGCCCTCAGCTTCCAACCCGCCTCCGGCGCCTGGCACTTGTTGGACGGCCCGGTCTCCGACCACACCGTCGGCGACACCCGCGCCACGATTCTGCGCTACGTACGCGCCCATCCCGGCGCCAAGCCGAAAGACATGGCGGGCGAGCTGCCGAACGTCGACCTGGACACGATCCGGCGCACCTGCAACCGAATGGCCGACGCCGGACAGCTCACCAAGGACCCCAGCGGCCGGTACTACCCGGACACCGACACCCGGACACAGGGCGCCGAAGAGGTGTCCGCACTGTCCGGCTGTCCGGTTACACCGTCTGACCAGCACGAACACCCCGGACAGTCGGAATTGGAGCTGTCCGGCCTGTCCGGTGTCGACGAAGCCCAGGGGGAGGCGGAATGAGCGCCCATACGCGGGACGAAAAGATGACCGTCCAAGAGGTCATCACCGATCTGAAGGTTGCCCCATCGACCTTCTACCGGTGGCGCCAACTCGGCAAAGGACCCCGCGCAATCAAACTCCCCAACGGCGACGTACGGATCCGGCGGTCCGAGTACGAGCGTTGGCTTGCAGAGCGGGAGGATGCTGCGTGAGCACGGATGGCAACACTCCTGTTCTCCGACCGCACGGGGAGGCCAAGCCGGGGTATTCCCTCGACATCCGACTGTGGAAGGTCACGAAGGTCAATCGGGAAGCGCGCCCCTACCAACTGCGATGGGTCGTAGGCGGGAAGGTGAGTAGCGCGACGTTCGCCACGTCGGCACTCGCCGAAAACCGAAGCTCGGAATTGCGGCAAGCAATGCGCCGGGGCGAGGCTTTCGAGATTGCAAGCGGACAGCCTGAGTCCGAAGTCCGCGCGGCAGCGGAAGCGGCGAAAGCCTCAGAAGAAGAACCGCCGTTGCGGTGGTTCGAGTTCTGCCGCAAATACGTCGCCGGACGGTGGCGTACGAGCGCAGCCAAGACCCGAGAGGGCATGGCGGACAGTCTTGCAGCCGTGACTCTCGCCATGGTCAAGCGCGGGGACGGTGCTCCATCGGATGAGCAATTGCGGTTGGCCTTCCGGTGGGGGATCGTGCCCGCGAATGCGGGCGAGGACCCGCCGGCCGACCTCAAAGCCGCGTATGACTGCCTCACGACGACCGATCGTCCGGTGGCCGACGTGGCAGACGCTGCGGTGTTCGAGGACGTGCTCTATCGCCTCGGGTACAAGCTGGACGGCACCCCGGCGGCGGGCGACACGTACAGGCGCCGCCGCCGGGCCCTGAACACCGCTCTCGAACACGCGGTGCTCGCGGGCGACCTCTCGGAGAACCCGCTTCAGCGCGCCCACCGCAAGCATGTCGGCTCCAATGACGTGGTGGACCGGCGCGTACTCGTGAACGCCCTACAGGCCCGTCAGTTGCTCGCGGCGGTTTCCTACGTCGGGTCGTGGGATCGATGCCGTGGGCGGCGCCTCGTGGCCTTCTACGCGGTCCTGTACTACGCGGGCCTGCGTCCGGCTGAGGCGGTCGGACTGAGGCGGTCTGACTGCCACCTCCCGGACGAAGGATGGGGCACGCTCACGCTCCGGGAGACGCGTCCCGTCTCCGGGAAGCAGTGGACCGACTCCGGCGAGCGGCACGACCGCCGCGGGCTGAAGGCGCGGGAGGCCAAGAGCGACCGGCCGGTACCCATCCCGCCCGTCCTGGTGGCGATCCTGCGGGCGCACCTGGACGCGTTCGGCACGGCCAAGGAAGAGCGCGTGTTCGGCAATGAGCGCGGGGGAGTGGTTGGCTCCTCTACCTATTGGCGGGTGTGGGAGGAAGCGCGGGAATACGCGCTCCCGCCCGAACGGGTCGACTCGCCGCTGGCCGGGCGCCCGTATGACTTGCGGCACGCATGCATCACGCGGTGGCTGAATGCGGGGGTACCGATCGCTGAGGTAGCCCGGCGGGTCGGCAACTCTCCTGAGGTGATCCACCGTCGCTATCACGGTTGCATCGACGGTCACGAGGAAGCCGCTAACGCGAAGATCACAAAGGCGTTGGAGGAGGACGGAGACGCTGCATAGCGGTCCGTGTCATCACGCTGCGAGGGCGGTCCGGGAGACCAGACCGCCCTAACCTCATGAATTCACCAGCGGGCCGGTGCTGGTGACGCAGTGTGAGACTGATAAGAGGAGGGTGCCTCGACCTGCGATGATTCAGCTTCTCTAGGACTGGATCATGGCGGGGAGGAGGCACCCTCCGGGTGTCGAAGCTTACCGAGTGGGCGGAGGGCCTGTCGCTGTCGGCGGGCGGGCGGAAGCTGGTGAGCAAGGCGGGGATCGTGCCGGTGCGGCGGCTGGTGGACAAGGCCGGACTGACCGACGCGCTGTTCTCGAAGAGCGCATGCGATGGCAGAAGCAGGAGCAGGCATCGAGAGGGATGGAGTGGAGCCCGACCGGCCGTGTCTTCACGACCCGGTTCGGCGAACCGCTCGACGCGGCCAACGTCCGGCGCGACTTCAAGGCCATTGCGAAGAAAGCCGGACTGAAGCCGGAGTGGACGCCGCGGGAACTCCGGCACAGCCTCGTGTCCCTGCTCTCCGACCACGGCATCCCCCTGGAGCGCATCGCGCTCTTGGTCGGCCACAGCAGCCAAGCCACCACAGAGGCGGTCTACCGCAAGCAGCTTCGCCCGGTGATCACGCAGGGCGCCGAAGCGATGGATGACATCTTCGCCGAAGATCAGGGAGACGGGGAGACGGACTCTTGCCCCAGTCCCTGGGCTGGCTTCCGGAGGGGGATCTGGGGGGATCACCGGAGGTCCGGCACGTAGGGGAAGCCGAGGGGCCCGGACTGTGACCGGGCCCCTCGAAATGCTTGCAGCGCAGCAGCGCAGGTGCCCCGAACTCACAGGCTGCGGGGCGCATCCATGTCGCGGACGGGTTATTTCCACAGGTCTTTCCAATAATCGCAGATCAAGGTGCTTGCAAGTGGCACCTTTTCTATGACTGCGCCATTAATCCCAGGGATTCGGCGGGCAGTGGAACTGCAAGTTCCCAGGTCACGTCTGTATAGTCGGGTCCGCCGTACGGCAAGGCCCCGAGGGTTTCCGGTTTTCTCTGACTTATTAGACGGGGAATTCAAAGGACCCTTGTCGAAGATCATTCTTGACCAAGGAGTTTGCTATGAAGGCTCGTGCAGTCGCCGTTTCCCTCGTCTCCGCCGCCCTCGTCGTGGGCGGCGCGACGGCCGCCGTCGCCGCCCCGGCCAAGGCGCCGAACCCGAAGGCGTCCATCCCGGCCAAGGCGCCGAAGCCGAAGGCGTCCATCACTCTCTCCGCGAGCAACTCCCACGCCAAGCCGGGCCAGAGCATCACCTTCACCGGCCGGACCGCCGGCCTGAAGGACGGCAGCACGGTCACGCTCCAGGTGAAGCACGGCGCCAAGTGGGTGTCGCTGCCGGCGACCACCACCGTCAAGAGGAGTGCATACAAGCTCACCGATGAGTTCAAGGCCAAGGGCGTGGAGGTCCTGCGCGCCATGGACGGCACGACCGCGTCCAACGCCGTGACCGTCACCGTCCGCTAACCTCGTACTTTCGCGAGTGTGGGTGTCCGAGGCTTAATCAAACAAGCCCAGATCTGGTTTGGGTTTCGATGCTTAGAGCCTGCTGCTCGTCAGGCCGCGATCTCCGCATCACCTCCCGGGGCCTGCACCAGCCCGGCGACGGCGGCGGCCCGTTGCTGCCCGTCTGCGCGACATCCCGCAGGTTCCTCTGAGCCCCGCTGAGTCCTCGTGGCCAGGGGATTCTTCGACGGCACGATCCGCGGGGACGTCGGGCACCTGGAGCAGATCAGGACCTGGTTCGGTCGGCCGCTGTGGGAGATCGAGCCCACCGACGCTGCAGCAGCTCGGCCTGCCGGTCGAGGTGCTACACGGCTACGGGGTGTCCCGGGAGGGACAACATCGGCCTTCACGACCACAACCGGGTCGTGAAGGCCGACGTCACGCCGGGCCCCGGATTGACCAACGGCATCATCGTTTGGTCGGCGGGGCGAAGTCGTGTGAAGCGGCTGGTGCAGCACCCGATGACTGCGGCCGGACGGTCCTGGAACGCCCCGGATCAGGCATTTCATCCGGAGGTGGCAGTGGATCACCCAGCTTGATCACAGGTAAGCAAAAGCACCTGCACATGACCGACCAGCAATCTCTGCGTTGTTCGTCACTCAACTAGCTAGGAGTAGCCGCATGAACGACAACGACCCGACAAGCCAGTCGCCTGCCGGGGCAAACCCGGGGACCGTGGCCACGCACGCACGCCGAGGGAGCGCGCTGCGCCGGCTGTCGAAGAAGAAAGGTGCTTGGATCGTAGCCGCCGGGCTCACCTGCGCGCTGGCCGGAGTCGCCGGTCTCGGCACGGCTTCGGCGGTCACCCCGACCGCCGCCACGGTGTCCCCGTCCCCGTCCGGCGGCGGTGCCCGGTCCGCCCCGTCCGACGGTGGCGCGACCGGCATCGTCGACTCCACCTCCGACTCGGGCTTCACCTTCTCCACCGCCACGGGTGTCGAGGTGACCGTCGACGAGACGTCCACGACCGCCTACACGATCAACGGCCACGACACGTCGGCGAAGACCGTCGAGAAGGGCAAGAGCGTCCTCGTCCTGGGCGTGGTCGACAGCGCGACCATCACGGCCACCCGTGTTGACGTCCAGCCCGGCGGGGACGGCGGGGCCGCGGCGGCCGAAGCGGCCGGCGTGATCGCCTTCCAGCAGGGGACGCCGTCGCCCGTCAAGTCGGTCGGCCAGATCCCCAACTACACCGAGGGTGAGGGCACGATCGTCAGCGGAACGATGGCGTACAAGGCCACCAAGGCCGCCCAGGCTGTCGTCCCCGGAGGCATCGTCGACCGCGTGGTGGAGCTAAGCAACAACGAGTACGAGGTCCACAACATCAGCATCAACTGGCCGCACCACGTCTTCGTCAGCAAGGACTTCAAGGTCCTCGGCTGGGAGTGACCGGCACGGCACGGCCCCCGTGCCCCTGCCTTGAATCAGCTGCCCCTGGTGGTCCGCCACCAGGGGCAGCACCACGTTTTCCAGCACGGCCTTGCGGTGGTTCGTGTCCAGTCCTCCGCACGTGCACGACGGGACACGGTCAGCGGTCGCGTGTGCGTCCCCGCCTCGTGCCCACTCACCGGCCTCCTGGCCTCGCCACGGACAGCGCCCCCACGCCTCATGAATTCACCAGCGGGCCGGTGCTGGTGACGCAGTGTGAGACTCACCAAGGCCGAACCCGCCACTGTCCGCAGCGAACTCTTCGACATTCCAGCCAAGTTGACCGATCACGCTCGCCGCCGGGAGCTCAAGTTCGATCCCGCATGGCCGGGCTCACACCGGGCTGTCGCCGCCTGGGACCGCATCCAGGCGCTGCCCGAGCCCGGCTGACTCCACGCCCAGACCCGACGAGACACGGAAGGAGAGACCCGCAGCACCCCGGCGCGTGGAGGCCGGCGCCACCACGCGGCGACACGCGGCCCGGCATGCACGCCCACCACCGCACAGCCAGAAGATCAAACCGCTCCGAAGCGGACACCCCAGCCGACCTCACCAGGCCGGCGCGCGCACGTGAATGATCGAGGCTAAGCGGTTGCGGCGAAGTCGGCTGCCGATCCCTTCGCTGCCCGAGGCCAGCGACAAGTTCCGACGGTGGAGGGTCGGCAGAGCGCATCGCCGAGTCCGCATAGCACGGGAGCATTTACTGCTACGAGGCCGTAAACGGCTGACCGCCCCCGGAGGGCCTGGCTCTCAGCCACGAACCTTTGGCATGACCGAACAGCAGTTCATCGTTGCCGGCAGGCGGCCTGCTTGAGCAGCCAGTTCTGGGCCGCATCCAGTACGGCGTCCTGGTGGCGGGCCACCGGGCGGGGGTCCTTGATGACCTCCTCGTCCGGCGGGATCGCTGCATCGTAGGCACGGCCTGTACGGTCCGCGTCCTTGACTTCCGTGATGAAGAGTGTGGCTCCGTCGGACAGGCGGTACGAGGCGTTTCCCGTCGGGACGCCGCTGGTTTGTTCGCCGAAGGACCGGGTGTCCGGACGTCCGCGGAAGGCCACCGCGACCGCCTCGCCCGCGCTGGACGTCCGGCGGCCAGTCAGGACGGCGACCGGTGGCCTGTCGGTGGCGAGGGGGCGGCCGCCGACACTCCAACCCTGCGACTTGCCGTCCAGGTACGGGGCACCGTCCTTGATCGACCACACGGACTTCCTGCCGTCCGCGTCGACGAACATGCCCGCCGTGCCGTCGCCCAGAATCGGTCCGGCCACGGCGAGGACCGGCCACATGCCGCCGCCCGTCTCCGGCCTCAGGTCCACCACCCAGCCGCAGGCTCCCGCGCCGTCCGCCTTCGCCACGGCAGCCCGGCCCTGCCGTACGTACGGGTCGTACGTTTTCTGGGAGCCGTCCACGCCGGGCAGCGCGACGTACCCGATGGCGTTCTTCAGAGCACGGGCCTGCGGAGGGCCGGAAGAAGAAGCCGAGGACCCCATGGTCTCCTTGGTCTGCTTCGGATCCCAGAACGTGCTGTGCCGGTCGCCCAGAGCCCCCAATGCCGACTCGATCGCCCCGTAAGTGTCCGCAGGCTTTTGCGCCCCGCGAGCCTGCGAGAACGCTTTGCTACGAAGGCTGGCCCACTTGATCTGGTGACGGAGCAAAGAGTGTTCTTCCATGATGCTCAGCGCCTTCGACAAATACGTCCGCGCCGCGGGCGCCATGTCGTCGCCAGCCGAGTTCTGCGCACCGCTCGAGCATCCCGTCGCCGCGAAGACAACTCCGGCCAGCGCCGCACAGGCTGGCATGCGCAGTGAACGTCCCCGCCCCATCCATCCCCAGGCTCTCGTCACAGCAAGCGACCCTAACGTTAACGATCACCCGCTGACGAGCTCAGATGAGAAGCAAGTACTGAGGGCCTTCCGCACGCGACGTCGTCGGGGCGCCCTACGCGTGTGGAGCGCGTGAGTGCGTCGGAGGTGTGTCGCGTGTATCGCAGATAGTGCGTGAACGCTGAGAGACAACGAGAGAGAGCGAGAACCAGTGAGACTGACTCCCGCTCTCTCATGTCGACATTCGCGCTGGTCAGGGCTTGATTTTTGCTGACTGACAGGCGAGTGCCCCCGGCAGGATTCGAACCTGCGCACACGGCTCCGGAGGCCGTTGCTCTATCCCCTGAGCTACGGGGGCGTGTCGGCCGCTCTCTACGGCGACGGGTAGAACCCTACCAGCTCTTTCGGGGTCGCCATGAACTGGATTCCCAGGTCGTGCGTCGAGCGCGGCTCCCTCGGTCGGGGGTGCCGGTCGAGCCCCGGCTCCCTCCGGTCGGGGGTGCCGGTCGAGCCCCGGCTCCCTCCGGTCGGGCGTGGGAGTCAAGCGCGGCTCCCTCGGGCGCGGGCGGTCGGGTATGGCTGCCCCGGACAGGGAGACTGTCGACCGAGGCTCGCCCGGACGAGGGGGAAGTGGGGAAAAGCCGGACGCGACCTCCTGTGCCGACCTACTCTCGAGTTGTGTCAGGCGCGTCCGGCCGGGTGCTTGTTGTGGACGACAACAAGGTCATCCGGCAGCTGATCAGGGTCAACCTCGAACTGGAGGGTCTCGAGGTCGTGACCGCGGCCGACGGTGCCGAGTGTCTGGACGTCGTCCACCAGGTGCGGCCCGACGTGATCACCCTCGATGTCGTCATGCCACGGCTGGATGGGTTGCGGACCGCTGCCCGGCTTCGCGCTGATCCCCGGACCCGGAATCTGCCCCTCGCCATCATCAGCGCCTGCACCCAGTACGAGGTCGAGGCCGGCCTCGACGTCGGCGTCGACGCATTTCTTGCCAAGCCCTTCGAGCCGTCCGAACTCGTTCAGCTCGTCAGCGAATTGATGGAGCGTCGTGCGCACGTTGATGCCGGGACCGGCGCCGGGCTCGGCGGCGTATTCGGTGGTGGCCTCGACCCCGAGGAGACCGAGCGTGCCGGGCGCGCCGATCATGCGGGGCGCGCGGGCGGCTGAGTGCCGCTTGGCCGGTCGGGGAGTCGAGTTTGTCGGTCAGGAAGTCGAGTCGTCGGTCGGGGAGTCGGAGTCCTCGATCGGCCTGGATCGGCCTGGATCGGCCTCGATCAGCCTGGATCGGCCTCGATCAGCCTGGATCGGCCTCGATCGGCCTGGATGACCTCGATCAGTCTCGATCAATCTCGGTCGTCGATCGGGCGTCTCCTCCCAACCCCCGCCAAGCTCGCATGTGCCCACCCACACAGGCCCATCCACACCCCTACCCATGCGAACCCACCCACCCAGGCCACCCACCCAAGCCCACCCACACCCACAAGCCCGCCCCGTCCACATCCCGGACTACCGGCCAAACCAGTTCGCATACCCACCCCCCTCCTCCCATACCCTTGTGCCGTGACCCCCGTCGAGCTCTCCCGCACCGTGCTGCGCGCGGTGCGTCGTGCTGTGGACGGTGGGGAACTCAGCGTGCCCGTGCCCGCACGCGCTGTGGTCACTCCGCCAGGGCCCGGCGGCCGTGGCGATTACGCCACCAACATCGCGCTTCAGCTCGCCCGTTCCGCCGGGCGGCCGGCCCTCCAAGTCGCCGAGATCCTGCGGCCCCACCTCCGTGAAACGGACGGCGTATCCGACGTCGAGATCACCGGGCCCGGCTTCCTCAACATCCACCTCGAGCGGGCCACCGCCACCGCGGCCCTCGTCCAAGAGATCCTCGATCGCCGGCAAAACAGCGGCCACCTGAGCAACACCGGCCACGTCAGCCCCATAAGTGGCAGCGGCCACGTAAGCAACGTCATCGGCACCATCGGTCCCGAAAGCGGCAACGGCCACGTAAGCAACGCCATCGGCCCCATAGGCCCCGAAACCAACACCGGCCACTCCGGCGGTGGTAACCGCTCCGACAGCGGCAATGACCGCCCTTATGGCCACACCACCACCCTCGCCGACGCCGTCATCCCCCTCCGCATCCCCTACGACATCCGCGCCGAAGTCGTGGCCGACACCCTCGTCCGGATCATCGCCACCCAGGGCGGCCGAGCCGAGACGACCCACGCGCGGCCCGGGGAGCCCGTCGACCTCCGCCCCGTCCCAGCGCCCGAGGACCCCGCCCCCCTCGGCCCCGACGCCGCCCGCTGGGCCCTCCTGTATCCCGCAGCCCACGACCGGCCCCGGATCACCGCCGACCATCTGCTGCAGCGCGAGAGCAACCCGCTCTTCCGCGTCCGTTACGCCCACGCCCGCGCCCGTGCGCTCGGCCGCAACGCAGCCCGGCTGGGCTTCCACAGCGTTCCCGGTGACGTGGCGGACGTACCGGGCGTGACCCCGGGCGCATCCCCCCTTGTCCGTGCCCTGGCCGAGTACCCCAACGCCCTCACCCGGGCGGCCGCCCACCGCGCGCCCGACCGGCTCGCCCGGCATCTCGTCGCCGTCGCCGATGCCCTGCTCGCCTTTCAGCACACCGTGCTCCCGCTCGGCGACGAGAAACCCTCGGCCGCCCACCGGGCCCGGCTCGCCCTCGCCGAAGCCGCCGGGACGGTGCTGGCCGGCGGCCTGTCCCTGCTCGGCATCAGCGCTCCCGACTACCTCTGAGACCCCGAGAAAGCCCAGACAGACATGAGCCGTTCCGCACATCCCGCCGGGCCCCGCCACGCCGACGTCCTGCCCGAGGGCCACTACTCGGCCCCGCCCGCCGACCTCAACATTCTCGACCCCAAGGTGTGGGCCCAGACCGTCACCCGCGACACGCAAGGCGTGGTCACCGTCGGCGGCGTGGACGTCAAGACCCTCGCCGAGCGGTTCGGCACCCCCGCCTACTTCATCGACGAGGCCGACTTCCGGGCCCGGGCCCGCGCCTGGCGCACCGCCTTCGGGGTCGACGCCGACGTCTTCTACGCCGGGAAGGCGTTCCTGTCCCGTGCCGTCGTGCGCTGGCTGTATGAAGAAGGGCTCAACCTGGACGTCTGCTCGGGCGGCGAGCTCACCACCGCCCTCTCCGGCGGCATGCCCGCCGACCGCATCGCCTTCCACGGCAACAACAAGTCCACCGAGGAGATCACGCGGGCCATCGAGGCCGGCGTCGGGCGGATCGTCCTCGACTCCTTCCAGGAGATCGTGCGCGTCGCGCACATCGCCCGGTCCCTCGGCAAGCGGCAGCGCGTCCAGATCCGGGTCACCGTCGGCGTCGAGGCACACACCCACGAGTTCATCGCCACCGCCCACGAGGACCAGAAGTTCGGCATCCCGCTCGCCGACGGACAGGCCGCCGAGGCCGTGCGGCGTGCCCTCCAGCTCGACGGGCTCGAGCTCATCGGCATCCACAGCCACATCGGGTCGCAGATCTTCGACATGTCGGGCTTCGAGGTCGCCGCCCACCGGGTTGTGGGGCTCCTCAAGGACATCCGGGACGAACATTCCATCGAACTCCCTGAGATCGACCTCGGTGGCGGCCTGGGCATCGCCTACACCAGCGACGACGACCCCCGTGAGCCGCACGAGATCGCCAAGGCCCTCACCGAGATCGTGACGCGCGAATGCGAGGCCGCCCGCCTGCGCACCCCCCGTATTTCCGTCGAGCCCGGGCGTGCCATCGTCGGGCCCACCGCCTTCACGCTGTACGAGGTCGGGACCATCAAGCCGCTCGACGGGCTGCGTACGTACGTCTCCGTCGACGGCGGCATGTCCGACAACATCCGCACCGCGTTGTACGACGCCGAGTACAGCGTCGCCCTCGTCTCCCGCACCTCCGACGCCGAGCCCATGCTGGTCCGTGTCGTCGGCAAGCACTGCGAGAGCGGGGACATCGTGGTGCGGGACGCCTTCCTCCCCGCCGATCTCGCGCCCGGCGACTTCCTCGCCGTGCCCGCCACCGGCGCGTACTGCCGTTCGATGGCCAGCAACTACAACCATGTGCTCCGCCCGCCCGTCGTGGCCGTGAACGACGGCGAGGCCCGGGTGATCGTCCGCCGGGAGACCGAGGAGGACCTCCTTCGCCTCGATGTCGGTTGACGTCTCGGTGTCGTCGGCCGATGTCTGGGTGTCGGTTGACATCTCGGTGTCGGCTGACGTCCTGACGTCGGCCGACCGCCTCCCCAGGGAGCGGGGCGTAAGGCCCCGAACAGCCTCCGGAAGAGCCCCTGAGGGGCCAGAAGCCCGGCGGAAGATCTTCCTGTCTCCTGCCGCTGACAAAATGAAATGGACGTCTCACAATCCGGACGAAGGGCAGAAAGTCCCGTCCGGTGAGTGAGACTGGTCGAACCGTAGACCGCATGAGGAAACGAGGTCGGATGATGCGTACGCGTCCGCTGAAGGTGGCGCTGCTGGGCTGTGGGGTTGTCGGCTCAGAGGTGGCGCGCATCATGACGACGCACGCCGACGACCTCGCCGCCCGGATCGGGGCACCCGTCGAGCTCGCGGGCGTGGCCGTACGGCGGCCCTCCAAGGTGCGCGAGGGCATCAACCCCGACCTCATCACCACCGACGCCACCGCCCTCGTCAAACGTGGCGACATCGACGTCGTCGTCGAGGTCATCGGGGGGATCGAGCCCGCCCGGACCCTCATCACCACCGCCTTCGAGCACGGCGCCTCGGTCGTCTCCGCGAACAAGGCCCTCCTCGCCCAGGACGGGGCCGCCCTCCATGCGGCGGCCGGGGAGAACGACAAAGACCTCTACTACGAGGCCGCCGTCGCCGGTGCCATCCCGCTGATCCGGCCGCTGCGCGAATCGCTCGCCGGCGACAAGGTCAACCGGGTCCTGGGGATCGTCAACGGAACGACCAACTTCATCCTCGACAAGATGGACTCGACCGGCGCCGGGTATCAGGAAGCCCTCGACGAAGCCACCGCGCTCGGGTATGCGGAAGCCGACCCCACCGCCGACGTCGAAGGGTTCGACGCGGCCGCCAAAGCCGCCATCCTCGCCGGGATCGCCTTCCATACGCGCGTGCGCCTCGACGACGTCTACCGCGAGGGCATGACCGAGGTCACCGCCGCCGACTTCGCCTCGGCGAATGAGATGGGCTGCACCATCAAGCTGCTCGCCATCTGTGAGCGCGCCGCCGACGGGGGTTCTGTCACCGCGCGCGTGCACCCCGCCATGATCCCGCTGACCCACCCGCTCGCCTCCGTGCGCGGCGCGTACAACGCCGTCTTCGTGGAGTCGGATGCCGCGGGGCAGCTCATGTTCTACGGGCCCGGCGCCGGCGGTGCGCCGACCGCCTCCGCCGTCCTCGGCGATCTCGTGGCCGTGTGCCGCAACCGGCTCAGCGGTGCCACCGGGCCGGGCGAGTCCGCGTATGCCGCCCTGCCCGTGTCCCCGATGGGCGACGTCGTCACGCGGTACCACATCAGCCTCGACGTCGCCGACAAACCGGGCGTTCTCGCCCAGGTCGCCACCGTGTTCGCCGAGCACGACGTCTCGATCGATACGGTTCGCCAGCAGGGCAAGGACGGCGAGGCGTCCCTCGTCGTCGTCACGCACCGTGCGTCCGACGCGTCCCTGGCCGGGACCGTCGAGGCGCTGCGCAGCCTCGACACCGTGCGGGGTGTCGCCAGCATCATGCGGGTTGAAGGAGAGTAACCAGCAATGACCCATCAGTGGCGCGGAATCATCGAGGAGTACCGGGATCGGCTGCCGGTGTCCGACAGCACGCCGGTCATCACGCTCCGTGAGGGCGGTACACCGCTCGTGCCCGCGCAGGTCCTCTCCGAGCGCACGGGCTGTGACGTCCATCTCAAGGTGGAGGGCGCCAACCCCACCGGGTCCTTCAAGGACCGCGGCATGACCATGGCCATCAGCAAGGCCAAGGAGGAGGGCGCGAAGGCCGTCATCTGCGCCTCCACCGGCAACACGTCCGCCTCTGCCGCCGCCTACGCCGTACGCGCCGGCATGGTGTCGGCCGTGCTCGTGCCGCGCGGCAAGATCGCGCTCGGCAAGATGGGCCAGGCTCTCGTGCACGGCGCGAAGATCCTCCAGGTCGACGGCAACTTCGACGACTGCCTCACCCTCGCGCGGGCGCTCTCCGACAACTACCCGGTGGCGCTGGTCAATTCGGTCAATCCGGTGCGCATCGAGGGTCAGAAGACCGCGGCCTTCGAGATCGTGGACATGCTCGGTGAAGCACCCGACATACACGTCCTGCCGGTGGGCAACGCGGGCAACATCACCGCCTACTGGAAGGGCTACCAGGAGTACGCGGCGGACGGCGTCGCCAAGCGCACCCCGCGCATGTGGGGCTTCCAGGCGTCCGGTTCGGCCCCGATCGTGCGTGGCGAGGTCGTCAAGGACCCGTCGACCATCGCCACCGCGATCCGCATCGGCAACCCCGCGTCCTGGAAGTACGCCCTGGCGGCGAAGGACGAATCGGGCGGTTTCATCGATGAGGTGACGGACCGTGAAATCCTGCGCGCCTACCGGTTGTTGGCCGCGCAGGAGGGCGTCTTCGTGGAGCCCGCCTCCGCCGCGTCCGTCGCCGGTCTGCTGAAGGCCGCCGAGCAGGGCAAGGTCGACCCGGGCCAGACCATCGTCTGCACGGTCACCGGAAACGGCCTCAAGGACCCCGACTGGGCCGTCGCGGGAGCCCCGCAGCCGGTCACGGTCCCGGTCGACGCGCCGACGGCGGCCGAACGGCTCGGACTCGCGTAACGCGGCCGCCGCCGGGGGATAACCCAGTAGGCACCCGACAGAGGGTGCACAGGGCGCTTACGACACGCATCGTGCGCCTCCTGTGCGCCCTATGTCGCCACAGAACCTTCCTTCGATAGGCTGTACTGAACCCGCCCGCCGCATATGCCGCGGTACAGCGCCGTCCCTGCGGCCCGGCCCCGGGTTTCCCGCACATATCGAATGTCATTCGACCATCACGCAGCTCAAGGAGAGTCATCGAGCGATGGCCGGTCCAGCCTTCCGCGCCGCCGCCGTCCGGGTGCGCGTCCCCGCCACCAGCGCCAACCTCGGCCCGGGCTTCGACGCCCTCGGCCTCGCGCTGGGGCTGTACGACGACGTGGTCGTCCGGGTGGCCGACTCCGGGCTGCACATCGACATCGCGGGTGAGGGCAGCGAGACACTCCCGCGCGACGAGAGTCATCTCCTCGTACGGTCCCTGCGTGCGGCCTTCGATTCCCTGGGCGGGCAGCCGCGCGGCCTGGAAATCGTCTGCGCCAACCGCATTCCGCACGGCCGTGGCCTCGGCTCCTCCTCCGCCGCCATCTGCGCCGGAATCGTCGCCGCCCGCGCCGTGACCATAGGCGGCGACAGCCGGCTCGACGACGCCGCGCTGCTGGAGCTCGCGACCGAGATCGAGGGGCACCCCGACAACGTCGCGGCCTGCCTCCTCGGCGGTTTCACCCTCTCCTGGATGGAGCGCGGCGCCGCCCGCGCGATCCGCATGGACCCCGCCGATTCCATCGTTCCGGTGGTTTTCGTACCCGGGAAGCCGGTTCTGACCGAGACCGCGCGCGGACTGCTCCCGCGCACCGTGCCGCACGTCGACGCCGCCGCCAACGCCGGCCGTGCCGCGCTGCTCGTCGAGGCGCTGACCAGGCGCCCCGAGCTGCTGCTGCCGGCCACCGAGGACCGTCTCCACCAGGAGTACCGCGCCCCGGCCATGCCGGAGAGCGCTGCGCTGGTGGAGCGGCTGCGGGCCGACGCGATCCCCGCGGTGATCTCCGGCGCGGGACCCACCGTCCTGGCGCTGGCCGACGCGGACAGCGCCGACAAGGTGGCCGACCTGGCGGGCGAGGGCTGGGCCGCCAACCGGCTGGAGCTCGACAGCCAGGGAGCGAGCGTGCTGCCGCTTGCGCCCTGACACGCGGTTGCCGGATTTCGAGAGGGGGAATGTTTGTTGGATCCGGTAGTGTTAACCTCAAGTCTGCACCCGACCCAGCCATGGCGAGGTGCTTCGTGTCCCCGTCCGGGACCACCATTCTTCCGGGAGCCTCCCAAACCGCACTGTGTTACGTATCTCGTACCTGAGCCGTACGTCGTACGCGGACATTGAGCGTTTTGCCGAGCACGCTCCGGAATCGGCGTGACCGAGCCGCGTGACACAAATCCGGGTGCCACGGCTTCGGGAAGCGCCAATCACCAGATATTTCCTCCGCCGCTTTGGCGGACCACCGCCCCGGCACGGTCCTCACAGACGAGACCGAAGCCGGACAGCACAACCGGTCGCCGAGCCAGACAGGCCGACGTCCGCTCCAGGGAAGGACCCTTCGTGAGCGACACCACCGATCTGATGGGCGCACGTGTCGAGGAGACCGCTGCCGCGCCCGCCACGGACGCTTCCGCGCCTGCCACCGGTGCCGGCTCCCGGCGGCGCCGCGGTACCGGCCTCGAGGGCATGGTGCTGGCCGAGCTGCAGCAGGTCGCATCGGGCCTCGGCATCAGGGGCACGGCGCGCATGCGCAAGAGCCAGCTGATCGAGGTCATCAAGGAGGCGCAGGCGGGCGGCGCCCCGGCCAAGGCCGAGGAGGCCACCGAGGCCAAGCCCAAGCGCCGGACCACCTCCAGGGCCCGTACCGGCGACGAAGCCGCCGCGGCCGAGCCCAAGGCCGAGCAGCCTGCCGAGCAGTCCGTGGCCCCGCAGCAGATCGAGATCCCCGGCCAGGGAGCCGGTGACGACGCCCCGGCCGAGCGCCGACGGCGCCGCGCCACCGCCGAGGCCGGCAGCCCCGAGACGGTCGCCGCCGAGGCGAAGAGCGAGCCGAAGGCCGAGACGCCGGTCCAGACGCAGCCGCAGGGCGAGGCCAAGGCCGACGCCGGTGAGGGCGAGGGCCGTCGCCGTGACCGCCGTGAGCGCGGCCGTGACCGCGACCGCCGCGGCAAGGGCGAGGAGCAGCAGGGCCAGGGCGGCCAGCAGCGTCAGCAGCAGGGCCAGCAGCAGGGCGGTGGCCGCCAGGACCGCCAGGACCGCCAGCAGGACGACGACGACTTCGAGGGCGGCCGCCGGGGCCGTCGCGGCCGCTACCGCGACCGCCGTGGCCGTCGTGGCCGTGACGACATGGCCGTCGAGCCGCAGCTCGCCGAGGACGACGTCCTGATCCCCGTCGCGGGCATCCTGGACATCCTCGACAACTACGCCTTCATCCGTACGTCGGGCTATCTGCCGGGTCCGAACGACGTGTACGTCTCCCTCGCCCAGGTCCGCAAGAACGGCCTGCGCAAGGGTGACCACATCACCGGCGCGGTCCGTCAGCCGAAGGAGGGCGAGCGGCGCGAGAAGTTCAACGCGCTCGTCCGTCTCGACTCCGTCAACGGCATGGCGCCGGAACACGGCCGTGGCCGCCCGGAGTTCAACAAGCTGACCCCGCTGTACCCGCAGGACCGCCTGCGCCTGGAGACCGACCCGGGCGTGCTGACCACCCGCATCATCGACCTGGTGTCGCCGATCGGTAAGGGCCAGCGCGGTCTGATCGTGGCCCCGCCGAAGACCGGCAAGACCATGATCATGCAGGCGATCGCCAACGCGATCACCCACAACAACCCCGAGTGCCACCTGATGGTCGTCCTCGTCGACGAGCGTCCGGAAGAGGTCACCGACATGCAGCGGTCGGTCAAGGGCGAGGTCATCTCCTCGACCTTCGACCGTCCGGCCGAGGACCACACCACGGTCGCCGAGCTCGCCATCGAGCGGGCCAAGCGACTGGTGGAGCTGGGCCACGACGTGGTCGTCCTGCTCGACTCGATCACGCGTCTGGGCCGTGCGTACAACCTCGCCGCCCCGGCCTCCGGCCGCATCCTGTCCGGTGGTGTCGACTCCACGGCCCTCTACCCGCCGAAGCGCTTCTTCGGTGCGGCCCGCAACATCGAGGACGGCGGCTCGCTGACCATCCTCGCCACCGCCCTGGTGGACACCGGGTCCCGCATGGACGAGGTGATCTTCGAGGAGTTCAAGGGCACCGGCAACATGGAGCTCAAGCTCGACCGGAAGCTCGCCGACAAGCGCATCTTCCCGGCGGTGGACGTGGACGCGTCCGGTACCCGTAAGGAAGAGATCCTGCTCGGTGCCGAGGAGCTCGGCATCGTCTGGAAGCTGCGCCGGGTGCTGCACGCACTCGACCAGCAGCAGGCGATCGAGCTGCTCCTCGACAAGATGAAGCAGACGAAGTCGAACGTCGAGTTCCTGATGCAGATCCAGAAGACGACGCCCACGCCGAACGGCGACTGAGCGTCCGGCACCGAAGGGCCGCCCTGTCTCACCGACGGGGTGGCCCTTTGCGCTGTTCAGGTGCGGCGTATCTCCACAAGGGCACCGGAAAGGCCGCGAGCGAGATCTTTGCCACAAGGATCGAGGTCGGTACCGGTTTCCCGCCGTACGACATCCTCGCGTGTAACCGCAGGTCAGTGGAGTCTTCTCCGTCTCGCCGCTACTCAGCGTGTCCATCTCGGCGTCACGGGGTGCACGCCGCGTTGTGCAACTCTTTCCCCGGTTTCTCCGTCTGACCGTACGGAGCGACCATGGAACGACGGAGGTCCCCCACTCGGGTGAAGCCGAGAGCCGGGCAGAAGCCGAGAGCTTGGGGAGGGTCGCCGTTGACCGGGCCTGGCCCTTGAAGCAGGGGGTAACCGACCGGACAAGGACTGAGGAGCACATGCCTGCCGAGAGCACATCGGACGCCGGCACCGCCGGCATAGCCGACGCAGCCACGACGACCGGAGCACGCCGCGGGGCCAAGGGCCGCCGCCGCAAGCCCCGTGGCAAGGGGCGCAAGGCCGTCCTCGTCACGGCCTGGACCGCCGCGGGCATCCTCGTGCTCGGCGGCACCGGCCTCGGCTACCTGTACTTCAAGCTCAACGGCAACATCAAGAGCGTCGACATCAACCAGGCCCTCGGCACCGACCGGCCCATAAAGGTCGACAACGGCTCCGAGAACATCCTCGTCCTGGGGTCGGACACCCGCTCGGGCAGCAACAAGGCGCTGGGCGGCGGCACCGACGACGGCAGCGCCCGCTCCGACACGGCGATGATCGTGCACGTCTACAAGGGCCACAAGCAGGCCAGCGTGGTCTCCATACCGCGCGACACGCTCGTCGACCGCCCCGAGTGCACCGACACCAAGGGCACCGCGCACCCGGCGGCATCCGGCGTGATGTTCAACTCCGCGTACTCCACCGGTGGCGCCGCCTGCGCCGTGAAGACCGTCGAGTCGATCACCGGCATCCGCATGGACCACTACGTCGAGGTGGACTTCTCCGGCTTCCAGAAGCTGATCGACGACCTCGGCGGTGTCCGGGTGACCACCACCAAGGACATCGACGACAAGGACAGCCACCTCGACCTGAAGGCCGGGACGCACACCCTCGACGGGCAGCAGGCGCTCGGTCTGGTCCGCACCCGGCACGGCGTCGGTGACGGCTCCGACCTCGGCCGTATCCAGCTCCAGCAGGCCTTCATCAAGGCCCTGGTCAACCAGGTCAAGCACATCGGCGTCCTGACCAGCCCGACCAAGCTGTACGACCTCGCCGACACCGCGACCAAGGCCGTGACCACCGACTCCGACCTGGCCTCCGTCAAGGACCTGGCGTCCTTCGCCGACGGGCTGAAAAGCATCAGCTCGTCGCACATGAACATGGTGACCATGCCGGTCCAGTACGACCCGGCGAACCCCAACCGCGTCCTGATGGAGCAGGCCAAGGCCCAACTGGTGTGGGACGCCCTGAAGAACGACAGGCCGATCCCGGCGAACGCGACGAAGGGGACGGCGACGGGCGAAGCCAAGGGCGTCGTCACGTCGTCCTGAAACCGCCGGGGCCCTCGGGGCGTGGAGGGCCCACCGGCGGAGACGGTCTGTTGATGGCCAGGTGGGACTGTCCTGCGGACGGGCGTCGGGGACGACCGGTTGGGGCGCGCAGGTTTTTCCGGGACGTGCGCAGGCCCGTCTCCGGCGCTTGCGGGCGTCTCTCCGCTCGGTGAGGGGGCGGTTCCAGTGCCTGCGTCGGCGTCCCAGAAGCAGGTGGGCCTGATGCGCATCCGAGCCGCGCCGGGGCCACGCCCGCCTCGTCACAGGGCTTCCGGCCTGGTCGGGGCAGCGCTTTCCGGTGTCTGCCGGGGCTGTGGCCTTGGGCCTGGTTCGGCGCGGGGGGTTTCCGGTGCCCGCCCGGGGCCCGCCGTCTTGGGCTTGGTCCCGGACGGCTGTTTCTCGGTGCGCGCCGGGCCCATGGACTGCCGGAACCCGCCCGTCCCGGGCCGGTGGTCGTCCGGTCTCGCCCGGGGCCGCACGAGCGCTTCCCGGCCCGTCCGCGTCGTTCGCCCAGCCCTCGTCGGCGCCCCTGGTGGGAATAGATCACTTGTGCCCCCGGTTTTGGGGATGCGGTCAGTCCTGGCAGACTGGTACGTCGGCTCCGGTTCACGCTGCCGCATCCCGCGGCTGCGACCCGGCGCCCTCCCGGAATCTAGGAGACACCTTGAAGCGCGACATCCACCCCGCGTACGTCGAGACGCAGGTCAGCTGCACCTGCGGCGCGTCGTTCACCACCCGTAGCACGATCGAGTCCGGCACCATCCGGGCCGAGGTCTGCTCCGAGTGCCACCCGTTCTACACGGGCAAGCAGAAGATCCTCGACACCGGTGGCCGTGTGGCCCGCTTCGAGGCCCGCTTCGGCAAGGCTGCCGCTGCCAAGAAGTAGCGAGCCCACAGCGCCGGTCTCCGGTGCTCCCGTTTTCACGCACGAAGCGGGGGCGCCGGGACCGGCGCTTTGCGGTGCAGCCACCAATCGTCGTACTACGTCCCCCACGCCCCGGTCGGGCGGGGGACATCCCATGGGAGCCGGAGATGTTCGAGGCCGTCGAGGAACTGGTCGGTGAGCACGCCGACCTGGAGAAGAAGCTCGCGGATCCGTCGGTCCACGCCGACCAGGCGAATGCGCGCAAGCTCAACAAGCGCTACGCCGAGCTGACTCCGATCGTCGCCACGTACCGCTCCTGGAAGCAGGCCGGCGACGACGTCGGAACCGCCCGCGAACTGGCGGCCGACGACCCGGACTTCGCCGCCGAGGTCAAGGACCTGGAGAAGCAGCGCGAGGAACTGACCGAGAAGCTGCGCTTCCTGCTCATCCCGCGCGACCCCAGCGACGACAAGGACGTCATCCTGGAGATCAAGGCGGGTGCCGGCGGTGACGAGTCGGCGCTCTTCGCCGGCGACCTGCTGCGCATGTACCTGCGCTACGCCGAGCGCATCGGATGGAAGACCGAGATCATCGACTCCACCGAGTCCGAGCTCGGCGGCTACAAGGACGTCCAGGTCGCCGTGAAGACCCGGGGGCAGAGCGAACCGGGCCAGGGTGTGTGGGCTCGCCTGAAGTACGAGGGCGGCGTGCACCGCGTGCAGCGGGTGCCCGCGACCGAGTCCCAGGGCCGTATCCACACCTCCGCGGCCGGTGTGCTGGTCACGCCGGAGGCGGAAGAGGTCGACGTGGAGATCAACCCGAACGACCTCCGCATCGACGTCTACCGCTCCTCCGGTCCGGGTGGCCAGTCCGTCAACACGACCGACTCCGCCGTGCGCATCACGCACATCCCGACGGGTGTCGTCGCCTCCTGCCAGAACGAGAAGAGCCAGTTGCAGAACAAGCAGCAGGCGATGCGTATCCTGCGCTCCAGGCTGCTCGCCATGGCGCAGGAGGAGGCGGAGAAGGAGGCCGCCGACGCCCGCCGCAGCCAGGTCCGCACCGTCGACCGCTCCGAGAAGATCCGCACGTACAACTTCCCGGAGAACCGCATCTCGGACCACCGCGTCGGCTTCAAGGCGTACAACCTGGATCAGGTCCTGGACGGCGACCTCGACGCGGTGATCCAGGCCTGCGTCGACGCGGACTCGGCCGCCAAGCTCGCGGCCGCGTAAGGCACGTACACAACCGGAGGACCAGCGTGAACCTGCTGCTCGCGGAGGTGGCCCAGGCCACCCAGCGGCTGGCCGACGCCGGCGTGCCCTCGCCGCGCAACGACGCGGAGGAGCTCGCCGCGTTCGTGCACGGCGTCAAGCGGGGCGAGCTGCACTCCGTGAAGGACGCGGACTTCGACGCCCGCTACTGGGAGGTCATCGCCCGTCGCGAGGCCCGCGAGCCGCTCCAGCACATCACCGGGCTCGCCTACTTCCGGTACCTGGAGCTCCAGGTCGGGCCGGGGGTCTTCGTCCCGCGCCCGGAGACCGAGTCGGTCGTCGGCTGGGCCATAGACGCGGTGCGCGCGATGGACGTCGTCGAGCCGCTGATCGTGGACCTGTGCACCGGCTCGGGGGCCATCGCGCTCGCCCTGGCCCAGGAGGTGCCGCGCTCCCGCGTGCACGCCGTGGAGCTGTCCGAGGACGCCCTCCAGTGGACCCGAAAGAACATGGAGGGATCCAGGGTCGACCTGCGCCAGGGCAACGCCCTGGACGCGTTCCACGACCTCGACGGCCAGGTCGACCTCGTGATCTCCAACCCGCCGTACATCCCGCTCACCGAATGGGAGTACGTCGCGCCCGAGGCCCGGGACTACGACCCGGAGCTGGCCCTGTTCTCCGGCGAGGACGGCCTCGACCTCATCCGCGGCCTGGAGCGCACCGCGCACCGGCTGCTGCGCCCCGGCGGCGTCGTCGTCATCGAGCACGCCGACACCCAGGGCGGCCAGGTTCCGTGGATCTTCACCGAGGAGCGGGGCTGGGCCGACGCGGCCGACCACCCCGACCTCAACAACCGCCCGCGCTTCGCGACCGCCCGCAGGGCGCTGCCGTGAGCACCCCGAAGACTCTCTTTCCGCAGCAGTACGTGTACGAGGAGGCCAGCTGAAGATGGCACGGCGATACGACACCAACGACGTGACCGACCGCGCGACCGGTCTGCGTGAAGCCGCGTCCGCCGTCCGCCGTGGCGAACTCGTGGTGCTGCCGACCGACACCGTGTACGGCATCGGCGCCGACGCGTTCTCCTCGGAGGCCGTGGCCGACCTGCTCCAGGCCAAGGGCCGGGGTCGCAACATGCCCACGCCCGTCCTCATCGGCTCCCCGAACACGCTGCACGGCCTCGTCACGGACTTCTCCGAGATGGCCTGGGAGCTGGTCGACGCGTTCTGGCCGGGCGCCCTCACGCTCGTCGCACGGCACCAGCCGTCCCTGCAGTGGGACCTGGGGGACACCCGTGGCACCGTGGCCGTGCGCATGCCGCTGCACCCGGTCGCCATCGAGCTGCTGACCGAGGTCGGCCCCATGGCAGTCTCCTCCGCGAACCTGACCGGCCACCCGGCGCCGGAGAACTGCGAGGCCGCGCAGGAGATGCTCGGCGACTCGGTCTCCGTCTACCTGGACGGCGGCCCGACCCCCGGCAACGTCCCGTCCTCGATCGTCGACGTCACGGGCAAGGTGCCGGTGCTGCTCCGGGCCGGAGCTCTGTCCGCCGACGAGCTGCGCAAGGTCGTACCCGACCTCGAGGTGGCGAATTGACAGCCCCTGACGCGGGGCGTGGCATAGGCAACGGGGACGAGACGGGGACCTTTGGACTGCCCCGCGACACTTTCCGCATCCTCCACGTCAGCACCGGCAACGTGTGCCGCTCGCCGATCACCGAGCGGCTGACCCGCCATGCCCTGGCGGACCGGCTCGGCGACCCGCTGTGGGGTGGGCTGATCGTGGAGAGCGCGGGCACCTGGGGCCACGAGGGCGCGCCCATGGAGGCGAATGCGGAGACGGTCCTGGCCGACTTCGGCGCGGACGCCTCCGGCTTCGTGGGCCGGGAACTCCTGGACGAGCACGTCATCCGCGCCGACCTGGTCCTGACCGCGACTCGGGACCATCGTGCCCAGGTCATCTCCATGGGCCACTCGGCGGGCCTGCGCACCTTCACGCTGAAGGAGTTCACCCGCCTCGTCCGCGCGATAGACCCCGCCACGCTGCCTCCGCTGGAGGACGGCGTGGTCGCCCGCGCCCGCGCCCTGGTCCGTGCGGCGGCGGCTCTGCGCGGCTGGCTCCTGGCCCCGACGGCCGAGGCGGACGAGGTCTACGACCCCTACGGGGCGCCGCTCACGTTCTTCCGGTCGGTCGGGGACGAGATCCACCAGGCGGTGGACCCGGTGGTGACGGCACTGACGGGCGTTCCCGCCCGGGCCTGATCGTGGACCTTGGCCCGACGGGCAAGGGCGCCACGGAGAGGCCCGCTGTGCCGAGGCGAACGCGGTCGCCCGCTCGACTCCGGACAGGCGCCGACGGGTGTGCCCGCGCGGGTCCGGTTCACGCAGGTCTCCCCTTGTCCCAGTGATGTCGCTGGTCCACCGGAGGGACGGCCTGGTGGCGTGGGGCCGCCCACGGACCGTCTCGTCACGCCCACGGGCGTACCTGTGCACGTGACGACCGGCGTCTCGGGGGTCCCGGGCCTACATTGGACGTACGTTCCCGACGCCCGGAGCCCACCATGGCGGTCACGCACACCCTTGAGGCCGACGTCCTGCGTCGGCAGGACCCCGAAGTGGCCGAGATCCTCCTCGGGGAACTCGCCCGGCAGTCGACGACGCTCCAGCTCATCGCCGCCGAGAACTTCACCTCGCCCGCGGTGCTCGCCGCCCTCGGCTCCCCGCTCGCCAACAAGTACGCCGAGGGGTATCCCGGCGCCCGGTACCACGGCGGGTGCGAGATCGCCGACGTCGCCGAGCGCATCGCCGTGGAGCGGGCCAAGGCGCTGTTCGGGACCGAGCACGCCAATGTGCAGTCGCACTCGGGATCGTCCGCGATGCTCGCCGCGTACGCCGCCCTGCTCAGGCCGGGCGACACCGTGCTCGCCCTGGGGCTGCCGCACGGCGGACACCTCACGCACGGCTCGCCCGCCAACTTCTCCGGCCGATGGTTCGACTTCGTCGGCTACGGCGTGGAGGCGGACTCCGGGCTCATCGACCACGAGCAGGTGCGCGCCCTCGCCCGTACGCACCGCCCCAAAGCCATCGTCTGCGGGTCCATCGCCTATCCGCGCCACATCGACTACGCCTTCTTCCGGGACGTCGCCGACGAGGTGGGCGCGTACCTCATCGCGGACGCCGCCCATCCGATCGGGCTGGTCGCCGGGGGAGCGGCGCCCAGCCCGGTGCCGTACGCCGACGTCGTCTGCGCCACCACGCACAAGGTGCTGCGCGGCCCGCGCGGCGGCATGATCCTGTGCGGCAGCGAACTGGCCGAGCGTGTCGACCGGGCGGTCTTCCCGTTCACCCAGGGCGGCGCCCAGATGCACGCCATCGCGGCCAAGGCCGTCGCGTTCGGGGAGGCGTCGACGGAGCCCTTCGCCGTGTACGCCCATCAGGTGGTGGCCAACGCCCGGCGGCTCGCGGCGGCCCTGGGCGCCGAGGGACTGGCGATCACCACCGGCGGCACCGACACCCATCTGCTGACCGTGGATCCCGCCCCGCTCGGTGTGGACGGCCGTACCGCACGGGGACGGCTCGCGGCGGCCGGCATGATCCTGGACACCTGTGCGCTGCCCCACGGCGACGCCCGCGGCCTGCGTCTCGGCACCGCCGCCCTGACGACGCAGGGCATGGGCGAGGCCGAGATGACGTACATCGCGGAGCTGTTCGCGTCGGTGCTGCGCGACGAGGCGGACGCGAAAAAAGTGCGTGAAGAAGTGCGGGAGCTGACCGGTAGATTTCCGCCGTATCCCGGCCGGTAGGGGGTAGGCGCAGCCGAGTACACAGCCACGCGTGCAACCATCGTCGCTACCCGTTTGTCCTCAACCATATGCACGCGAAGCTAGGGTGTGGGGCTGAGGATGTTCAGCGAGACCTGTGGGGAAGCCCGTGCGTGAATACCTGCTGACGCTCTGCATCACGGCCGCGGTGACGTATCTGCTGACAGGGCCGGTACGCAAGTTCGCGATCGTGGCCGGAGCCATGCCGGAGATCCGGGCCCGTGACGTGCACCGGGAACCGACTCCCCGGCTCGGCGGTATCGCCATGTTCTTCGGCCTGTGCGCCGGCCTGCTGGTCGCCGACCACCTCAAGAACCTCAACGAGGTCTTCGCCAAGTCGAACGAGCCGCGGGCGCTGCTGTCGGGGGCCGCGCTCATCTGGCTGATCGGCGTGCTGGACGACAAGTTCGAGATCGACGCCCTGATCAAGCTGGGTGGCCAGATGATCGCCGCGGGCGTGATGGTCATGCAGGGTCTGACGATCCTGTGGCTGCCCGTCCCGGGCGTGGGCACCGTCTCGCTCACCCAGTGGCAGGGCACCCTGCTGACCGTGGCACTGGTCGTCATCACGATCAACGCGGTCAACTTCGTCGACGGCCTCGACGGCCTCGCCGCCGGCATGGTGTGCATCGCGTCGGCCGCGTTCTTCATGTACGCGTACCGGATCTGGTACGGCTACGGGCTGGAGGCCGCGGCTCCGGCGACCCTGTTCGCGGCCATCCTGATGGGCATGTGCCTGGGCTTCCTGCCGCACAACATGCATCCCGCGCGGATCTTCATGGGCGACTCGGGGTCGATGCTGATCGGGCTCGTGCTCGCCGCCGGGGCCATCTCGATCACCGGGCAGGTGGACCCGGACGCGATGAACCTCTTCTCGGGTTCGGAGCGCGCGACGGTCCACCAGACCGTTCCCGTCTACATTCCGCTGCTGCTCCCGCTGACGATCATCGCCGTCCCGGCCGCCGATCTCGTCCTCGCGATCGTGCGCCGCACCTGGCGCGGCCAGTCGCCGTTCGCGGCCGACCGCGGGCATCTGCACCACCGGCTCCTGGAGATCGGCCACTCGCACAGCCGGGCCGTGCTGATCATGTACTTCTGGTCGGCGCTCATCGCCTTCGGCGCCCTGGGGTACTCCGTGAACTCGGCGTCCCTGTGGATCGTGCTCGGCATCGTGGTGCTGAGTGCGGTCGGCCTCATCCTGCTTCTGCTGCCGAGGTTCACTCCGCGCGCCCCGCGCTGGGCGGAGGCCTTCGTGCCCCCGCGCTACCGCCGTCGCCGCCGCGCCGCCCTGGCCCCGGCGGCGGTCGCCGGGTACGAGGCGGAGGGCCTGCCGGACCCCGAGCGGGAGCACCGCACCCCGGTCGGCGTGGGCGTATCAAGGGTCTCGGGGGTCTCAGGAGTCAACGGCGCCACGGCCATCGGCCCCCGTGCCGGCCTGGACCGTCGCAAGGCCGAGTCGTCGCGCTGATGCCCAAGGTAAGAATCTGACTAACGCGTTGCCAACGCATGACGGTGCAAAGAGCCTCAATACCAGACAAGCCGCCGTGGCATCCGCGCAGACGCGCAGGTTCACTCTCATGTGTGACAGTGGGCACACCACCTAGGTAAAGACCGCATCAAATAGTTTGTGATACCGTTCACGAGAGCCCCGGGACAGAGCCGAAGGATCCAGTGCGATGGACCCTCGGCGTGAGGACCCCACTCGGCCCGGGACTACGCTCGTCCATGACGACACCCTGCCCCCTTCAGTAAGCGGAGTTGCCGCCATGCCGTCCAATGACGCCCGGAACCTTCTGCAGACCGCTGTGCCCACCGCGGCCGTCGGCGTGATCGCCGTAGCCGTGAGCGGTGTGGTCGCAGGGGGCAAGGGGGCGCTCGGCGCGGCTGTCGGCGTGGTGCTGGCCGTCCTCTTCATGGGGATCGGCCTGTACGTCCTGCAGTGGACGGCAAAAACGCTCCCGCACCTGTTCCAGGCCATGGGGCTGATGCTCTATGTCGCCCAGCTCCTGCTGCTCTTGATCTTCGTGGGCCTCTTCAAGGACACCTCTCTCTTCAACGCGAAGGCGTTCGCGCTCGCGCTCGTCGTCGCGACCGTCGTGTGGATGGCCGCGCAGGCTCGTGCGCACATCAAGGCCAAGATGTTCTACGTCGACCCGGACTCCCGGAAGAGCGAGACGTCGGAGAAGGCGGGCTCTACGTCGTGAGGGGTAGGGCCGGGATAAAGACGTGTGAGAGATCCTGCTATCGTCCGGTGCCAACTGCGGCATCGCGGGCGCGGGCACCTGAGCTGACGCCTGCTCAATCGCGAGGCTCGATGCCCCCCAGCCGCCCCTACATCCGTAACACCAGTCCGGTGCCGATCCGCGGCTGCGCGCCGCGCCGACACAACGAGGTTGCCGTACCCATGCGTCACGCCGAAGGAGCCCGTGGTGAGTGCTGACCAGACCCAGCTCGCCTTTGACTGGAGTTGTCGGATCCTGTCCGACAACGGGTGTGGCTTTCCGGCTCCGGGCCTGCACTCGTTCCTCTTCGAGCCGATCGCCACGGTCGGCGGGTTCGAGTTCAACAAGGTGATGCTGCTCG
Organism: Streptomyces sp. NPDC022910; assembly: GCF_055561075.1. NCBI lineage: Bacteria > Bacillati > Actinomycetota > Actinomycetes > Kitasatosporales > Streptomycetaceae > Streptomyces > Streptomyces sp. NPDC022910. The sequence continues at coordinate 65,540 of NZ_JBVHHL010000020.1, forward strand.
CCTTCATCGCCACCGCCGTCGTCGTCGGCTTCTTCTGGGCGGCCTTCGGCAAGGCCAAGGTGATCCCGGGCAAGCTCCAGCTGGTGGGCGAGGCCGGCTACGACTTCGTGCGCCGCGGCATCGTCTACGAGACGCTCGGCAAGCGCGAGGGCGAGAAGTACGTCCCGCTCATGGTCTCGCTGTTCTTCTTCATCTGGATCATGAACATCTGGTCCGTGATCCCGCTCGCCCAGTTCCCGGTGTCGTCGATCATCGCGTACCCGGCGGTGCTCGCCGCGGTCGTCTACATCGTCTGGCTCTCGCTCACCTTCAGGAAGCACGGCTTCGTGGGCGGTCTGAAGAACCTCACCGGTTACGACAAGTCGCTCGGCCCGGTGCTGCCGCTCGTCGTGGTCATCGAGTTCTTCTCGAACGTCCTGGTCCGTCCGTTCACGCACGCGGTCCGACTGTTCGCCAACATGTTCGCCGGCCACCTGCTGCTGGCGATGTTCACGGTCGCCTCCTGGTACCTGCTGAACAGCTACATGATCCCGGCCGCGGGCGTCTCGTTCGTCATGACCGTGATCATGATCCTCTTCGAGCTCTTCGTACAGGTCGTCCAGGCGTACGTGTTCGTGCTGCTGGCCTGCTCCTACGTTCAGGGCGCTCTCGCCGAGCACCACTGACCGCTCCGCTCCACCCCAGCCCCAAGTCGTCCGGTGGCCAACCCCCACCGGTCCGTAAAAGAGAAGGAAGAAACGGCATGTCCGCTGCCATCGACCTCGCCGCCGGCGTCTCCGGTTCCCTCGGCTCCATCGGTTACGGCCTCGCCGCCATCGGCCCCGGTATCGGTATCGGCATCATCTTCGGTAACGGCACCCAGGCTCTGGCCCGTCAGCCCGAGGCGGCCGGTCTGATCCGAGCCAACCAGATCCTCGGCTTCGCCTTCTGTGAGGCGCTCGCCCTCATCGGCATCGTTATGCCGTTCGTGTTCGGTCAGTAATCACCTACTCACCGACACGTATAGACGAAAGGCACTGATGTGATCGCCAACCTGGTTCAGCTGGCGGCTGAGGAGAAGCAGAACCCCCTCCTCCCGCCGGGCCCTGAGCTGCTCGTCGGCACCATCGCCTTCGCCATCGTGTTCTTCTTCTTCTGGAAGAAGGCGCTTCCGAACATCAACAAGGTTCTCGAGGAGCGCCGCGCGGCGATCGAAGGCGGCATCGAAGAGGCCGACGCCATGAAGGTCGAGGCCCAGAGCGTGCTTGAGCAGTACAAGGCTCAGCTCGCCGAAGCCCGGCACGAGGCCGCGCGGCTGCGCCAGGAGGCGCAGGAGCAGGGCGCCGCTCTCATCGCCGAGATGCGCGCGGAAGGCCAGCGGCAGCGCGAGGAGATCGTCGTCGCCGGTCACACGCAGATCGAGGCCGACCGCAAGGCCGCGGCGCAGGCTCTGCGCCAGGACGTCGGCCGGCTGGCGACCGAGCTCGCCGGCAAGCTCGTCGGCGAGTCCCTCGACGACCACGCCCGGCAGAGCCGCGTCATCGACCGCTTCCTCGATGAGCTCGAGGAGAAGGCCGAGGCCGCGCGATGAACGGAGCGAGCCGCGAGGCCCTGGCTGCCGCACGCGAGCGTCTGGACGCGCTGACGGACTCGACGTCCGTGGACGCGGCGCAGCTCGCCGACGAGCTGGCCGCCGTCACCGCGCTGCTCCACCGCGAGTCGTCGCTGCGTCGGGTCCTGACCGACCCGGCGCAGCCCGGCGAGGCCAAGGCCGAACTGGTCCAGCGCCTGCTCGGAGCCCAGGTCGGCGGGCCGGCCGTGGACCTGGTGTCCGGCACGGTGCGTTCCCGCTGGTCGCAGCCGCGTGACCTGGTGGACGCGCTGGAGGAACTGGCGAGCCTCGCCGACCTCACCGCCGCCGAGAAGGCGGACGCGCTCGACGACGTCGAGGACGAGCTGTTCCGGTTCAGCCGGATCGTCTCCTCGAACACCGAGCTGCGCGCCGCGCTGACCGACCGCGCCGCGAGCGTCTCGGCCAAGATCGAGCTGCTGCACCGGCTCCTCGGCGGCCGCGCCAACGTGACGACCGAGCGTCTGGTGACGCGTCTTGTGACCGCGCCGCGGGGACGTAGCCTGGAAGCGGGACTCGAGTCCCTGTCCAAGCTCGCGGCCGCGCGCCGTGACCGCGTGGTCGCCGTCGTCACTTCGGCGGTTCCGCTGAGCGACACCCAGAAGCGGCGCCTCGGTGCCGCACTGGCCAAGCTCTACGGCCGCCAGATGCACCTGAACCTCGACGTGGACCCCGAGGTCCTCGGCGGGATCCGGGTGCAGGTCGGTGACGAGGTCATCAACGGTTCGCTCGCGGACCGCCTGGAGGACGCCCGCCGTCGCATGGCGAGCTAGCAGCAACTCCATACGCAGTACTACGGCCCGAGTTGGGCCGTGCAGAGGATTCCTGGGGGTCGCCCCCAGACCCCCACAGAAACTTCGGGCCCAACAAGGAGAGCAGGGAACCCAGATGGCGGAGCTCACGATCCGGCCGGAGGAGATCCGGGACGCACTGGAGAACTTCGTCCAGTCGTACAAGCCGGACGCGGCCTCGCGCGAGGAGGTCGGTACGGTCACCCTTGCCGGCGACGGCATCGCGAAGGTCGAGGGTCTGCCCTCGGCCATGGCCAACGAACTGCTGAAGTTCGAGGACGGCACCCTCGGCCTCGCCCTCAACCTCGAGGAGCGCGAGATCGGTGCCATCGTCCTCGGTGAGTTCAGCGGCATCGAGGAGGGCCAGCCGGTGCAGCGCACCGGTGAGGTTCTCTCGGTCGCGGTCGGCGAGGGCTACCTCGGCCGTGTCGTCGACCCGCTCGGCAACCCGATCGACGGCCTCGGCGAGATCGAGACCGACGGCCGCCGCGCCCTCGAGCTGCAGGCCCCCACGGTCATGCAGCGCAAGTCGGTGCACGAGCCGATGGAGACGGGCTACAAGGCCGTCGACGCGATGACCCCGATCGGCCGTGGTCAGCGCCAGCTGATCATCGGTGACCGTCAGACCGGCAAGACCGCCCTGGCCGTCGACACGATCATCAACCAGCGCGACAACTGGCGCTCGGGCGACCCGAAGAAGCAGGTCCGCTGCATCTACGTCGCCATCGGCCAGAAGGGCTCCACCATCGCGTCGGTGCGCCGCGCGCTGGAGGAGAACGGCGCGCTGGAGTACACGACCATCGTCGCCGCCCCGGCATCCGACCCGGCCGGCTTCAAGTACCTGGCGCCCTACACTGGTTCGGCCATCGGCCAGCACTGGATGTACCAGGGCAAGCACGTCCTGATCATCTTCGACGACCTGTCGAAGCAGGCCGACGCCTACCGCGCCGTGTCCCTGCTGCTGCGCCGTCCGCCGGGCCGCGAGGCCTACCCGGGTGACGTCTTCTACCTGCACTCCCGTCTGCTGGAGCGCTGCGCCAAGCTCTCCGACGACATGGGTGCCGGTTCGATGACCGGTCTGCCGATCGTCGAGACCAAGGCCAACGACGTCTCGGCGTTCATCCCGACCAACGTCATCTCCATCACCGACGGCCAGTGCTTCCTGGAGTCCGACCTGTTCAACGCCGGTCAGCGTCCGGCCCTGAACGTCGGTATCTCGGTCTCCCGCGTCGGTGGCTCCGCCCAGCACAAGGCCATGCGCCAGGTCTCCGGCCGTCTGCGCGTCGACCTCGCCCAGTTCCGCGAGCTGGAGGCGTTCGCCGCCTTCGGTTCCGACCTGGACGCCGCGTCGAAGGCCCAGCTGGAGCGCGGTCAGCGCATGGTCGAGCTGCTGAAGCAGAACCAGTACGAGCCGATGGCCACCGAGGATCAGGTCATCTCCATCTGGGCCGGCACCAACGGCCGTATGGACGACGTTCCGGTCGCCGACATCCGGCGCTTCGAGCGGGAGCTCCTGGACTTCCTGCACCGCAAGCACCAGGGCCTCATGACCTCCATCAAGGAGGGCGCCAAGATGCCGGACGAGACGATCCAGGCGATCGACGACGCCGTCGCGGAGTTCAAGAAGCAGTTCGAGACCTCGGACGGCAAGCTGCTCGGCGAGGACACCCCGGCCGTAGCCGCCAAGTGACGTAAGGGAGGGACCTGACTCATGGGAGCCCAGCTCCGGGTCTACAAGCGTCGCATCCGATCCGTCAGCGCGACCAAGAAGATCACGAAGGCGATGGAGATGATCGCCGCCTCGCGCGTCGTCAAGGCGCAGCGCAAGGTGGCGGCCTCCACGCCGTACGCGACCGAGCTCACTCGCGCGGTCACGGCGGTCGGCACCGGCTCGAACACCAAGCACCCGCTGACCACCCAGGCCGAGACGGTCACGCGGTCCGCCGTGCTGCTCCTGACGAGCGACCGCGGTCTGGCCGGCGCCTTCAACTCCAACGCGATCAAGGCGGCGGAGCAGCTGACCGAGCTGCTGGAGCGCGAGGGCAAGCAGGTCGACACGTACATCGTCGGCCGTCGCGGAGTGGCCCACTACAACTTCCGTGAGCGCAAGATCGCGGAGTCGTGGACGGGCTTCACCGACGACCCGACGTACGCGGACGCCAAGAAGGTCGCGGCTCCGCTCATCGAGGCCATCGAGAAGGAGACGGGGGACGGCGGGGTGGACGAACTCCACATCGTCTACACCGAGTTCGTCTCGATGATGACGCAGACGGCGCTCGGCGCCCGTCTGCTGCCGCTCAGCCTCGAGGAAGTGGCGGAGGAGTCGGCAGCCAAGGACGAGATCCACCCGCTGTACGACTTCGAGCCCTCGGCGGAGGACGTCCTCGACGCCCTGCTGCCGCGCTATGTGGAGAGCCGTATCTACAACGCGCTGCTCCAGTCGGCCGCTTCGAAGCACGCCGCCACGCGGCGCGCGATGAAGTCGGCCACCGACAACGCCGGAGAGCTCATCGAGAATCTCACCCGGCTTGCCAACGCGGCCCGCCAGGCCGAAATCACCCAGGAAATCAGCGAGATCGTCGGTGGCGCGAGCGCCCTGGCCGACGCGACCGCGGGGAGTGACTACTAATGACCACCACAGTTGAGACGGCCACGGCGACGGGCCGCGTCGCGCGGGTCATCGGCCCGGTCGTCGACGTGGAGTTCCCCGTCGACGCGATCCCGGACATCTACAACGCCCTTCACGTCGAGGTCCTCGACCCGGCCAACGAGGGGGAGAAGCGGACGCTGACCCTGGAGGTCGCCCAGCACCTGGGTGACGGCGTGGTCCGGACGATCTCCATGCAGCCCACCGACGGTCTGGTCCGCCAGGCTGCGGTGACGGACACCGGCGCGGCGATCTCCGTCCCGGTCGGCGACTTCACCAAGGGCAAGGTGTTCAACACCCTCGGTGAGGTGCTGAACGTCGACGCGGAGTACGACGGCGAGCGTTGGCCGATCCACCGCAAGGCGCCGAACTTCGACGAGCTCGAGTCGAAGACCGAGATGTTCGAGACCGGCGTGAAGGTCATCGACCTGCTGACCCCGTACGTCAAGGGCGGCAAGATCGGTCTGTTCGGCGGCGCCGGTGTCGGCAAGACGGTGCTCATCCAGGAGATGATCTACCGCGTCGCCAACAACCACGACGGTGTCTCCGTGTTCGCCGGTGTCGGTGAGCGCACCCGTGAGGGCAACGACCTCATCGAGGAGATGACCGACTCGGGCGTCATCGACAAGACCGCGCTGGTCTTCGGTCAGATGGACGAGCCCCCGGGCACCCGTCTGCGCGTCGCGCTGGCCGGCCTCACCATGGCCGAGTACTTCCGTGACGTCCAGAAGCAGGACGTGCTGTTCTTCATCGACAACATCTTCCGCTTCACGCAGGCCGGTTCCGAGGTCTCCACCCTGCTCGGCCGTATGCCGTCCGCGGTGGGTTACCAGCCGAACCTGGCCGACGAGATGGGTCTCCTCCAGGAGCGCATCACCTCGACCCGCGGTCACTCGATCACCTCGATGCAGGCGATCTACGTCCCCGCCGACGACCTGACCGACCCGGCCCCGGCCACCACGTTCGCCCACCTCGACGCGACGACGGTTCTCTCCCGTCCGATCTCCGAGAAGGGCATCTACCCGGCCGTGGACCCGCTGGACTCCACGTCCCGCATCCTGGACCCGCGCTACATCGCGCAGGAGCACTACGACGCCGCCATGCGCGTCAAGACGATCCTGCAGAAGTACAAGGACCTCCAGGACATCATCGCGATCCTCGGTATCGACGAGCTCGGCGAGGAGGACAAGCTCGTCGTCCACCGGGCCCGCCGTGTGGAGCGCTTTCTGTCCCAGAACACCCACGTCGCCAAGCAGTTCACCGGCGTCGACGGGTCGGACGTCCCGCTGGAGGAGTCGATCGCGGCCTTCAACGCGATCATCGACGGCGAGTACGACCACTTCCCGGAGCAGGCGTTCTTCATGTGCGGTGGCATCGACGACCTGAAGAAGAACGCGAAGGAGCTGGGCGTCTCCTGACGCCGTGCTCGTGACGGAGAGGGACGAGACCGCGCCCGACCAATGGCCCGCGTCCCGTCCCTCTCTGTACGCCTACTAGAATTCATCCCAACACCCGGCAGACCCGCCGGGTGGTGACCCGAGGAGCCACCCTTGGCTGCTGAGCTGCACGTCGAGCTGGTCGCCGCCGACCGCCAGGTCTGGTCCGGCGAGGCCACCCTGGTCGTCGCGCGCACCACGTCCGGCGACATCGGCGTCATGCCCGGTCACCAGCCGCTGCTCGGTGTGCTGGAGTCGGGCCCGGTGACCATCCGTACGAGTGATGGTGGAACGGTCGTCGCCGCGGTGCACGGCGGTTTCATCTCGTTCGCGGACAACAAGCTGTCGCTGCTGGCCGAGATCGCCGAGCTGTCGGACGAGATCGACGTCCAGCGCGCGGAGCGGGCGCTCGAGCGTGCGAAGGCGGAGGCCGACGCCTCCGCGGAGCGTCGCGCGGACGTCCGACTGCGTGCGGCGGCGGCGAGCTGACCACAGCGCTATGCAATGACGCGACACTCAGCCGCGGCTGGACCGGAGCAATCCGGACCGGTCGCGGCTGAGGCAAATGCGGGTGTTTTTTCCGTTCCGTTACCTAGGAGACGAGGAGGTCGGTGCCGATGGTCCTCGCTCTGACTGTGTGCGGAATTGTCGTCGTACTCGTGGCGGTGGGGCTGTTCGTCTTCGGCCTGCGCCGCAGGCTCATTCAGCGCTCCGGCGGGACCTTCGACTGCAGCCTGCGTTGGGACGTGCCGGAGAAGCCCGACACCAATGGCAAGGGCTGGAGCTATGGAGTCGCCCGCTACAACGGTGACCGCGTCGAGTGGTACCGCGTCTTCTCGTACGCCCCGCGCCCCCGCCGCGTCCTCGAACGCTCCGCGATCGAGGTGGCCGGCCGACGGCTGCCCGAGGGCGAGGAGGAACTGGCGCTGCTCTCCGACGCCGTGATCCTCACCTGTCTGCACCGGGGCACGCGCCTGGAACTCGCGATGAGCGAGGATGCGCTGACCGGTTTCCTCGCGTGGCTTGAGGCAGCTCCGCCCGGACAACGAGTGAATGTGGCATAGCCACATTCACTCGTTGGGAACTTCTTTACGACAGTCCGCTGTTGATTGCGCTCACCAGCTCGCCGTGACTGGTGTCACCGCTGAACTCCCAGAAGAACGCGCCGCCCAGACCCTGGGTCTTGGCCCACGCCATCTTCGTGCCGATGGTGGCCGGGGTGTCGTACGACCACCAGTTGCTGCCGCAGTGCGCGTACGCCGTGCCCGCGACGGTGCCGGTTGCGGGGCAGGACGTCTTGAGCACCTTGTAGTCCTCGATGCCCTGTTCGTACGTGCCGGCCGCCGCGCCCGTGGCCGTGCCGCCAGGGGCGTCCTGGGTGACGCCGGTCCAGCCGCGGCCGTAGAATCCGATGCCGATGAGCAGCTTGCTCGCGGGCACGCCCTTGGCCTTGTACTTGGCGATGGCGTCGGCCGTGGTGAAGCCCTGCGTCGGGATGCCGCTGTACGAGGTGAGCGGAGAGTGCGGGGCGGTCGGGCCCTGGGCCGCCCAGGCGCCGAAGAAGTCGTACGTCATCACGTTGTACCAGTCGACGTACTGGGCCGCGCCCGCGTAGTCCGCGGCGTCGATCTTGCCGCCCGAGGAGCCGTCGGCGGTGACGGCCGAGGTGACCAGATTGTTCGTGCCGAACTTGGCGCGCAGCGCGGACATCAGGTTCTTGTACGCCGCTGCGCCGCTGGTGTCGCAGGACAGACCGCAGGCGTTCGGGTACTCCCAGTCGATGTCGATGCCGTCGAACACGTCGGCCCAGCGCGGGTCCTCGACCAGGTTGTAGCAGGACTGCGCGAACGCGGCCGGGTTGGCCGCCGCCTGGGCGAAGCCGCCGGACCAGGTCCAGCCGCCGAACGACCACAGCACCTTGATGTTCGGGTACTTGGCCTTCAGCTGGCGCAGCTGGTTGAAGTTGCCGCGCAGCGGCTGGTCCCAGGTGTCGGCCACGCCGCTCACCGACTGGTCGGCGGTGAACGCCTTGTCGTAGTCGGCGTAGGAGTCGCCGATCGCGCACTGGCCGTTGGTGACGTTGCCGAAGGCGTAGTTGATGTGCGTGATCTTCGCGGCCGACCCGGACGTCACCAGGTTCTTCACGTTGTAGTTGCGGCCGTAGATGCCCCACTCCGTGAAGTAGCCGAGCCTGACCTTGTTCCCGGTGGGCGGGGGAGTGGTGCCGCCGCCGGTGGTGTGCACGGCGACCGCGCCGCTGACCGGCCCGGTCTGGTCCGCGGTGTCACGGGCCTGGACGGTGTACGAGTAGTCGGTGCCGGCGGTCAGGCCGGTGTCCGTGTACGAGGTCGTCGTCACGGTGGCGACCTTGGTGCCGTCACGCAGGACGTCGTAGTTCTTGATGCCCTTGTCGTCGGTGGCCGCGGTCCAGCCGAGCTGTACCGAGGTGTCGGTGATGTTCGAGGCGGTCGGAGTGCCGGGTGCAGAGGGCGCCGTGTCGCCGGGAACCGTGGTGCCGTCACAACTGCCGCCGTTCAGCTTGCAGGTGGAGGGCGATCCGGAGCCGGCGCCGTTGAAGCCGAAGGAGACGGAGGCGCCCGGGGCGAGAGTGCCGTTGTAGGACTTGTTCTTGGCGGTCCAGTGGGTGCCGGAGGACGTGACGTCCGCGTCCCAGGCGGAGGTGACGGACGTACCGGAGGGGAAGTCCCACTCGATCGTCCAGGAGTTGATGGTGGTGGTCCCGGTGTTCTTGACCGTCCACTTGCCTTCGAAGCCGGTGCCCCAGTCCTGGGTCTTGGCGTAGGTGGCCGTGGCGGTCGTCGCGGCCTGCGCGGGACTCGCCAGGCCGACCAGTCCGGCCAGGGGGAGCAACAGGGTCGCGAACCCTGCCGCGGCTCTCTGTCTGAAGCGCATGCTGCGCCTCCTTGTGGGGTTGTAGGGGGCATGACTGAGCCATCAGGCCCGCAGTGCCGCGAGAATAGAAAGGTCTGGACCATCGGTCAAGAGGTCTGGACCACTGTCCCCGTGGGCGTTCGCAGCCCGCAACTCCTGTGAAGGGGCGGCGGTTTGGGACGGGCTGCGCGGTTCCGCCCGCCCGACAGCCGACTGACGTGCGTCTTCAGGGACGACGGGTCGTACGCTGACCGAACCGTGAGCGGTCCTGGGAGGGCGAATGACAGAGGCGGTGCGCCCCGGCGCGGTGCTCGTCGTGGACGACGACGCGGCCATCCGGCGCTCCCTGGAACGCGGGCTGCGACTCGACGGGTTCCGCGTCCGCACCGCCGGCAGCGGCCCCGAGGCGCTGGCCGCGATCCGCGACGCCCCGCCCGATGTGCTCGTCCTCGACGTGTCGATGCCCGGTATGAGCGGCATCGAGGTGTGCACCTGGCTCCGCGACGACGGTCAGGACCTGCCCGTCCTCATGCTGTCCGCGCTCGACGAGACCGCCGATCGCATCGCCGGGCTCCAGGCGGGCGGTGACGACTACCTCGTCAAACCGTTCGCCCTGCAGGAGCTGGTGCTGCGGCTGCGCGCCCTGCTGCGCCGACGGCCGACGGCGGACCGCGACGTGCTGCGGGTGGCGGACCTGGTGATCGACCCGGCGGCCCGCACCGCCCACCGCGACGGCCGGCGCCTGGAGCTGACCCGGCGCGAGTTCGAACTCCTCGAGGTGCTCGCGCGCAACGCGGGCCTCGTCCTCACCCGCGACCAGCTCCTGGACCGGGTGTGGGGCTACGACTTCGACGTGCGCACCGACGCCGTCGACACCTTCGTCAGCTATCTGCGGCGCAAGCTCGAGACGGACGGCGCCAAGCGGCTGGTGCACACCGTGCGCGGAGTGGGCTTCGTCCTGCGGGACGAGCCATGAGACTTTCGACGCGCATCGGGCTCGCGGTGGGTTGCACCGTGCCGCTCCTCGTGCTGGCATCCGGCTGGCTGCTGCTCCACCTGGTCGCACGCGACCTGCACCGCGCGGAGGACGACCACCTGCGGGAGCGGGCCGCGGCCGCGGCCGCGGACGCCCGCGCCCTGCTGCGGGCCGACGCGGCAGGCCGGCCCAAGGCGGCCGACACCCGGGAACGCCGGCTCTACAGCGCGGCGCTCGACATCGGCATACGCGTCGTCGGACCGGACGCCACCTTCAGCGGCGGCCCGCAGCCCGCCCCCTCCGTGCCGCTGCCCACCGGGACCACCGGACCGGTCACCGTCCGCGCCGGCGGCGACAGCTGGCGGGCGCTGTCCCGTCCGATCCGCACCCCCCGTGCCTCGGGCACGCTGTGGGTCTTCGCGCCGGACACCGCCGACCGCGCCCAACTCCGGCTCGTCCGGCGCCGGGTCCTCGTGACCTCGCTGCTCGCCGCCCCCTTGTGCGGCGTGCTGGCCTGGGCCGTCGCGTCCGGTGCCGCCGCCCCGCTGCGCCGCCTCACCCGCCGTACCGCGGGTCTCGACCCGCGCACCAGCAGCGCCCGGCCGCCCCACGAGCCGACCGGAGTGAGGGAAGTCGACGACTTGGCCGCCACCGTGCGGACGGTGCTCGCCCGCTACGACGAACAGGCCGCTCGCACCGCCCAGGCCCTGGACACAGCGCGTTCCTTCTCGGCGGCGGCCGCGCACGAACTGCGCACCCCGATGATGAGCATGGGCACCAACCTCGACATCCTCGCCGAGCACCCCGATCTCCCCGACCCGGACCGGACCGAGGTCCTGACCGACCTGCGCCGCGAGCACGCCCGCCTCCTCGGCCTGCTGGTGACGCTGCGCGAGCTGGGGCGCGGGGACCTGGTGGAGGCGGAGGCGTTCCGCGCGGTGGACGTGGCGGAGACCTCGGACGCGGCCGTCGCCGAGGCCCGGCGCCGCGATCCCGGGGCACGGATCAGCCTGGACACGGAGCCGGGGCTCACCGTGCACGGCTGGGAGCCCGGACTGCGGCTGCTGCTCGACAACCTGCTCGCCAACGCGCTGGCGCACGGGCGGGACGCGGCGGGAGAGGCGGGTGTGGCGGTCGGCGCGCGGGGGACCGGGACGGAGGTCGTGATCACGGTGGACGACCGCGGTCCGGGTGTCCCGGCCGACGCGCGCGACCGGATCTTCGAGCGGTTCCGGCGGGGGCCGGCCAGTGCCGGATCGGGTCTCGGCCTGACCCTGGTCGCCCAGCAGGCGGCGCTGCACCGGGGGAGCGTCATGGTGACGGACGGCCCGGAGGGCGTCGGGGCACGCTTCGAGGTGCGGCTGCCCCGGGCCGGCGGGGCCCTGCCCGACCGGCGGGACTGGTTGATCGGGACAGCCGGGGCAAACCGGTCACAGAGTTCCCACAAAGACGGCTCCTAGCCTCCGGCGGCGTCGGACGGACGACGGGGCCGTCCGGGAACGGAGGCGGAGATGAACGTACGACGGCGGCGGCGCACCCTGCTCGCGGGGCTGGCCGCGGCGGCGCTGCTGGCGACCGGGACGGGGACGGCCGCGGCCGAGAGCACCCCCGCTCCGGCGCCGACCGGCGACGGTGCCCAGGCGCTGTGCAAGCGGGTGCCGAGGATCGACCGGCGGATCGACCGGGCCCTGAAGCGGCTGGACGCCGGGGTCGGCACCCGCGGCTCGGTCGCCCGGCTGCAGCAGCGCGTGGACAATGCGAAGAAGGCGGGCCACACCGAGATCGCCACGTACCTCAAGGACCGGCTGGCTTCCCGCAAGTCGCTGGTGACGAACCTCCAGCAGCGGCAGAAGGACCTGGCGGCCGTGAAGACCTGGTGCCAGGACAACGGCAACGGGAAGGCGGCGAGCTGATGCGCCGGGCGCGGGTCCTGCCGGCGACGGCGGCCGCGGTGGTCCTCCTCGCGGGGCTCAGCGCGGGCTGCGCGCGCGGCGGCGGCACCCCGGACAAGTCTCCGGCCGCCACTCCCTCGGGCTATGCCGAGATGCAGCAGAAGGTGAGCGCCGCCGAGTCGGCCCTCGCGGCGGCCGACCGGGACGCGGCCGGGAACGCGGACCGCTAGCCGGGCAGCCGGGCCTCGGCCGGCGGCAGCGCCGATCCGGACTCCCGTCCGGCGCCCACGACGAGGGCCGGTCAGCCAGAGGGGGCGCGGCGGGCTACGGCCGCGCCCCCATCGGCGCGCCGTGCCTCAGCGCTCCCCGCCCGGCACCCACAGCACGTCCCCGACCTCCTTGTTCGCCGTGCGGGCCAGGATGAACAGCAGGTCCGAGAGGCGGTTGAGGTAGGTCGCGGTGAGGGCGTTCATCGTGTCGCCGTGTACCTCCAGGGCCCCCCAGGTGGAGCGCTCGGCGCGTCGGGCGACCGTGCAGGCGTGGTGCAGCAGGGCCGCGCCCGGGGTGCCTCCCGGGAGGATGAAGGAGCGCAGCTTCTCCAGCCGCTCGTTGAAGTGGTCGCAGTCCGCCTCCAGCTTGTCGACGTAGAACTGCTCGACCCGCAGCGGTGGGAACTCCGGGTTCTCCACCACCGGCGTCGACAGGTCCGCACCCACGTCGAACAGGTCGTTCTGGACGCGGGTGAGAACCTTGACGATCTCCTCGTCCAGGCCGCCCAGGGCGATCGCCGTGCCGATCACCGCGTTGGCCTCGTTGGCGTCGGCGTAGGCGGCGATGCGCAGGTCGGTCTTCGGGACCCGGCTCATGTCACCGAGGTTGGTGGTGCCCTTGTCGCCGGTCCTGGTGTAGATGCGCGTCAGATTGACCATGTGGCCAGCGTAGTTACGCTCCGGACGTCCGGACGACCCGTGTGCCCACCGTCACGGCCACCACGGCGAGACCGAGCCTCACGAGGGCGTCGTACGGATGTGCGCGGTCGTGCACGAGCCGGTGTAGGCGTCCCGCACCGCGTCCACGTGATGACGGAACGGGACGACGTGGGAGAGCGCGTCCAGTCATGTCGGGGGCGGGTGTCATCGGCAGAAAGGCCCGACAGGAGCGTCGAGGGCATCGACACCGCGTCGACCGTCGGGCGGACTCCTGCGGGGTGCGGACCTTCATCGCCATCGCGTACGACAGCGACCCCAGCGAGACCGTGAGCAGTGCGACGAACACGAAGCCGAGCAGGACGCCGGCCAGCGGGGCCCGCAGACCCGTCGCCGCCGCCATGAGCACCAGCAGCACCGCCTGGAAGACGAGGATGGTGGCGTCCCGCAGTACGCGGCCGAGTCGGCCGTCGCCGCCGTCCTGCATGAACTGCGCGACGAAGTGGGGGTTGTGTCGCCTCGGGCGGTCTGGTGGAGGGGTACGACCGCTGCATAAGCGTCCTGCACGACGCGCCGAGCCTCCGCTCCCGCCTGTGGAGCATGCAGGAGGAGATCCAGGACCGCCTTGAGGCGACTTTGCGCGAGGAGACCGGCACGGACGACGGCGACCCCCTGCCGGGTCTGATGGCGGGACAGATCTGCTGGGTTCTCCAGACGGTGATGGCCGGCATCGGCCGCGAGACGCTCAAGTGCCGCAAGCCGGACGAAGTGTCACGCGAGGTGCTCGTGCGCTCGTGCTTCTCGATGACATGGAGGAGCTGTTGAGCAAGAAGGTGCTCAACTAGGCCACCCGAGCCCCGGAATGACCCGTGCCGGTGTGATGTCCGTCATGTGAGACGTGACGCGCATTACTTACCTGTCACACGGCCCCTCACGAGCGCTAGGGTCCGGCCGAGAGGCATATGAGCAGCGCGTCAGGGGAGTCGCACAGTGGCACGGAAGCTTGCCGTCATCGGAGCCGGACTCATGGGTTCCGGTATTGCCCAGGTATCGGCCCAGGCCGGCTGGGACGTCGTTCTGCGTGACGTCACGGAGGAGGCGCTGACGCGCGGCACCGACGCCATCAAGGCCTCGTACGACAAGTTCGTGAGCAAGGGCAGGCTCGAGGCGCACGACGCCGAGGCAGCGCTCGCCCGCATCACCGCCACCACCGACCTCGACGCCGCCGCCGACGCGGACGTCGTCGTCGAGGCCGTCTTCGAGAAGCTCGAGGTCAAGCACGAGATCTTCCGGACGCTCGACAAGCTCGTCCGTGAGGACGCTGTGCTCGCGTCCAACACCTCCGCCATCCCGATCACCAAGATCGCGGCGGCCACCGAGCGGCCGGAGCGGGTGGTCGGCGTGCACTTCTTCTCGCCGGTGCCGATGATGCAGCTCGTCGAACTCGTCCGCGGGTACAAGACGAGTGACGCGACCCTCGCCACCGCCCGCGAGTTCGCCGAGTCGGTCGGCAAGACCTGCATCGTCGTCAACCGCGACGTCGCCGGCTTTGTGACGACCCGTCTCATCTCGGCACTCGTCGTCGAGGCGACGAAGCTGTACGAGTCGGGCGTGGCCACCGCCGAGGACATCGACCTCGCCTGCAAGCTGGGCTTCGGCCACGCCATGGGGCCGCTGGCCACCGCCGACCTCACGGGCGTCGACATCCTGCTGCACGCCACCAGCAACATCTACACCGAGTCCCAGGACGAGAAGTTCGCTCCGCCGGAGCTGATGCGCCGGATGGTTGACGCCGGTGACTTCGGGCGCAAGAGCGGGCAGGGCTTCTACAAGTACTGAAACCGCACGCACCTCTGGGGTGTCACTCCATGAGGTGAATTCGGTATCGGTTCGCTTACAGACGGCAACCTGATCGTCCTTTGGACAGTCAGAAGTTGCACAACCACAACGCGGAGTACGACGACGCACTCTCGGGGAGCGCATATGCACATCAGGGGCGACCACGCCGGGCTGGTCGTCGGGGGCCGCCTCGACGTCCGCAGCGCGGCGGACGCCCGTACGGTCCTGCACGCGGCCGTCGACGACGGCTTCGGCGACCTGGTCCTCGACCTGTCCGAACTGGACTCCTGGGACGCCACCGGGCTCGGTGTGATCATGGGGGTCCATCGCAGGGCCGGGCGGTGCGGCCGGCGGCTGGTACTGCGTGGTGTGCCGCCGCAGATGCAGCGCCTGCTGGTGGCCACCCGGCTGCACCGGATCCTGGCGATCGAGGGCGGCATCGGAGTGGAGTCACTGCCCCGGGTGTGATCGGGGGCTGTCGTCACGGGAGTGAACGCCGACGAAACGCACGTCGCGCGCAATCCTCACGAGACTGTGACGTCTCGGACGGCACGGTACCCCGGCTTGTCAGAGATACTGTGCGAAGGTTTAGGGTTCGGCTGCCCGCCGCCCGACACCCTCGAGCGGGCACCGGACCAGAAGCGACAGCGCAGTGTGCAGCAAGGCCGGGAGGGGCTCAGGCACGCGACGCTTTTGGGGGGCTAGGACCTATGGACCCGAACACCACGGGACCCGAGGAGTACGGCCACGACGGCGCCGGAGACACGCCGCGCCAGCGCCCGCCGCGGGACCCCATGACGCCGGACTTCGGACAGCCGACACCGTCACTCGCCCGCACCGTCCAGCTCGTCTCGGGCGACTTCCTGCTCACCGTCAATCCCGTCGACGGCAGCGAGATAGAGGTCTGCCCGCCCGGGGAGCGGCCCGCCCTGCCGGTGAAGTACACCGCCGAGGAGCGGGCCGGGCGCGCCCGTGCCGCCCGGCCGCCCGTGCCGCCCGGGCCCACCTCCCGGCAGCTTCCCCTGCTGGAGCGCCAGGACGAGCGTGAGCGGCTGGTGCGGCTCCTCGCCCGCGGCCGCTCGGTGCGGCTCACCGGACCCGCGGGTTCCGGCCGCAGCGCGCTCCTGGACGTCGTCGCCGAGGACTGCGTGGACCTCGCGCCCGACGGCGTCGTCCGGCTCTCCGGCTACCGCCGCACCACGGGCGAGCTCCTGTACGACCTCTTCGCCGCCGTCCACAAGGCGCCCCTGTACCGGCCGGAACGGGAAGAGCTGCTCCGGTACGTCCACGAGATCGGTGCCGTCGTCGTCCTCGACGACCTGGAGTTCGGTGGCAGCGCGCTCGACGAGCTGCTCGACGCGACACCCGAGTGCGCGTTCCTGCTCTCCGCCACGCCCGAGGTGCCCGCGCCCTCGGCCGACTCGCACGTCGAAGAGGTGTTCCTCGGCGGACTCGACCGTGCGGGCGGCCTCGAACTGCTGGAGCGCGCCACGGGCCGCGAACTCACCGAGGAAGAGGCGAACTGGGCGGGCGACCTGTGGTTCGAGTCCGAGGGTTTGCCCCTGCGGTTCGTGCAGGCCGGGGCGCTGCTGCGGCAACATGACCGGCGCCGGGCCGACGAGTTCGGCGTCGACGAGTTCGGCGTCTTCCAGGACGTCCCCGTGGACGCGCCCTTCGACGCGGGGGACGGGCACGACCTTCCGCTGCCCTCGCTGGCCGAGGCTGCCGCGGCCGCCCCGCTGCTCGCCTCCCGGCTGAGCGCCTCGGCGCGCGAGACCCTCAAGTTCGCGGTCGCACTCGGCGGCGAGGTTCCCCACCAGACGCATCTGCCCGCCCTCGTCGACGACACCCATGCGGACGCGGCGCTCGCCGAACTCGTCGGCTGCGCTCTGGTCTCCCCGGTCGGCTCCCGCTACCGGCTCGCGGCCGGGGTGCTCGCCCAGCTGGAGGCCGCCGGGTACGGGACCGGCGCGGAGGAGTACGCGCTCAAGGCCGCACAGCACTACGCCTGGTGGGCCGGACACCCCTCGGTCACGGCGGAACGGGTCTCGGCCGAGGCCGACGCCGTGCTGGCCGCACTGAGCGTCCTGGTGCCGCTCAGCTCCGCCGAGCTCTCGGCCTCGCCCGAGCAGGAGGGATCGGCACCGCCCTTCGAGGACGAGGAGAACCCCGCCGTACGACTGGCCCGGCAGGCCGCGCCCGCGTTCGCCGCGGGGCTGCACTGGGGCGCCTGGGAGCGCGCGCTGCGCTCCGGCGCCGAGGCGTCCCGGCTCGCCGGGGAGGTCGGCGAACAGGCGTACTTCCACCATGAGTTGGGCATCCTCGCGCTCTGCGGCGGACAGCTCGACCGGGCCCGCGCCGAACTGGAGGCTTCCATCGGGCTGCGCGGTGCCCTCGCCGACAAGCGCGGCACGGTCGCCGGGCGGCGCGCCCTCGCCCTGGTCGTCGACCGCTCCGGCGCGACGCCGCCCGGCGGGCGCACCGCGACGGGCGAGGAGGTGTCGGACGCGCGGCACGAGGAGTCGGCCTCGCCGCCCGGTGGCGTACCGGCCGGTTTCGGGCTGTCCGACCCGGCGGGAGACGCGTCGACCCTGGTCACGCATCGCGCCGTGGCCGCGCCCGCGAGCGGGCCCGGGGGCCTGCGGGGCGTGGTGAAGGGCACCCGGCGCAATCTGGTGGCCGCGGGCGCGGGAGCGGTGTTGGCCGCCGTGCTCGGCACGGTCGTGACGCTCGGCATGACCTCGAACAACGACACCAAGACCCCGTCCGAGAACGTCCGCGTGGGCCCCTCGGCGAGCCAGGACGCGGGCGACGACAGCCTCGGCGCGGACAAGGCGGACAAGGACGGTGAAGGCGCCGGTTCGGGCACGGCCGGCACAGCGACACCGACGAATCCCGGCCCGGACGGCACGTACGGCACATCGGACGACCCGACGCCGCGCAGCACGAGCGGGTGGCCGTCGGACACCCCGACGGGTACGAAGGGTTCGACGCCGTCGAAGTCGTCCACGCCAAAGCCGTCGAAGTCGTCTACGCCGAAGCCGTCGACATCCACGTCGCCGAGGCCGTCCAGCAGCCCGACGTCGACGCCGACGGACACCCAGCCCACAGGACAGCCGACGGACTCCCCGACCACCTCCAACTCGGCCAGCGGCCCCGCGTCCTCCAGCGCCCCGGCCACGTCGAGCAGCTCGGCAAGCGCCCCGGAGAGCAGCACCGGCTCGGGCACGCCGAGCAGTTCGGGCCCGCTGATCTGAGATTCCCGCCGGTCCCCGGCTGCACAAGGAGGGCCGGGTCCGTTGTCCGGACCTCGTCGTCGTGGTGCCGCCCGTCAGAACAGCCGCAGCTTGTCGTCCTCGACGCCCCGCAGTGCGTCGTAGTCCAGGACCGTGCAGCCGATGCCGCGGTCCGTGGCGAGCACGCGGGCCTGCGGCTTGATCTCCTGGGCCGCGAAGATGCCGCGGACCGGGGCGAGGTGCGGGTCGCGGTTCAGCAGTTCCAGGTAGCGCGTGAGCTGTTCCACGCCGTCGATCTCGCCACGCCGCTTGATCTCGACGGCCACGGTCCCGCCCTCGGCGTCCCGGCACAGGATGTCCACCGGACCGATCGCCGTCATGTACTCACGCCGGATGAGCGTGTAGCCGTCGCCGAGCGTCTCGATGCGGTCGGCGAGCAGCTCCTGGAGGTGCGCTTCCACGCCGTCCTTGATCAGGCCCGGGTCCACGCCGAGTTCGTGCGTGGAGTCGTGGAGGACTTCCTCCATCGTGATGATCAGTTTCTCGCCCGCCTTGTTGATGACGGTCCAGACACCCCCCTCGTCGCCCGCGCCCTCCTTCAGCGTGCAGGGCGGCGACATCCAGTTGAGGGGCTTGTAGGCCCGGTCGTCCGCGTGGATCGAGACGCTGCCGTCCGCCTTCACCAGGATCAGACGGGGCGCGGAGGGAAGGTGGGCGGTGAGACGGCCCGCGTAGTCGACGGAGCACCGGGCAATGACGAGACGCATGGTCGGCAACGCTACTCGACGCCGCACCCCGGGCGCGATTCGCCCTCGTGACCCGTCCCTGACCCCCAAACCGCCCGGCCGCAGTGCGCGATCTCTCGGCCGTTCCCGTACGCCGTCGCCGACCGTCCCTCGTGTGCCCCTTCGCACGCCCTGTGCGCCCGCGGCGGGCCCTCCCGCGCGTTCTCCCCGCCGGGGCCGACCCGCCCGTCGCCACGGCTCCCGCAAGCCCTCTCGGCCCTTCCCGAGCGGCTCCACACCCGTTCTCCCGGCCGCCGCCCCCGGGGCTTCCGGGCCGCTTTCGAGCGGTCTCCCAGGCCCCTCCCTTTCACCCGGGATGCCCCCGTTCGTCGATGGCTTGTTGTGTGCCTAGTGGGAGTTCGTTCTGTGCGCATTCTCCTGGTGCCGTCACCGTCTGTTGCTTACGGTAGTGAACGGGAGGTCGCGCGGTGTGTACTCAGCGTGTTCGATATCGCGAACTCCCATCCCTGTCCGTCAACCCCTGTTGTCTTGGGGTGCGAGAGGAGAACCCATGTCGCTCGACGTCTCACCGGCCCTACTCGAACAGGCCGAGCGAGGCGAGGTCGACGAAGCCGATTTCGTCGACTGCGTCCGGACCTCCCTGCCCTATGCGTGGGAGATGATCAGCTCCCTGGTGGCCCAGCTGAAGGTGGACGGCGGCGAGTTCGCCGACAACCAGACGCCCCCGCCGGACGAGCAGGCACGTGGACAGCTGCTGCGTGCGCTCGCGAGTGACGCGATACGCGGCGCCCTGCAGCGGCACTTCGGAGTGCGTCTGGCCTTCCAGAACTGCCACCGGGTGGCGGTGTTCCCGCTGGACTCCTCGGTGGACGACACGCTGGCCCGCTTCACCTCGGTCCGCGGTCAACTGCTCAACCAGTCCCCGGAACTGCGCGACTGCTGAGGGCAGGCCACGCCGCACAGCTTGCCGCTCCGTACGCGGGAGGTGCATTTGTACCGGAGCGGCAAGCTCCCACCGGCGGCCCGGGCCACGGGCCGCTCCCGGCGGACTCAGCCGAGGTGAGGGAGCACTTCGGCACCCAGCCTCCGTACGTTCTCCTCGGTCGCCGCGAGGTCGCCCGAGCCCTCGACAAGGAGGGCGAAGCGGGCGATGCCGGTCCGCTCCGCGGTCGCCGTGAGCCGGTCGGCGCACAGCCGCGGGGTGCCCACCGGGTGCAGCGCGCAGAGCAGTTCGGTGTACGCCAGCGGGTCCCGCATCGCGCGTGCCCGGCCGTCGACCGTCACATGCGCGTCGAGTCCCTGTTTCAGCCATCCCGGCATCGCCTTCGTCAGCGTCTCCACCGCGTCGGTGCGCCGGTCGGCGATCTGACAGACGCCGGCGGAGACATGACCGGCGTCGGCGATCGCATCGCCGTCGACCCCCGCCGCGCGCGCGTACTGCCGCCACAGCGCGACCATGTCCGCCTTCTCCTCGTCCCCGACGTGCATGCCGAGCAGCATCGGCAGCCCCCGCTCGCCCGCCAGCCGTACGCTCGCGGGCGAGGTGCAGGCGACGACGACCTCGGGCCCCTCGGCGTCGGTGAGGGACTCCGAGGGCCGTGGGACGACCGGGACTTCGCGGAAGCTGAATCGATCCCCCGCGGCGGCGACGGATGGTTCGCGCAGCCAGCGCACCAGCAGATCGAGTGATTCGGGGAACCCCGTCTCGTACGCCGCCAGGCCCGAGCCGAAGACCTCCAGGTCCACCCACGGCCCGCCGCGCCCCACTCCGAGCGAGAAGCGCCCGCCCGAGGTGACGTGCAGCAGCGCGGCCTGCTCGCCGAGCGCCACCGGGTGGGCAGTGGGCAGGACGCTCACCGCCGTGCCGACCCGGATCCGGCGGGTGCGGCCCAGGAGGAGAGCGGCCAGGGTGATCGCCGACGGGCACGTCCCGTACGGCACGAAGTGGTGCTCGGCCAGCCACACCGTGTCCAGACCCGCCTCCTCGGCGGCTTCGGCCGACCGCACCGCGCGGTGCAGCGCCTCCCCCTGGCCCTGTCCCGGAAACTGGGCTGCCAGTACAAAACTTCCTACGCGCATCGCACTTCCTGCTTTCCTGGCTCCGACGCGGAGCTCCCCCGCCCGGCATAACTGACTGACATGTGCCCAAGTCACGGCTTGACGGAGAGATTTGCGGATTGTCAGCAGAATGGGCCGGTGGGTGGGGGTTTTGTCGAAGATGGTGACGAGCGAGTACCCCTACTCGTGCCGCGTAGGCTGGATACGGCCCGTGCTCCCTGTATAGCCCCGTGAGGTGTTCTGTGTCCCCGCGTCGCAACCGACCGAAGGGCTCCGGCTCGTCCGGCCCGAACGCGGACGACGACAGGTCCCGTTACGGCGGCCGGCAGTCCACCGAGAGCTGGCGGGGCGAGGAGTGGAGCGTGCGCCATGTGGCGGGCTCCGGCGCCGAGGGCAAGACCTACCGCTGCCCCGGCTGCGACCAGCTGATCCCCTTCGGCGTCCCGCACGTGGTGGCCTGGCCCGAGCACGCGGGCGTGGACGACCGCCGGCACTGGCACAAGGCCTGCTGGAACGCGAAGGACCGCCGCACCACGCGGGTGCAGCGGTCCCGTAACGCGCCGAAGTACTGAAGGCGGCCTACACGTCCCGCCTCTCCAGCAGCAGCCAGGCGCCGGCGAAGGCGGCGGCGGTCACGCCCAGGACGATCCACAGCGGGTCCCAGCCGGTCGGGCCGGATTCGCTCAGGGAGGTGGAGTAGAAGACGCTGAGCTGGTTCGGGATCGAGTACTCGAGCAGAGCCTGGCGCACCTTGTCCAGCGACTGCGCGAACATGAACAGCGCGATGACGAGCGGGGCGAGCAGCACGCCGATCATGATCGTGATCGCGCCCGCCGAATGGCGGACGATCGAGCCGACGATGAGCGAGAGCAGCCCGAGCAGCGCGATGTAGAGGGAGACGCCGACCGTTCCTTTGAACCACTCGTCGGCGGAGGGGTCCTTGGCGCCGTGGCCGTGCAGCATGGCCACCTGTGCGAAGGCGACGCAGGAGGCGGCCACCAGCGTGACCACGAAGGCGACCAGGAAGAACACGATCGCCTTCGCGGCGAACACACGGCCGCGACTGGGGCACGCGGTCATCGTGGTGCGGATCATGCCGGTGCCGTACTCCGACGCGGTGGTCAGCACGCCGAGCGTGATGATGCACATGCTGCCGAGGAGGAGCCCGAAGAAGCCGAGGGTCAGCGGGTTCAGATCCTGGCTCTCCGACGTCGAGTTCGCGACCAGCGCACCGGCGGCGAGGCCGATGCCGATCACCAGCAGGACGAACACCCCGAGCGTCCACATCGTGGAGCGCACCGATCTGATCTTGGTCCACTCGGAGGCGAGGGCGTGCCCGAGGTGCGTCCGTACCACCGGGATGGGCGAGGTGTAGGTGGGGAAGCCGGAACCGGGCGCCGCCTGCCAGACGGGTGCGGCCTGCGGCATCGGGGGCTGGGGCGTGCTCATCGGGCGTCCTCGGACTTGGTCAGGTCGGGTGCGGGTGCGGGTGCGGGTGCGGGGGAGGCGGGCGGCTGCTGGGGCGCGGGCGTGGCGGGGTGGGCCGGGGCCCGGTCCTGGGGCACCGGCTGTGCGTACGGGTTCGGCTGCCCAGCGCCAGCAGAGGCGGGCGCCGCAGGAGCGCCGTAGGGGCCCACGGGCACCTGACCGGGCCGTCCCGGCATCGCGAAGGGCTGCCCGCCCTGCTGGGGCGGCGGAGGGGCGTACCAGCCCGGCTGGCCCTGACCGGGTACCGGCATCGGCGGCTGGACGCCGGGCGGCAGCGGCTGCATCAGCCCGGCCTTCTGGTCGATGGTGGAGCGGTAGTCGACGGCGCCCTGCGTCATCCGCATGTACGCCTCCTCCAGCGAGGCCTGGTGCGGCGACAGCTCCCACAGGCGTACGTCGGCGTCGTGTGCGATGTCGCTGATGCGCGGCAGCGGCAGCCCGGTGACGCGCAGCGCGCCGTCCTGCTCGGGCAGTACGTGCCCGCCCGACTCGGTGAGCGCGGCGGTCAGCTTCTCCCGGTGCTGCGGCTCGGTGTCGGGAGTGCGGACGCGCGCGAAGTCCGCCGAGTTGGCGGAGATGAAGTCCTTGATGCTCATGTCGGCGAGCAGTTGACCGCGTCCGATGACGATCAAGTGGTCGGCGGTGAGCGCCATTTCGCTCATGAGGTGGGAGGAGACGAAGACGGTACGTCCCTCGGCGGCGAGGGACTTCATCAGGTTGCGCACCCAGAGGATGCCCTCGGGATCGAGGCCGTTGACCGGTTCGTCGAACAGGAGTACCTGGGGGTCGCCGAGGAGCGCGGCGGCGATGCCGAGCCGCTGGCCCATGCCGAGTGAGAAGCCCTTGGACCGCTTCCTGGCCACGTCCTGCAGACCGACGACGCCGAGCACCTCGTCGACGCGGCGGGCCGGGATGCCGGAGAGCTGGGCGAGGCACAGCAGGTGGTTGCGGGCCGCCCGGCCGCCGTGCACGGCCTTGGCGTCCAGCAGGGCGCCGACCTGGCGGGGGGCGTTGGGAAGCTTGCGGTACGGGTAGCCGCCGATCGTCACCTGCCCGGAGGTGGGGTTGTCCAGGCCGAGGATCATCCGCATGGTCGTCGACTTGCCCGAGCCGTTGGGCCCGAGGAAGCCGGTCACGCTACCCGGTCGCACCTGGAAGGAAAGGTTGTACACGGCGGTCTTGTCGCCGTAGCGTTTCGTCAGGCCGACTGCCTCGATCATGCTCCGCACCCATCGAAAGGTTCAGGACGTCGGGGCCCTCGCTGCCCCCCGTAAGGGTTAGGAGGATATCCGGCCGCTGACGGTTCCACTCAAGAGAATGTAAAAGCCCGCAGGTCATCGGGGTGAATCGGTTCTTACCGGGTGCGGTACGGGTCCTTCCTGGTCAGAGCGTTCGGGCCGCGGCGTTCAGGCGTCCCGCTTCTTCAGCAGGACGTAACCGCCGGTCAGGGCCGCCACCACCCACAGCACCATGATGCCGAGGCCGCCCCAGGGACCGTAGGGGGTGCCGTCTCCGGCCGGGGCCACCACCTGCATGATCCTGCTGCCGGCCTGGTCGGGGAGGAAACGGCCGATCTTCTTGGTCGCCGAGACGTTCCCCAGGATGTTGGAGATCAGGAAGAAGAACGGCATCAGGACGCCGAGGGACAGCATCGGCGAGCGCAGCATCGCGGCCACCCCCATCGTGAACACCGCGATGAGCGTCATGTACAGCCCGCCGCCGATGACCGCGCGCAGCACGCCCGGGTCGTCGATCGACGCGCGGTGCGGGCCGAGCATCGCCTGTCCGAGGAAGAAGGCGACGAAGCTGGTGACCATGCCCACACCGAGAGCGAGCGCGGTCGCGACCGCGATCTTCCCGAACAGGAAGGTGCCGCGCTGCGGGACCGCGGCGAGGGAGGTACGGATCATGCCGGTGCTGTACTCGTTCGACACCACGAGCACCCCGAACACGATCATCGCCAGCTGGCCGAGGCTCATCCCGGCGAAGCTGATGTAGGTCGGGTCGAGGGAGAGCCGGTCCCGCACGCTCATGCTGTCGAACTCCCGCCTGGTCAGGGCGGAGATCAGCATGCCGAGGGCGACGGTGACCACGAGCGCGACGGAGAGTGTCCACACCGTGGACGCCACCGACCGGATCTTGGTCCACTCCGACCTGATGACCTGGGTCGCCGCCATGGTTCAGGCTCCTTTCTGCCAGTTCGCGCCCCACTCCCGGCCCGGGGCCGGCCGTGCCCAGGCGTCGCCGGGGGTGTCGGTGCGCGCGTGGTACTCCACCGCCTGTGCCGTCAGCCGCATGAACGCCTCCTCCAACGAGGCCTGTTGTGGGCTGAGTTCATGCAGCACGATCTGGTGCCGCGCGGCCAGTTCGCCGATCAGCTCGGCCTTGCCTCCGTCCACCTCCAGTGCCCCGCTGCCGGACTCGACGACCGTGATGCCCGCCTCGTGCAGCACGTCGAGCAGCCGCTCGCGCTGCGGGGAGCGGATGCGGACGTACGACCGCGAGTTCTGCGCGATGAAGTCGGACATGGAGGTGTCGGCGAGCAGGCGGCCCTGGCCGATGACCACGAGATGGTCCGCGGTGAGCGCCATCTCGCTCATCAGGTGGCTGGAGACGAACACGGTCCGGCCCTGTGCCGCGAGGGATTTCATCAGGGTGCGGATCCAGTGGATGCCCTCGGGGTCGAGTCCGTTGACCGGTTCGTCGAACATCAGGATCCGTGGGTCGCCGAGGAGCGCGCCCGCGATGCCGAGGCGCTGGCCCATGCCGAGCGAGAAGCCCTTGGCCTTCTTGCGCGCGACGGCGGTCAGACCGACCGTGTCGAGGACCTCGTGGACGCGGGAGGTGGGAATGCCGTTGCCCTGGGCGAGGCACAGAAGGTGGTTGAAGGCGCTTCGGCCGCCGTGTACGGCTTTGGCGTCGAGGAGGGCGCCGATGTACTTCAGCGGGTCCTTGAGCTGGTCGTACCGCTTGCCGTCGATGCGCACGTATCCGGCGGTGGGGTGGTCGAGCCCGAGCACCATGCGCATCGTGGTGGACTTGCCGGCGCCGTTTGGACCGAGGAAGCCCGTGACGACACCCGGTCTCACGGTGAAGGTGAGGTTGTTGACCGCCAGCTTCTCGCCGTACCGCTTGGTCAGCCCCTCGAGCTCGATCATGCGGCCACGTTAGAGGGGCACAAAGCCCCCCGCCACCGGAGTGGCGGAGGGCTTCGCGGATGTTCGGATTCCGTACGCCCCGTGTTACCGGGACTGCTGCGCGGGCACCCCGCGGGAGATCGGCTCGTCCTCGGCCGGCGAGCCCGCGGCGGCGACAGCTGCGCCGGTGAGCGTCGCGAGCATCTCGCGGACGTTCGTGAGCTGGGCGTTGATGGAGTCGCGACGGTTCGTCAGCGCCGCCAGCTCGCGCTCGGATTCCGAGCGGATGCGGTCGGCCTTGGCGTTCGCGTCGGCCACGATGTCCTCGGCCTGGCGCTGGGCCGTCTCGACCGTCTGGCGGGCGCGGCGCTCGGCGTCCGTGCGCAGCTTCTCGGCCTCCAGGCGGAGCTGCTCGGCACGGTGCTCGATCTCGGCGAGGCGCTTCTCCGCCTTGGCCTGACGGGAGGCCAGGTCGCGCTCGGACTGCTCACGCCGCTTGGCGAGGTTCGTCTCGAAGTCGGCGGCGGCCTGCGCGGCCTTGGCGCGGGTCTCCTCGAAGAGGGCGTCCGCCTCCTCGCGCTTGGACTGCGCGTCCTTCTGCGCCTCGGCACGCAGCTGAGAGGCGTCGCTCTTGGCCTTGTCGACGATCCGGGCGCCCTCGTCCTCGGCCTTGGCCTTGCGCTCGGCAGCGAACGATTCTGCGTCGTTGCGCACCTGCTGTGCCGCGGACTCGGCGAGCTCGCGGTGCTGCTCCGCGGCGCGGCGGGCCTCCTCGCGCAGGTCCTTGGCCTCCTCCTCGGCGAGGCGGAGGATCTTCTCGACGCGCGCGCCGAGACCCGCGTACGACGGCTCCGCGTCGGTGACGGCGGCCTGGGCGTTCTGCGTCTCGAGGTGGAGCTCCTCGATGCGCTTTTCCAGGGCGGTGATGCGGGCGAGAGCACTGTCACGGTCGGAGACGAGCTTGGAGATCCGTTCGTCCACCTGAGCGCGGTCGTACCCACGCCGCACAAGCTCGAAGCCGTAGGGGGAAGTGTCGCTCATGGGGTTCCTGTCGAATGAGACCGGTGAGGTGATAGGGGAATCCTAGGGGCCAAAGCGGCGTGTCATCGAGCGGATGCGTGTTTGATCTGGAGAATGACACTCCTTTTGGGTGGCTAACTGTCCCAGGGCTTGCCAGGACCTGTGTGAAACGTCCCGGCAAGCACAGAATCGGCGTTTCTGGCTACCCTTCTGACGCCTTGCCACCCGAACGAGGCGCACCCACGGTCGCTCCCGCCTTGACGCCTCCGTCCTTGCCGCCCGACGGGGCCTCAAAGGATTCCAACGCCTCCAGGACGTCCTGGACACGGGAGATCTCGGCGTTGATGTCCTCGCGCCGGCGCACCAGGATCTCCAGCTCGCGCTTGCCCTCCTCGACGGCCTGCCGGGCCTCGCGGATCGCCTCGGCCTTGATCTTCTCGGCCTCCGAGACCAGCGTGGCCTTCTTCTGCTCGGCTTCCTTCAGCAGCCCCTCGGCCTTCTTGACCGCGGCGATACGGACCTTGCCCGCTTCGGAGCTGGCATCCGAGACGATCTCCTTCGCCTGCGTCCTGGCCTTCTCCAGCTGCTCCTCGGCGGCCTTGATCAGCGCGTCGCACCGCTCGCCCGCCGACTTCATCGCCTCGGCCGACTCGCGCCGCGCCCGCTCGTGCAGTTCCTCGATCTCGGTCGTGATGCGGTCGCGCAGCTCCTCCGCCCGCTCCCGGATCGCGGTCGCGTCCCGGCGCGCGCCGACGAGCAGTTCGTCCGCGTCCGCGCGGGCCCGCTCCACCAGCGAGTTGCCCTCCACCGTCGCCTCGGCGACCAGGCGTTCGGCCTCCGTCCGGGCGGCACCCACCATCGTGTCGGCCTGCGTCTCGGCGTCCGCCGTCGTCTTGTGCGCGCTCTGCTGCGCCTCCGTGAGCAGCTTGTCGGCCTCGGCGGCGGTCTCCGTGATGAGCGTGTCGACCTGCTCGGCCGCCTCGGAGCGCCGCTTGTTGGCGTCCTTGCGGGCCTCGTCCAGGGTGCGCTCGGCCTCCTCACGGGCGGCCGCGGTGACCCGCTCGGCCTCGGCCTCTGCCTCGGTCCTGATCCGCTCGGCCTCGCTGCGCATCCGCTCGGCGTGCTGCTGCGCGGACCCGACCGTCTCGGCGGCCTCGGCGCGCAGCCGCTCCGCCTCGTCGGCCGCGTCCGACAGGCGCTTCTCGGCCTTGGCCGCGGATTCGGCCCGGACCCGTTCGGCCTCGGCGGCGGTCTCCGTGGTGAGCCGCTCGGCCTCCGCCGTCACCTCGGTGATGAGGGTGTCTGCCTGCGTGGCGGCGTCCGACCGGATGCGGTTCGCGTCCTCGCGCGCCTCGGCACGCGTGCGCGCCGCGTGCTGCTCGGCGTCGGCGATCGCGTCCGAGGCCTCGGTCCGCACCCGCTGGGCGTGCTCCGCGACGTCCGAACGAATCCGCTCGGCCTCGGCGATCGCCTCCGAAACCGTCCGCTCCGCGAGGGACTTGGCGGCCTCCGACTCCTCGGCCGCGTCCCGCCGGATGCGGTTCGCGTCCTCGGTGGCCCGCTCGCGCTCCGCGTAGGCGTCGGCGCGGACCCGGTCGGCCTCCTCCTGGGCCTCGGTGCGCGTGCGCTCCGCGGCGTGCTCGGCGGCCGAGCGCAGACCGGTGATCTCCTCCTGTGCCTGCTCGTGTAGCCCGACCACGGAGTCCCGCACCTGCTGGGCGTGCTGCTCGGCGGCGGACACCATCTCGGTGGCGCGCCGGTCGGCCTCCTCGACCAGCCGGACCGCCTCGGCCTGGGCCTCCTCGACCCGGGCCCGTGCCACGGCGAGCAGCTCCTCGCTCTGCTCGCGGGCCCGCTCGCGCTCCTGGTCGGCCTCCTGACGCGCGGAACCGAGGAGCTCCTCGGCCTCGCGGCGCCGGCGGGCGGCCTCCTCCTGCGCGGCGGCGAGCGTCTCCGTGGCCTCGCTGCCCAGCCGTTCGGCCGCGGCCTGCGCCTCGGCCCGCACCCGGTCCGCGGTGTCCTGCGCCTCCGACTTGAGCCGCTCGGCCTCGGCCGCGGCCTCCGAGCGCAGACGTACCGCGATGGCCTCGCCCTCCGCACGGGAGGCGGACGCGTCGGAGGCGGCCTCCGTGCGCAGCCGGTCGGCCTCGGCCTCGGCCTGCGCCTGGAGGGTACGAATGCGCTCGGCGGCCTCGGAACGCAGCCGCTCGGTCTCCTCGACCGCCTCGCGGCGGATCCGCTCGGCCTCCGCTCGGGCGTCCCCGAGGGCCTGCTCGGCGGAGGCGAGCCGCTGCTCGGCCTCGGAATGCAGGCGGGTCAGCTCCTCGGCGGCGTCCGACCGGCGGGCCTCGACCGCCCGCTCGGTCTCCTCGCGCAGGGCACGCGCGGCCCGCTCGGCCTCCTCCTTGATCGCATCCGACAGCTCGACGGCCTCGTCGCGCTGTGTCTCGGCCTCCTTGCGGGTGCGCTCCAGGGTCTCCTCGGCCTGGCGGCGCAGCATCGACGCACGCTCGATGGCCTCGGTCCGCACCTTCTCGCTGTCGGTGGTCGCCGACTGGCGCAGCTCGTCCGCGTCCGCCTTCGCCTTGGCGAGCAGCTCCTCGGCGGTCTTGGCCGCCTCCTCGATCTGCTGGACGGCCTCCCGGCGGGCCTCGGCGCGGATCCTCTCGCCCTCGGCGACCGCCTCGGCGCCAAGCTGCTCGGCCTCGCCACGCAGCCGGCGCGCCTCCTCCTGCAGCTCGACCGTCTTGGCGCGGTACTCCTTGGTGTCGTCCTTCGCGGCGCCCTTGAGCTGCTCGGCGATGTCGTGCGCCTCGGCGCGCAGCCGGTCCGCCTCGGCCTCGGCCTCCCTGCGGATCCGCTCGGCCTCCTCGGCGGCGGCCTTGGTGGTGGCCTTGGCGTCCTCCGACGCCTTGTTCAGGACGTCCTCGGCCGTACGGGCCGTCTTGGCGAGCTGGGAGGCGGTCTCCTCGGCCGTGAGGCTGCGGGCCTTCTCCGAGGCCTCCGCGAGGATCTTCTCAGCCTCTGTACGGGCGTCGGCGACCACTTGCTCGGCCTCGGCCTTGCTGGCCTCCGCTTCCTTGGTGGCCTCGCTGACCAGCCGGGCGACCTGTTCCTTTGCCGTGCGGGTGCGCTGATCGTTGGTCGACGCGGCACTGGCCAGGGCCTTGGCGGCGGCATCCTTCGCCTCGGCGACGACCTTGTCGGCCTCGGCGCGCGCCTCGCGCAGCGCCGCCTCCGCCTCGGCCATCCGCTGCTCGGCCGCCCGGCTGAGCTCGGTCGCCTGGCGGCGGGCGGCGTCCGACTCGCTCGCGGAGGAGGAGCGCAGCTGCTCGGCGTGGTCGGTGGCCTCCTGGGCCTGCGTGGACGCGGCGTTCAGCAGCCGCTCGGCGTCCGTCCGGGCGCGGCGCAGGATCTGGTCGGCCTCGGCACGGGCGGCCTCGGCGTCGCTCTGCAGGCGCTGCCGGGCCTCCGCGGTGATCCGCTCGGCCTCGGCGCGGGCGGCGGCGAGCGACTGCTCGGCCTCGGCGCGCGACTCCTCGGCGAGACGCCGGGCCTGGGACTCGGAGCGGGCGCGCAGCTGCTCGGCCCACGCCACGTTCTCGTTGACGTGCGACTCGACGGTCTGCCGGCGCTCGGCAAGCTCCTGGTCGAGCTGCTGGCGGCGGGCGACCGCCTCCGCGTGCAGCTCGGCCTGGAGGCGGGCGGCCTGCTCGGCGTGCTCCTGGAGGATGCGCTGCGTCTGCGCGCGGGCCTGGCTCAGCTCGCGCTCGGCGTCCGCCCGCAGCTGGTCCGCCTGCATCTGGGCGGTGCGGAGCATCTGCTCGGCCTGGTAGCCGATGTCGGCCCCGTCATAGGCGGGACGGGTCATGAGGGTGCGGCGCGCCTCGTGCAGCTTGGCGCGCAGCACCTCGACCTGGTAGCCGAGGTCCTCGGCGTGCTGGATCGCCTTTTCCCGCTCGGTCTTCAGCCGCTCCATCTCGGCCTCGAACCGAGAGAGGTGGTCGACGTCAGCCGACGGCTCTCGCTCCTGGCGTTCGTAGCCCCGCACTGCGCGGTCCCATCCGTCCCCTGGTCGCAAGCTTCTCCAAACGAGCTCCGTCCATCCGCCGAACGGTGCCCCCGGGGAATGGTGTCAGATCAACGGCGGAGCATGGGCTGCTGCCCCGACGCTCGTCCCCCGAAACCCGGACCCCGGCCCCAGGCCCTGTCGTCGAACAGGGCCCGGCGTCCCGCCGCTCAGGCGGGACCGGTCGCCCTGGTGGAGCGGCGACCTCTCCCAACCCTACCGGCCCTTATGTACGGGAGTCAGTGCTCAGGTGATTCAACAGCCGCGGATGTGACCAGTTCTGTCAGTACGCCGTGGCAATCCTTGGGGTGCAGGAAGGTGATCCGCGACCCCATGGAGCCGCGTCGTGGCTCCTCGTACAGGACGCGGACGCCCTTGTCCTTGACGGCGGCGGCGTCCCCGTCCACATCCGCCGTACCGAAGGCGATGTGGTGCACGCCCTCGCCGTTCTTCGCCAGCCACTTCGCGACGGTGGAGTCCTCGCGGGTGGGTTCGAGGAGCTGGAGGTAGGAGGCGCCTCCGTCGTCCGTGTTGTTGATCTTCAACATGGCCTCGCGCACGCCCTGTTCCTCGTTGACCTCGGTGTGGAACACGGAGAATCCGTAGGTGGAGGTGTAGAACTCAACGGTCTTCTCGAGGTCGAAGCAGGCGATCCCGATGTGGTCGATTCGCGTCAGCATGCTGTTAGTGCAGCGCTCCTGAAGTGGTTACGCAACGTGCGCGCGATCACACCGACGGCTTGATGACGGGGCGGACTACCGCTCAGTACATTCGAAGTAAACCCTCGTTCACTCCTCGGCTGTGCAGGCCGGAAGGGGATCGCAGCTCATGTCTGGAACGAACAGCACGACCTCCGTCATCGTCGCGGGTGCCCGCACCCCGATGGGGCGGCTGCTCGGCTCGCTGAAGTCCTTCTCCGGAGCCGACCTCGGCGGCTTCGCGATCAAGGCCGCCCTCGACCGTGCGGGAATCGGTGGCGACCAGGTGCAGTACGTGATCATGGGCCAGGTGCTGCAGGCCGGGGCGGGGCAGATCCCCGCACGTCAGGCAGCGGTCAAGGCGGGCATCCCGATGAACGTCCCGGCCCTGACGATCAACAAGGTGTGCCTTTCGGGCCTCGACGCGATCGCTCTCGCGGACCAGTTGATCCGTGCGGGTGAGTTCGACGTGATCGTGGCGGGCGGCCAGGAGTCCATGACCAACGCCCCGCACCTGCTGCCGAAGTCCCGCGAGGGCTTCAAGTACGGCGCTGTCCAGATGCTCGACGCGATGGCGTACGACGGCCTGACCGACTCGTTCGAGGGCATCGCCATGGGCGAGTCGACCGAGAAGCACAACACGCGCCTCGGCATCGGCCGCCAGGAGCAGGACGAGATCGCGGCGCTGTCCCACCAGCGCGCCGCGGCCGCCCAGAAGAACGGCATCTTCGAGGCCGAGATCGCGCCGGTGGAGGTACCGCAGCGCAAGGGCGAGCCGCTCGTCTTCAGCGAGGACGAGGGCATCCGCGGCGAGACGACGGCGCAGTCGCTCGCGAAGCTGCGCCCGGCCTTCAGCAAGGACGGCACGATCACGGCCGGCTCCTCCTCGCAGATCTCGGACGGTGCGGCGGCCGTGGTCGTGATGAGCAAGGCCAAGGCGCAGGAGCTGGGCCTGGAGTGGATCGCCGAGATCGGCGCCCACGGGAACGTGGCCGGACCGGACAACTCCCTGCAGTCGCAGCCGTCGAACGCGATCCTGCACGCCCTGAAGAAGGAGGGTCTGGAGGTCTCGGACCTCGATCTGATCGAGATCAACGAGGCGTTCGCGGCCGTCGCCGTGCAGTCAATGAAGGACCTTGGCGTTTCCACCGAAAAGGTGAACGTCCATGGTGGTGCGATCGCCCTGGGTCACCCGATCGGAATGTCCGGCGCCCGGCTCGTCCTTCACCTGGCCCTGGAGCTGAAGCGGCGCGGCGGAGGCGTCGGCGCGGCCGCCCTGTGCGGGGGTGGCGGCCAGGGTGACGCGCTGATCGTGCGGGTACCCAAGGCCTGAGTGCCCTCGAACGACGTCTCCTCGTGAGCCGGAGGGGCGCGCCGGAGGCGAACAAAACGAAACGGAACGGAGCTGTGATGCAGGACGTCTCCTCACTGGTGGCCCAGGCCAGGGAAGGCCGGCCGCGCGCCGTGGCCCGGCTGATCTCCCTGGTGGAGGGGGCGTCCCCGCAGCTCAGGGAGGTCATGGCGGCCCTGGCCCCGCTGACCGGCGGGGCGTACGTGGTGGGCCTCACCGGCTCGCCCGGCGTCGGCAAGTCGACCTCGACGTCGGCGCTCGTGACGGCGTACCGCAAGCAGGGCAAGCGGGTCGGCGTCCTGGCCGTCGACCCGTCCTCGCCCTTCTCGGGCGGCGCGCTGCTCGGCGACCGCGTCCGGATGTCGGAGCACGCGTCGGACCCCGGCGTGTACATCCGCTCGATGGCGACGCGCGGGCATCTGGGCGGCCTCGCCTGGGCCGCTCCGCAGGCCATCCGGGTGCTGGACGCGGCGGGCTGCGACGTGATCCTGGTGGAGACCGTCGGTGTCGGCCAGTCGGAGGTGGAGATCGCCTCCCAGGCCGACACCTCGGTCGTCCTGCTGGCCCCCGGGATGGGCGACGGCATCCAGGCCGCGAAGGCGGGCATCCTGGAGATCGGCGACGTGTACGTCGTCAACAAGGCCGATCGCGACGGCGCGGACGCGACCGCCCGCGAGCTGAACCACATGCTGGGGCTCGGTGAGTCGCGTGCCGCGGGCGACTGGCGCCCGCCGATCGTGAAGACGGTCGCGGCACGCGGCGAGGGCGTCGACGAGGTCGTCGAGGCGCTGGAGAAGCACCGGGCGTGGATGGAGGAGCGGGGGGTGCTCGCGGAGCGACGGCTGGCCCGCGCCGGCCGCGAGGTCGAGACCATCGCGGTGACGGCCCTGCGGGAGAGGATCGGCGACCTGCACGGCGACCGCCGCCTGGGCGCGCTGGCCGAGCGGATCGTGGCGGGGGAGCTGGACCCCTACCGGGCCGCGGACGAACTGGTGGCGGGCCTGACGAACAGCTGACGGGCCGCGCCCGGTGCCGGAAAACCTCTGTCGGGCTTCCGGCACCCGTTGATACCTTGATCCGCATGTTCCTCCTCTTGGCATAGGACCCGCCCCGGTCCGCGATCGGCACACGGCAGTCGGCCGTCGCCGTCGCGGCACTCAGGTGTCCCGTCCATGCCTTCGACCGAGGAACTCATCCCGTGTCTGCGCCTGCTTCCGCGCGGCCTTCGTATGCCGCCGTTCTGCGTGTCCCGCACGCCCGTCGCACGTTCGTCGCCGCGCTGATCGGCCGACTGTCGTACGGGACGGTGTCCGTCGCCGTCATGCTGTCCGTGACCCGGGCGACCGGGTCGTACGCCGTGGCCGGTGCGGTCATGGCGCTCTTCGGGGCCACGACGGTCCTCCTCTCGCCGCCGCGGGCGGCGCTCGTCGACCGGTACGGGGCCCGCCGGGCGCTGCTGCCGATGGCGCTGATCTACACGACGCTGCTCGCGGCACTCGCCGTGGCGAGCTGGCGGCCCGGCGCGCCGCCGCTGCTGCTGGGTGCCCTCTCCGTCGCCGCCGGCGCCTTCCCGCCCCCTCTGGGCCCCACCATGCGGGCCGTGTGGAGCGAACTCGTCGATGACCAGCGGCTGTTGCAGCGCGCGTACGGGCTCGACGGGGTCGCCGAGGAACTGCTGTTCGTGTCCGGGCCACTGCTCGTGGGCGTGGTGGTGCGGTGGGCGCCGCCCGCGGCCGGGGTGGCGCTGAGCGCGCTGCTGGTTGCCGCCGGGACCGTCGCCCTGGTCTCGTCCCCCGCACTGGCCGGTGCGCGCCCCGACACCGCGCGGCCGGAGCGCTCCACTGGATGGTTCCGGGGGGCACGGGGGCTGATGCAGCCCGTGCTCGTGGCCGCCGGCGTCGGGCTGGCGGTCGGCGCGCTCGATCTGCTGGTCCTTGCCTTCGCCGAGCAGCGGCGGTACGGCGACGACGTGGTGGCGTGGGTGCTGGCGGCGCTGTCCGCGGGCAGCGCGGTCGGCGGGCTGCTGAACGGGGCGGTCGACTGGCGGACGAGCGCGCGGGTCCGGCTGCCGCTGCTCGCCGCGGCCCTGGGGCTGACGCTGACCGTGGCGGGCCTGGCCCCCGGCCTCGCCGCCCTCACGGTCACCGTGGCCTGCGCGGGCCTGTTCATCGCCCCGGCCCTCACGACGTCGTATCTGATCGCGGACGAGTCGGCCCCGCCGGGCTTCCGCACGCAGGCCGGGGCCTGGGTCAACACGGCGGTCAACGCCGGTGGTTCGGTGGGCTCGGCGGCGGTGGGGGCGCTGGTGGGACATCTGCCGCTGGGGTGGTGCTTCGTGGTGTCCGGGGCTGCGACGCTGACGGCCGCGGCCGTCAGCGTCGCAGCCCCGGACGGGGGTGCCGCCCGGGAGCGGGAAACTCCCCGGCTCGGGCGAACCCGGAGGTGGGGGAGGGCGGGCTCAGCGACACCAGGCAAGCGCCGCTGAACGAGGCCCGCCTGCTACCGCCGGGCAGGTCTACGGCTTGCCCCGCTGACCCCGCAGGTGCTCCGCGATCGGGCGCAGGGACTTGTGCAGGTGTTCCAGGTCGTCGGGCGACAGCAGATCGATGAAGTGCCGCCGCACGGACGCCACATGGTGGGGCGCGACCTTCTTCATCGTCTCCATGCCGTGGTCCGTGAGGACCGCGTACAGCCCCCGGCGGTCGGACTCGCAGTTCTCGCGCCGTACCAGGTCCGCGTTCTCCATGCGGGTGATCTGGTGCGAGAGGCGGCTCTTGGACTGGAGGGTGGCGGCGGCGAGGTCGCTCATCCGCATGCGGAAGCCCTCCGACTCCGAGAGATTCACCAGGATCTCGTAGTCGTTCATTGTCAGGCCGAACGGCTGCAGGTCCTTTTCGAGCTGATACGTCAACAGCCTGTTGACCTCCAGGTGGGTGCGCCAGGCGCACTGCTCCGCATCGGTCAGCCAGCGCGTGGCCGTCTCGGTCTCCATGAATGAAGTCTACCTAAAAGGTTGAAAGGCGAACTAGTGAGGGTGGTGTGACAGTGCGCACGCGTTCGACGTCACACTCCGCAGACTACCGCTCACAGCCCGAAGCGACGCTGGAGGTCTCCCAGCTGTCCGGGAAGGCGCGGTGTCCCCGGTTGGCCCTGGTGACCGGGTACCCCGGCCCCGCCCGGTACGCCGGGCTCCTGTGGAACCGCTCCCGTGGGCTGCTCGGCCATCAGTGTCTCCGAGGACTGGAGCAGGACCGTGCCCGCCCCGACGAACTCGAACTGATGCTCCTCCCCGGAGGCCCCGCCGAGGCCCGTCATCGCACGTAGACCGCCCCATACGCCCGTCAGGTACCCGTGGTCGTAGTGGTGGCACGGGGACGGGCAGTCGGCCCAGCCGACCAGGGCCTGCGGATCCACCCGGATCGGGGGTTCCATGAACACCACCGGACCGTTGGACGCAGCCACGAACTTTCCGGTTCCGATCAGGGTCAGGAAGCCCGGAATGATCGACTGCTTGAGTGACAGACTTGGCTGAAAAGCGAGCAGGTTGCCCGAGCGAATGGTCAGGTTGCCCTCGTTCAAGTCATACGAATTCACATCGAAGGCCCGGTCGGCGAGGAGCATCTTGCCCGAGCCCTCCGCCACCACCCAGTCGCTCGCGTGCAGTGGCGAATGAAAGGACGTACGGACAATACGGTCGAGTCGCCCGTGGCCGATCCCGTTGAACTCGATCGAGCCGTAGTAGGCGATCATCTTCCCCTTCTGCAGGAACCACTGGCTCCCGCTGAGCTCCACGCAGAAGGTGTACTTGTTCACGTTGTCGTCGGCCGGCAGGGTCATCGGGTCATGGATGACGGGGCCGGCCCCCGGATAGGTGGTCACAGCTTCTCCTCCGACGCCTGCACGTACACCGCACCGCTGCCGCTCAGCTCCAGCTGGAACGCCTCGCCGGAGCCGCGGCCCACCATGTCGCGCCAGCCGAGCGCTGTGGACAGCTTGTTGCGTACGTCGCCGTGGTGCGCGACATACGCCTGGGGGTCGACGTGGACCGGGCGCTGGGGGGTGATCGGCACCTCGAAGACGCCGCCGTGCGCCATCACGGCGACCGCACCGCGACCCGTGAGGGTCGTCGTGAACAGGCCCTGGCCCGTGACCTGGCCGCGCACCATGCCCATGACGCCGCCCTGTGAGCCCATGAACATCGTGCCCTGCTGAAGGGTGCCCTCGAACGCGAGCAGGCGGTCCGCCTCGACGTACAACGTGTCGCCCGTGAGGTTGATCACCTGGATGTGGTGGCCGCCGTGGCCGAACAGCACCGTGCCGTTGCCCTCGACCGTCATCAGCGGGGTCGCCTCGTTCGCGATGCGGCGGCCGATCATCGACATGACCCCGCCCTGGCCGCCCTGGATGTCGGGGGTGAAGGAGACATCGCCCTTGTAGGCGAGCATCGCGCCCCGCTGGCTGTACAGCCGCTGCCCCGGCACGACCATCGCCTCGATCATCTTCGCGTTCACTTCGCGGAAGGCCATGTCAGAGGTCCCCCGCGATCGTGTTGCGCTCGCTGGGCTGGACGTACACCAGTCCGTCCCCCTCGAAGCGGATCTGGAAGGCCTCTCCGCCGCCCTCGCCCAGGAACGTACGGAACGTCACGCCCGACTGGAACGACTGCCGAAGATTGCCCTGGTGCGCGACGTACGCGCCGGGGTCGACGGTCAGCGGGTACTGCCCGCTCACCCGCAGCACCACCGCCGGACCGTCGGACATGATCGCCGCCTGGCCGTGGCCCTCGACGGTCGTCGTGAACAGGCCGTTGCCCTGCGAGGCTCCGCGCAGCCCGGTGAACGTCGTGCCCGTGCGCAGGCCGGCGTCCGTCGCGAGGAGGTTGCTCGACTCGACGTACAGCTTGTCCCCCTGGAGATCGACGAGGTTGATCTCGGAGGCCCGGTCCGCGAACCAGCACGTCCCGTGTCCCTTCACCTCCATCACGGTCATCTGCTCGCCGGTGAGTCTCCGGGTCACCATGCCCCGGATGCCCTCACCGCCGCCGGTGAGCTTCTTGAAGGTCATCTGTCCGTCGTACGCGACCATGGAGCCGTTCTTCGCCTTCACGGCGTCCCCGGTCATGTCGACGGCCAGCACCTTGCTGCCTTGGAGTCGGAACATCGCCACGGGGCGAAGGTAGCGGCCGGGCGGGTGGAGCGGACAGGGTCCCGTGGTGGATCCGGACCCTGACCCGACCCTGAGGGAACAGGCGTATCGGCGGCCCCGCGAGAAACGTGGAACGGGCCGATCGCCGACACCCCGCACCCCCGTTCCGGGTCCGCCGAGTCCTGGATGTCACAATGGGCGGGCCCTTGTGCGCGCGTTCACAAAGCGACTGCGTCGTCAGCGAATCTCCCACCGAAGGTGACCCGTGGACATAAAGACCGCCACCGCCCTCCGCCGGCTCCGCCTGGTCTCGGCCCCCGAGGCCGTCTCCTTCCTGCTGCTGCTCGTTTGCTCGGTGCTCAAGCGCACCACCGACTTCAATGCGGTGCCCGTCATGGGCTCGATCCACGGGGTTCTCTTCATCCTGTACGTGATCTTCTGGGCGGACGCCTGGAACCGTGCCAAGTGGTCCGTGAAGACCGCCGCCGTCTACTTCGTCCTCTCCGTGCTGCCGACCGGCGGCTTCTTCGCCGAGCGCAAGCTGCGCCGCGAGGCCGAGGACGCGGTCATCGCGGCCCGCGCCCGCAAGGAAGGGATCGTGAACGCGTGATCGTCGCCTTCTCCGTGACGCCACTGGGGGTCGGCGACGACGTGGGGGAGTACGTCGCCGACGCCGTCCGGGTCGTACGGGACTCGGGCCTGCCGAACCGTACCGACGCCATGTTCACCTCGATCGAGGGCGAGCGGGACGAGGTCATGCATGTCGTGAAGCGCGCCGTCGCGGCGGTCGAGGAGCGTGCGCCCCGTGTCTCCTTGGTCCTCAAGGCGGACATCCGCCCGGGCGTGACGAACGGCCTCACCTCGAAGGCGGAGACGGTGGAGCGGTACCTGTCCCCCGAGTAACTCCTCGTCCAGCAGCGGAAAACCCCGGCCCTGAGGACCGGGGTTTTCTCGTACCCGGGGCCTGAGCGTTCGCTCAAATATGTTGTAGTGTCAGGCCTGTTGTTTGAGCAGTCGCTCAAATGGCGCCCTTGACCTGGGGGATTCGCAATGGGGCTCTACATAGAGGCGCATATACGCAGCGACCTCGACGAACTGTGGACACGGACGCAGGACCCCGCGCAGCACCGGCGCTGGGACCTGCGCTTCACCGAGATCGACTACCTGCCGTGTGCGGAGGGCGATGCGCAGCGCTTTCGGTACGCGACCCGCGTCCTGCCCTTCCTGACCGTCGCCGGGACCGGGGTGTCGGCGGGTGAGAAGACGCGGCCGGACGGGACGCGCACCTCCGCGCTGCGGTTCTCCTCGCCGCATCCGCTGTCGCTGATCGCCGAGGGGAGCGGCTACTGGCGGTACGTGCCGGACGGCGACGGCGTCCGCTTCCTGACCGGGTACGACTACCGGCCGCGCTGGGGCGCCGTCGGCGCGCTCGCCGACCGGCTGGTCTTCCGGCCCCTCATGGGCTGGGCGACCGCCTGGTCCTTCGACCGCCTCCGCCTCTGGCTGGAACGGGGCATCACACCGGAGCGCGCGCTCGTGAACTGGCTTGTGGAGCTGGCCGTCCGCGCCCTGGTCGTCACCATCGCCTGCACCGGCCTCGGACTGGGCTCGTTCCTGCGCCTCTTCGGACCGTTCGCGGCGGCGATGGCCTACCTGTGCCCGCTGCTG
This sequence comes from Streptomyces sp. NPDC022910, assembly GCF_055561075.1. Classification (NCBI taxonomy): domain Bacteria; kingdom Bacillati; phylum Actinomycetota; class Actinomycetes; order Kitasatosporales; family Streptomycetaceae; genus Streptomyces; species Streptomyces sp. NPDC022910. The sequence continues at coordinate 105,164 of NZ_JBVHHL010000020.1, forward strand.
CTGGCCGTGGCCATCTCCCTGGCCCTGGTCACGCCGCCCCTCTCCCGCACGCCGGCCGCCCGCCGCTGTCTGCGCACCCCACCCACGCGGGTCTGCGCGCCGCGTCTCCTCGCCACCCTGGAGCGCCCGTCATGACCTCTGTCTTCCGTGCGGCGATGGGCGCGGACTTCCAGCGGCTGCACCCGGAGCTGCGGCGGCGCTTCTCGGTGGGGCTCGCGAGCGGCGAGGCCTGCATCGGGCGCGGGGTGATGGACCGCATCTGGCACGGCAGAGGATTCGTGAAGCCCTTCCTCGCGCTCGGCGCCACGCGCCACATCCTCGTCCCGCGTCAGGGGCGCGACGTCCCTTTCACCATCGAGAACGTGCCGTACGCCGACACCTTCGGCCGGGAGACGGTGACGTTCGTGCGCACCTTCGACCTCCCCGGCCGCGCGCGCCGCTTCGACGCGCAGATGGTGCTGAGCCCGAAGGGCGACCGGGTCCTCGACTACCTGGGCACGCACCAGCACCTCGCGAGTGAACTGCGCTTCCTGGCCGAGCCGGACGGGTCGCTGCTGATCCGGTCCGGTGAACACCGCTTCCGGGAGGGGCCGGTGGACGTGCGGGTGCCGGAGATGATCGGCGCTCGGGCGGAGGTGCGGGAGTCGTTCGACGAGTCGACGGGACGCTTCCGGATACGGGTGCGGGTGGTGAACCGGTACTTCGGCCCGCTGTTCGGCTACGAGGGATCCTTCACGGCCTCGTACACGGAGGTGCGGGTGTGCGGGGTGCGTCCCGGACTACGGCCGGTCCGGGAGGAGGCGCGGGCGTGAGCGAGGCGACCAGGGTGAAGCTGCTGGAGGGGACGCTGCGGACGCTCACCGAGCAGGGGATCGCCAAGACGTCGGCCCGGACGATCGCGGCGAGCGCCGGCGTCAACCAGGCGCTCGTCTTCTACCACTTCGGCTCCGTGGACGAGTTGCTCGCGGCGGCGTGCCGGTACGGGACGGAGCAGCGGGTGGCCCGGTACCGGGAGCGGCTCGACGGGATCGGCACGCTCGGTGAACTCCTCGCGTTCGGGCGGGAGATGCACGAGGAGGAGAAGGCGGCGGGGCACGTCGCGGTCCTCGGCCAGCTGTTGGCCGGCGCGCAGACCCATCCCCGGCTCGCGCCGGCCACGGCCGGGGGGCTCGATCTGTGGATCGCGGAGATCGAGCGGGTACTGGTGCGGGTGCTGGGCTCGACGCCGCTGGGGGAGTTCGCGGACGCCGGGGGCCTCGCGCGCGCGGTGTCGGCCTCCTTCGTGGGGATCGAGCTGTACGAGGGGGTGGACGCGGAGGGGGCCGGTGCCGCACTGGCCGCCCTGGACCAGCTCGCGTCCCTGCTGGCGGCGCTGGAGGAGCTGGGCCCGGTGGCCCAGCGGGCGGTCCGGCACACGCTGCGCCGGGCGTCACGTACCTAGGCCCTGTCGTCGGACTCTTGCGTGGCTCGCGTCGCCTTGCACGCACTCTCGCCGGCACGCCGAGAGCACGCTGCCCGCTCTCGGCTTCGCTCGAGCGGGAGGCGCCCTCACGCCGCCGCGAGGCTCGCCCTCCGGGCGGACGACGGGAGTTCGACGACAGGACTCAGGGACCTGTCCGATCCATCCACCGGGCCTGCGGGCAGGCCTCGGCCCCCCGCGCCGGAGCCGCCCTCGGCGGACGCGTGGGCACCCGTCGACCGCGCCACTCCCGCCTGGCTCGGGACGCCCTGCACGCACTCTCGCCGCACCGGGCCCAGGCCCAAGTACTTCCGGTGCGAGGGCCGGAGCCCGGCACGTCACACTGCCGCGAGGCTCGCCCTCCGGACGGACGACGGGACTTCGACTTCGACGACAGGACTCAGGGACCTGTCCGCGGCGCGGGGGGCCAGGGCAGGCCCTGGCCCCCCGCGCCGGAGGCTGCCGCCCTCGGCGGACGCGTGGGCAGGTGCCCGTCGCCCGCGCAGGTCCCGGCGGCCTCAGGCGCTCGGTGGTCTCCTGCCGCTCACCGTTGCCGTTCCACGTACTCCCGGAAGTGCTCCAGATCGCTGCGGACGAGCCGTTCGATCGCGTTCGCCTGGGCGAACCCCTTCGGCCCGCCGAACGACTCGCGGATGGTGCCGGGGTCGTACTCGAGCCTCATCTGGACCCGGGTGTGGTTCTTGTCGATCGGCTGCAACGAGAAGGAGCCCGCCAGCTTGGGGTCACGCGTGGTGTGCCACTCCATCACGCGTTCCTTGCCGCGGTCGGAGAGCTCGGCATCGAGCTCCCGGGCCCGGCCGCCCGTCTCGATGTCCAGATGCGCTCGGCCACCCGCCTCCGCACGGGCGTCGCGCACTCCCTCCACGAAGCGCGGATAGTTCTCCACGCGATGGAGGCTGTTCCAGGCGGTGTCGATCGGAACTCCGACGTCTACGTGTTCTTCGAGGGTGCTCATGGCCACCTCCGCGTTCGCTCTGACGCATGGGCTTTCCGCTTCCAGTGTGCGCTCCTGGTGGCCGGCCGACCGAAAAGCGAGACAGGGCTGACCACCATGTGACCGGCGGGTAAGGTCGATGCCGTGCCGAAGCCCCTCAGTCTGTCCTTCGATCCCATCGCCCGCGCCGACGAACACTGGAAGCAGCGGTGGGGAAACGTGCCGTCCATGGCCGCGATCACCTCGATCATGCGGGCGCAGCAGATCCTGCTGGCCGAGGTCGACGCGGTCGTCAAACCGTACGGACTGACCTTCGCGCGGTACGAGGCGCTGGTGCTGCTCACCTTCTCCAAGGCGGGCGAACTGCCCATGTCGAAGATCGGGGAGCGCCTGATGGTGCACCCCACGTCGGTCACCAACACCGTCGACCGCCTGGTCAGGTCCGGTCTCGTCGCCAAGCGGCCCAACCCCAACGACGGCCGCGGCACCCTCGCCTCCATCACCGACAAGGGCCGCGAGGTCTGCGACGCGGCCACCCGCGACCTGATGGCGATGGACTTCGGGCTCCGCGCGTACGACGCGGAGGAGTGCGCCGAGATCTTCGCGATGCTGCGCCCGCTGCGCATCGCCGCGGGGGACTTCGAATCCGAGTAGCACGCGCCCGGACGGCGCCGGGGGCGCCCGAAGATCGCCCCAAACCGGCGGTTACGCTCGTACCCATGAAAAAGAGCGTGCTGACCCGCTACCGCGTGATGGCCTACGTCACCGGTGTACTGCTGGTCCTGCTGACCCTCGGTGTGATCGCCAAGTACGTGCTCGACGTGAACGGCGCCGCGGACTTCACCCGCGTCATCGGCATCGCGCACGGCTGGCTGTACGTCGTCTACCTGGTCTTCGCCTTCGACCTCGGCTCCAAGGCGAAGTGGCCGGTCGGCAAGCAGCTGTGGGTCCTGCTGGCGGGGACGATCCCGACGGCCGCCTTCTTCGTGGAGCGCAAGGTCAGCCACGAACTCGAGGCGAAGCTCATGGACGAGGCGCCCGCGGTCGCCAAGGCCTGAGGCCCGCTTTTCACCGCCGTACGACGGCTGCGTACGGCGGTTTCCCACCCCCGATCACCGGCTCCGCCACCACGCCGCCCGCTCAAGCGGTCGACATTTACTTGGACGTCCTAGTAAATTGGCGGGTATGGACGCTGACGCCATCGAGGAAGGCCGCCGACGCTGGCAGGCCCGCTACGACGCCGCACGCAAGCGCGAGGCCGACTTCACGACGCTCTCCGGCGACCCCGTGGAGCCCGTGTACGGTCCGCGGCCCGCAGACACGTACGAGGGCTTCGAGCGGATCGGCTGGCCGGGTGAGTACCCCTTCACGCGCGGCCTGTACCCGACCGGCTACCGGGGGCGGACGTGGACCATCCGGCAGTTCGCCGGGTTCGGCAACGCCGAGCAGACGAACGAGCGCTACAAGATGATCCTGGACAACGGAGGCGGGGGCCTGAGCGTCGCCTTCGACATGCCGACCCTCATGGGCCGCGACTCCGACGATCCGCGCTCCCTGGGCGAGGTCGGGCACTGCGGGGTGGCGATCGACTCGGCGGCGGACATGGAGGTCCTGTTCAAGGACATCCCGCTGGGTGACGTCACGACCTCGATGACGATCAGCGGCCCGGCCGTCCCCGTCTTCTGCATGTACCTGGTCGCCGCCGAGCGACAGGGCGTCGATCCCGCCGTGCTCAACGGCACGCTGCAGACCGACATCTTCAAGGAGTACATCGCCCAGAAGGAGTGGCTCTTCCAGCCCGAGCCGCACCTGCGCCTCATCGGTGACCTGATGGAGCACTGCGCGGCCGGCATCCCCGCGTACAAGCCGCTGTCCGTCTCCGGTTACCACATCCGGGAGGCGGGTGCGACGGCGGCGCAGGAGCTCGCGTACACGCTGGCGGACGGGTTCGGATACGTGGAACTGGGGCTCAGCCGCGGTCTTGACGTGGATGTCTTCGCCCCAGGTCTGTCCTTCTTCTTCGATGCGCACGTCGATTTCTTCGAGGAGATCGCCAAGTTCCGCGCGGCGCGCCGGATCTGGGCGCGGTGGATGCGCGACGTTTACGGGGCGAAGAGCGAGAAGGCGCAGTGGCTGCGTTTCCACACGCAGACCGCCGGGGTCTCGCTGACCGCGCAGCAGCCGTACAACAACGTGGTGCGTACGGCGGTGGAGGCGCTGGCGGCGGTGCTGGGCGGGACGAACTCGCTGCACACCAACGCCCTCGACGAGACCCTGGCGCTGCCGAGCGAGCAGGCCGCGGAGATCGCGCTGCGGACGCAGCAGGTGCTCATGGAGGAGACCGGGGTCGCGGGCGTCGCCGACCCGCTGGGCGGTTCGTGGTACGTCGAGCAGCTGACGGACCGGATCGAGGCGGACGCGGAACGGATCTTCGACCAGATCAAGGAACGGGGTCTGCTGGCGCATCCGGACGGACAGCACCCGATCGGTCCGATGACCTCCGGGATCCTGCGGGGCATCGAGGACGGCTGGTTCACGGGCGAGATCGCGGAGTCCGCCTTCCGGTACCAGCAGGCGCTGGAGAAGGGCGACAAGAAGGTCGTGGGCGTGAACGTCCACACCGGGTCGGTCACCGGGGATCTGGAGATCCTGCGGGTCAGCCACGAGGTCGAGCGGGAGCAGGTGCGGGTCCTCTCGGCCCGCAGGGCGGCCCGGGACGACGCGGCGGTGCGCTCGGCGCTGGACGGGATGCTGCAGGCGGCTCGCTCCGGCGCGAACATGATCGAGCCCATGCTGGACGCCGTGCGGGCGGAGGCGACGCTCGGAGAGATCTGCGGGGCGCTGCGGGACGAGTGGGGCACGTACACCGAGCCCGTGCACTTCTGAGTCCCGGACGCCAGGGGCCGGCGGGAACCTCGTTCCCGCCGGCCCGTTTTGCCGCCGTCCTGGCCGTGTGCCTCAGAACTCCTGCACGAAGTACGGCTCCACGGCCATCCAGCCGTTGCCCCGTGCGCCGTAGCGGGTGCCGTCGTCGCTCTGGGCCAGGGTGTACCAGGAGTCGACGTAGTCCGGGTCGTCCGTCCACCAGTCGTCCGGGACGGCGTCCAGGACCGCGTTCACCAGCGGGATGTAGGTGCCCTGGTCGGCGATGGTGAGCAGCGCGGTCGCGATCGCCTTGGCGAGGTCGCGGTAGTTGGTGCTGCCGTCGTCCTCCATCATCACGGCGTCGGCCAGGTCGTACTTGTAGTTCGACCAGTTGACCAGGATCTGGTTCGGCCGGTACACCGTGCCGTCGTTGTCGAGGTACGGCATGTCGACCGGGTCGACCCGCACCTTGCCGTCCTGGCCGAAGCCGGTGACCAGAGTGTAGATCTCGGCGTCGCCCTTGATCCAGGGCTCCTCGTCGTCCGAGAGCTCGACCGCGGAGATGCGGGTGGTCCAGAAGCCCGCGGTGGCCGCCAGCGCCCGCGAGCGCGCCGTGGGCGCCTGCTGCTGGGCCGGCGCGGCGGAGTCCAGGCCGTAGCGCGCGAGTTCCTCGTTCAGGACGTCCAGACCGGCGGCCAGCGCCTTGGAGCCGTCGATGTCGACGACGTACACGGGGTGCGCGGGCGGCTTGCCGGCGTCGAGCGTGTGGGCCCGGCCCCGGCTGTCGTAGGCGGTGACGGTGGCGGCGTCGTCGTCCGAGGTGGCCGCGGCCACCCAGGGCACGGTCCCGGCGGTGAGCGCCGCGCGCATGGATCCGTCCCCGAGCCGCAGCCGGAGCAGTGAACCGATCCCGGAGTCCAGGCCCTTGGCTGCGGCGATCCGGCGGTCGGCCGCGGCGAGTGTGGACTTCAGAGAGCCGTCCGCCTTCCCGGCCAGGGCGGTGACGGGCACCTCGTCGGAGGTGAGCGCCGCCTGCTGGACGCGGGCGCGCCAGGCGGAGTCGGTGAGCGAGCCGGCTATCGCCCGCGCGGCGTGGTCCTGCGCCGTGCTGACGACGGATGAGGGGGTGGGGGCCTTCGGAGCCGCCGTGGCCGGCAGCGCGCTCAGGGTCTGGCCGGCGCACAGGGCGACCAGGGATGCCGCGACGGCGCCGACGCCGCGCCGACGGGGGTGACGAGGTCTCACGTGGATCGATCCTCCTGGGGCGAGTGGTCGATGTCTCACTGTCAGGTGGAGCCCGTGAAAGCGAATCTATGCGGGTAGATTCCTGCCGATAAGAATGATGGTGACATGACATGCGGGCAAGGGGTCTGCTTCGCAGGACGGGGTGAACTTTCGGGGGCGCGGGCCGGAAGACGTCCTGTACGCCCCGCCCGGACGGCCGGGAAGGTGCAGTACGGCGTCAGGCGCCGTTCGCCGCGAGCCCGCCGAGCAGCACCGAGGTGAAGCGTGAGGCCCAGTCGGCGTCGACCGATTCGCAGGAGACGAGGGTGCGGTGCACGACGGCGCCCGCGATCACGTCGAAGATCAGGTCGACCTGGGGGGCCGGGTCGCCCTCGTCGGCCGGGATCTCGCCGCGGCTCTGGGCCCGGCGGCGCCCCTCGATCACCAGCCGCTTCTGCCGGTCGACGATCGCCTCGCGGATCCGCTGCCGCAGTGCCTCGTCATGCGTGGCCTCGGCGACCACCGCCATCAGCGCGGTCTTGGTCGCCGGCTGCTCCAGCAGCGCGGCGAACTGCAGCACCACGCCCTCCACGTCGGCCCGCAGACTGCCGAGGTCGGGGAGTTCGAGTTCGTCGAAGAGTTCCGCCACCGCGTCCACCACGAGCTCCTTCTTGCCCGCCCACCGGCGGTAGAGGGTCGTCTTCGCGACCCCCGCCCGGGTCGCCACGTCCCCCAGCGTGAGTTTCGACCAGCCGAGCTCGACGAGGGCCTCCCGTGTCGCCTGCAGGATCGCGGCGTCCGCGGCAGCGCTGCGCGGACGGCCCGTACGGGCGGCGGAAGTGCTGCTCTGCATGTCGGTGACCATATCCGGCCGTGTCCCCGGCCATTTCAGGACGTCGTGTGAAGTGGTGACGGAGATCACCGGCGGACTGGTCACGGCGACCCCCGAGGGCAGTTACGCTACGACTCGTAGCGAAAGCGTGCGCGTGCCTATCGGTGTGACGCGCGCGAGCGACGACCACTGGCGCCGAGTGGGGACCCGGCGCGGATCATCACCGGCCCGGCACGGCTTTCACAGCGCTTTTCACAGCGGCGTACGGAAGGGGGAGGATGTACTCATGCAGCCACGGAACATGTCCATGAGCGGAGTCGTCGACCTCGCCGCGTTGAAGGCGGCCCAGGAGGCCAAGGCGAAGGCGGAGCAGGCGCGCGCCGAAGCGGCCCGGCAGGGCGGAGGAGGGGCGGTCTCCCCGGCCGACCTCGTCATCGACGTCGACGAGGCGGGGTTCGAGCGCGACGTCCTGCAGCGGTCCACCGAAGTGCCGGTCGTCATCGACTTCTGGGCCGAGTGGTGTCAGCCCTGCAAGCAGCTGAGCCCGGTCCTGGAGCGGCTGGCCCGTGAGTACAACGGCCGGTTCGTGCTCGCCAAGATCGACGTCGACGCCAACCAGATGCTGATGCAGCAGTTCGGCATCCAGGGGATCCCGGCCGTCTTCGCCGTCGTCGCCGGGCAGGCGCTGCCCCTCTTCCAGGGTGCCGCCCCCGAGCAGCAGATCCGCGCGACCCTCGACCAGCTCGTCGAGGTCGCCGAGCAGCGCTTCGGGCTGACCGGCCTGACCGTCGACGCCGACGCCGAGCCGGGCGGCGCCCAGGAGGCCCCTCAGGCCCCGGCAGGCCCCCACGACGCGGCGCTCGAAGCGGCCGTACAGGCGCTGGACGCGGGTGACTTGGGCGGTGCCATCCAGGCGTACAAGAACGTGCTGAGCGACGACCCGGCCAACACCGAGGCCAAGCTGGGTCTCGCGCAGGCCGAGTTGCTGCAGCGGGTGCGGGACCTGGATCCACGGCAGGTGCGAAAGGACGCCGCGCAGAAGCCGGGTGACGTATCGGCACAGATCGCCGCTGCGGACCTGGATCTGGTGGGCGGACATGTGGAGGACGCGTTCGGGCGGCTCGTCGAGGCCGTGCGGCGCACGGCGGGGGAGGACCGGGAGGCCGCGCGGCTGCGGCTGCTTGAGCTTTTCGAGGTGGTCGGTGCCGACGACCCGCGCGTGACCGCGGCCCGTCGGGCGCTCGCGCGGGCGTTGTTCTGACCAGTCCCTAAACACCCGGGCTTGTGATGCCCGGGTGAAAGATTCGCCGACAGAGGCACACAGCGGCCGCCTTTACCAAATCTTGGTAAAGGCGGCCGCTGTTACTTGGAGTAAGTCGGAGCCGTTGGCCTGTCGGGATCTGTCCCCTCTTCAACCGTTTCGTCATCTCTCTTTGTGCCACGAAGAGTTGCCGGTCGATACCCGCGAGTCGTAGTTCGGTTATCCGGCCGTTACTAGTGAGTAACGAACCCCCTTGCGGGGGCGGCGAGAATGCACCACGATCGGCGACGCTCGGTCCATCGCCGTACCCGACAGCCAGTGGGGTCAACGGGTTTTCGTGGGTCCCCACCGAGCAGGAGCCGGCGGCAGTGGCGCCGGGTCCTGGACAGGGGGGTCTCCGCCTCGGCGGAGCCTGTCCGGCAGGTTGTGCGTGATGCGTGTCAGGCGCGACCAGTGGTTGTCGCTCGGGGGTGATCGCCGGTGATTCGGGCGCAGTTCGCGCCTCCGAGAGCGGGCGCTCTCCTTCCCGAGGACGTAGCACTTCTCCCATCCCTGCCCGGCTGAGCCGCCGACCGGTAGCGAGCTGGGGTCAGGAGATGTACGTCCGAGAAGGAGGAAATGATGGAGTCCCAGGTGCGTGGCGGGACCAGATGGAAGCGGTTCGCTGTGGTCATGGTGCCCAGCGTCGCCGCGACGGCAGCGATAGGTGTGGCCCTGGCACAGGGCGCTCTGGCCGCGTCGTTCAGCGTGTCGGGACAGTCGTTCAAGGTCACGGCCGACGAACTGCACGGCAACGGCTTCGCGCAGTACGGAGCGATGGACGACGGCTACACGCTCGCCGGTGAGAAGACGTCTCACGCGGTGGCGGTCTCGTCGTTCAAGGACGCGACGATCAAGAACCTGTGTCAGTCGGTCGTCACCCCGAACATCCCGATAATCGGGTCCGTCAGCCTGACGCTGACGGCAGGCGACAGCAACGACAAGAAGAACCAGGTCTCCGCCGACAACCTGTACATCGATGTCGCGGACCTGGAGGCCAAGGGCGGTGCCGTGTTCCACGGCATCGACATCGGTGTGGCCGCCGGCGACACGAGCCCCAGCAAGGGCGGCAAGGGCCCTGGCATGAAGGGCGGCAAGGAGCAGGCCAACCCGTACGGCTTCGCCCAGCAGGCCGATTCGGCGGACCTGTACGGGGTGCAGCAGACGGCGTGGGCGACCACCGCCGGAACCTTCACACTGCCTGGTCTGAAGATGAAGCTGCAGACGGGCAAGCACGAGTGCTACTAGGCGCTCGGTGACGGGCGGGAGGAGCCGAAGGCGCCTCCCGCCCGTACCACTCTCCGGCCGCGTTTCACACACCCCCCACATCATCACCGCAAGACCACCCTCACCACAGCAACGCCGCACCAGGGAGCTGTTTTCCATGAGCGCCGAGACTTCTGCCGCACCCGGCCAGTTCACCCGCCGGAGGCTGCAGTTCCGCGCCTGGCGGGGCACCCGGCCGTTCTGGGCCGGCCTGTTCGTCATGCTCGGTGGCTTTCCGATCATGTACTTCCCGTACGCGCACCTGCAGATCGGTCACCTGACGCTCGCGATGGCCACCACCGCCGGCGCCGGCTCCCTGATCATCGGTGTGCTGCTCGTCGTTCTGGGCATCAGCCTCTGGTTCCAGACGCACATCCGGACCTTCGCCGGGATCGCGGCGATCCTTCTGGGTCTGGTGTCCATCCCCGTTTCCAACTTCGGTGGTTTCGTCGTCGGTTTCCTGTTCGCCCTCATCGGCGGTGCGATGGCCGTGGCGTGGGCGCCGGGTGCGCCGCCCGAGCCGCAGGAGGAAACCACGGAAGCGGGCGGTGCTCCCGGGGCGGGGTCGGACTGGGTGAGCGAGTCGAACGATCTGTCAGGAATGAACCCGGCCAACGGGGCGAACGGGAGGCACAGTGCCGGCTGACGAGGTGACCCACGGGACTGACGTGGACGCGTCCCGTGCGAGAACCGGGCCGCGGCACGCGGCACCCAGGAAGCCGCTGTTCACCAGGTTCCACATGCCGGCAGGCAAGGCGATGGCGCTGGCGGCGATGCCGACGGCCGTCTTCATGGGACTGGGGATCAACGCCACCTTTGCCCGTGCCGACGACCACTCGTCGTCCAAGAGCATGACGATCGACGAGTACCAGAAGTGCGTGGAGGCCGTGGACGGCTCCGAGGACGCTTCGGCATCGCCGTCGCCGTCCGCCTCGGCGAGCGCGTCCAAGTCCGCCGACACGGCGGAGCCGACGCCCTCGGCCTCCGCGGACAAGACGTCGGACGGCACGTCGGGCAAGACCTCTTCGTCGGATTCAGGTTCCGACGACAAGGCCACGCCCACGCCGTCCGCGAGCGCCTCCGGCAAGTCGTCGGGCAGCGGCACGTCCACGCCGAGTCCGTCGGCCTCCGCGAGCAGTGGGAACCTGCTGGAGACCATCGGGGACGCGATCACCGGTGTCCTCGGCGGCGGCTCCGGTTCGTCGACGAGCGCCACGCCCACGCCGTCCGCCTCCGCCTCGGCGTCCGCGACGAAGGACACCTCCGTGTCCGGCACCGTCAAGGACACGACCCAGAAGGTCACCGACACGGTCAAGGACACCGTGAAGGACACGACGGACACGGCGACGAAGGCGGCCTCCGAGGTCACCAAGTCGGCGGAGGACGCCGTGAAGTCGGCGGCGTCCGCGACCGCGAGCCCGTCCCCGAACTCCACCACGTCCGCGGACGGCTGCATCGCGGCGACCGACGACGAGGGCGGCGTGGAGAAGATCGCGGCCCTGCCCGACAAGCCGTGGCACCTGGAGGCCAGCTCGCTGACGCTCAAGGGTGCGGACTACCAGGGCATCGTGAAGGTGCGCACCGCCAACGGCACCGTCAAGAAGGTCCTGAAGTACGTGATCTCCGACGGCACCGACATCGGCGATCTGCATCAGCTCGTCGACGGCCAGAGGGGCGAGACGTACCATGTCCAGGCCGCCAAGGGATCGACGTCCACCATCCGTGACGGCAAGACGGTGATGTACACGGAGAGCATCTCCGGCAACCTGCTCGGTCTGATCCCGGTCACCTTCAGCCCGGACAACCCGCCGCCGCTGAACCTCCCGTTCATCTACTTCACGAACGTGAAGGTCACCCAGGCCGGCCAGTTCGGCGGCACGCTGACGGTGCCCGGCATGCACCAGTACGTCACCGGCGGCTGAGCACCCTCAAGGCCCGTTCGGGAGCCGCACAAAGAGCTGTGGCCCGGTCCCCACGCGGGGACCGGGCCACAGCTCTGTATCGCCACGACGTCAGTTGCGGTCGCCCTCGCCCAGGTGGTGGACACGGACCATGTTCGTGGTGCCGGGGACGCCGGGCGGGGAGCCGGCGGTGATGACCACGACGTCGCCGTCGTTGAACCGCTTGAGCCTCACCATCTCCTGGTCGACCAGCTCGACCATCTCGTCGGTGCTGTTCACGAACGGCACGACGTGCGACTCCACGCCCCAGCTCAGTGCCAGCTGGTTGCGGGTGGACTCGTCCGTGGTGAACGCCAGGATCGGCTGGCAGGCCCTATAGCGGGAGAGCCGGCGGGCGGTGTCACCGGACTTGGTGAAGGCGACCAGGCCCTTGCCGCCCAGGAAGTCCGCGATCTCCGCGGCGGCGCGCGCCATCGAACCGCCCTGCGTACGCGGCTTCTTGCCCGGGACCAGCGGCTGCAGCCCCTTGGACAGCAGCTCCTCCTCGGCCGCCTGGACGATCTTCGACATCGTCTTGACCGTCTCGATCGGGTAGGCGCCGACGCTCGACTCGGCCGACAGCATGACCGCGTCGGTGCCGTCCAGGATGGCGTTGGCCACGTCGGACGCCTCGGCGCGCGTCGGACGGGAGTTGGTGATCATCGACTCCATCATCTGGGTCGCCACGATCACCGGCTTGGCGTTGCGGCGGCACAGCTCGATGAGCCGCTTCTGCACCATCGGGACCTTCTCGAGCGGGTACTCGACGGCCAGGTCGCCGCGGGCGACCATGACACCGTCGAAGGCCATCACGACGTCCTCCATGTTCGCCACCGCCTGTGGCTTCTCCACCTTGGCGATGACCGGGACGCGACGGCCCTCCTCGTCCATGATGCGGTGGACGTCCTTGACGTCGTTGGCGTCCCGCACGAACGAGAGCGCGACCATGTCGCAGCCCATGCGCAGCGCGAACCGCAGGTCCTCGATGTCCTTCTCCGACAGCGCCGGGACGTTGACCGCGGCGCCGGGCAGGTTGATGCCCTTGTGGTCGGAGATGACACCGCCCTCGATGACGATCGTCCGGACCCGGGGGCCCTCGACGTCCAGCACCTTCAGCTCGACGTTGCCGTCGTTGATCAGGATCGGGTCGCCCTTGGAGACGTCGCCCGGCAGGCCCTTGTACGTCGTACCGCAGATGTGCTTGTCACCCGGCACGTCCTCGGTGGTGATGGTGAACTCGTCACCGCGCACCAGCTCGACCGGACCCTCGGCGAAGGTCTCCAGGCGGATCTTCGGACCCTGCAGGTCGGCGAGAACGCCGATGGCCTTGCCGGTCTCGGCGGACGCGGCGCGGACGCGGACGTACCGCGCCTCGTGATCTTCGTGCGTGCCGTGGCTGAAGTTGAAGCGGGCCACGTTCATACCGGCTTCGACCAGCGCGACGAGCATTTCGTGGGAGTCGACCGCGGGGCCGAGAGTACAGACGATTTTCGAACGGCGCATGGGGCGATCCTATCGGTTTGTTTCGCTGCGGAATATTCCGTCTGGCGGAAGATGCAAATGGGCGCGTTCGCGCTCAGGCGAGAGCCGGTCGAATTGTTCAGTTGCCCTTTCCGACCAATGCGTAGGTCTGTGTGGCGATTTCCAGTTCCTCGTCCGTGGGAACCACGGCGACCGCCACCCGCGCGCCGGCGGGCGAGATCAGCCGCGGCTCGTCGCCGCGTACGGCGTTCAGGGCGCCGTCCACCGCCAGACCCAGCTCCTCCAGGCCCGCGACGGCGGCCTCCCGCACCGGGGCCGCGTTCTCGCCCACCCCGGCCGTGAAGGCGATCGCGTCCACCCTGCCGAGTACCGCGTAGTAGGCGCCGATGTATTTCCTCAGTCGATGGATGTAGATGTCGAAGGCGAGCCGCGCCTCCTCGTCGCCCTCGTCGATCCGCCGCTGAATCTCCCGCATGTCGTTGTCGCCGCACAGACCGAACAGACCGCTCCTCTTGTTGAGAAGAGTGTCGATCTCGTCCATGGACATTCCGCCAACACGCTCCAAATGGAAGATGACGGCGGGATCCAGGTCACCCGAGCGCGTGCCCATCACAAGCCCCTCCAGCGGGGTGAGCCCCATGGAGGTGTCCACGCACCGGCCGCCCCTGACCGCCGAGGCGGACGCACCGTTGCCCAGGTGCAGCACGATGACGTTGACCTCTTCCGGCTTCTTACCCAGCAGCTTCGCGGTCGCCCGGGACACGTACGCGTGCGAGGTCCCGTGGAATCCGTACCGCCGGATCCGGTGCCGGTCCGCGATCTTCGTGTCGATCGCGTAGCGCGCCACGTACTCCGGCATGGTCGTGTGGAACGCCGTGTCGAAGACGGCGACCTGGGGCAGGTCCGGGCGCAGTGCCATGGCCGTGCGAATGCCGGTGAGGTTGGCCGGGTTGTGCAGCGGCGCGGCGGGGATCAGCCGCTCGATCTCGGTGAGCACGGCGTCGTCGATGACGGTGGGCTCGGTGAAGAACATGCCGCCGTGCACCACACGGTGGCCGATGGCGGCCAGCTCGGGCGAGTCGAGTCCCAGCCCGTCCCTGGCCAGCTCCTCGGCGACCGCCTTGAGGGCAGCCTGGTGGTCGGCGATCGGCCCGTTCTGCTCGCGGGTGTCGCCCGTGGTGAGCGCCGTGTGCCTGATCCGGGACGTCTGCTCGCCGATGCGCTCGACGAGGCCCATGGCCAGCCTGCTGCTGTCACGCATGTCCAGCAGCTGGTACTTCACCGACGAGGAGCCGGAGTTGAGGACGAGGACGCGGGTCTGGCTCACTGGGCGGCTGCCTTCCCGGTGGGGCTCTGGGCCTGGATCGCCGTGATGGCGACCGTGTTGACGATGTCCTGGACGAGAGCGCCCCGGGACAGGTCGTTGACGGGCTTGCGCAGTCCCTGCAGGACCGGGCCGACGGCGATCGCGCCGGCCGAGCGCTGCACGGCCTTGTAGGTGTTGTTGCCGGTGTTGAGGTCCGGGAAGATCAGCACGGACGCCTGCCCCGCGACCTCCGAGTCCGGCAGCTTGGTCGCCGCGACGCTGGGCTCGACGGCGGCGTCGTACTGGATCGGACCCTCGATCATCAGATCGCCGTCGCGCAGCCGCACCAGCTCGGTGGCCTCCCGCACCTTGTCGACGTCGGCGCCCGAGCCGGACGTGCCGGTGGAGTACGACAGCATCGCGATCCGCGGCTCCACCCCGAACTTCTCGGCGGTGACGGCCGACTGGAGGGCGATGTCGGCGAGCTGCTCGGCGTTGGGGTCGGGGTTCACGGCGCAGTCGCCGTAGACGAGCACCTTGTCGGCGAGGCACATGAAGAAGACCGAGCTGACGATCTTCGCGTCGGGCTTGGTCTTGATGATCTCGAAGGCGGGCCGGATGGTGGCGGCCGTGGAGTGCACGGAGCCGGACACCATGCCGTCGGCGAGACCCTGCTCGACCATGAGGGTGCCGAAGTAGTTCACATCGGCGACGACGTCATACGCCAGCTCGACCGTGACGCCCTTGTGGGCGCGCAGCCGGGCGTACTTCTCGGCGAAGGTCTCGCGCAGCTCGGAGGTGGCCGGATCGATCAGCTGACAGTCGCCGAGGTCGATGCCGAGGTCGGCCGCCTTCTTGCGGATCCGGTCGACGGGACCGAGCAGGGTCAGATCACAGACACCCCGGCGCAGCAGCACCTCGGCCGCCTGCAGCACCCGCTCCTCGGTGCCCTCCGGGAGCACCACCCGGCGCTTGACGGCGCGGGCCTGCTCCAGCAGCTGGTGCTCGAACATCATCGGTGTCAGCCGGTCGCTGCTCGGGGCGGACACCCGCTTGAGCAGGTCCGCGGTGTCGACGTACCCCTCGAAGAGCCCGAGCGCCCGCTCGGCCTTGCGCGGAGTGGCCGCGTTCAACTTCCCCTCCAGGGAGAAGAGCCGGGCGGCGGTGGGGAAGCTGTTGCCGGCCACCGAGATCACCGGTGTGCCCGGGGCGAGGCGGTGGGCGAGGGAGAGGATCTCGTCGCCGGGCACCTCGTTCAGGGTGAGCAGGACGCCGGCGATCGGCGGGTTGCCGGCACTGTGAGCGGCGAGCGAGCCGACGACGAGATCGGCACGGTCGCCCGGGGTCACCACCAGGCATCCCGGGGTCAGTGCGCCCAGGAGATTCGGCAGCATGGCACCGCCGAAGACGAAGTCGAGGGCATCCCGCGCGAGCCCGGAGTCGTCGCCGAGGACGACCCGGGCGCCGAGCGCCTGGGCGATCTGCGCGACCGTGGGGGCGGACAGGGCGGGGTCGTCGGGAAGGACGTAACAGGGCACCGGAAGCCGGGAGTCGAGCCGCTCGGCTATCTCGTCCCGGTCCTCGCGGGCGACCCGGTTGACGACCATGGCGAGGACGTCGCAGCCCAGTCCGTCGTACGCACGGTAGGCGTTGCGCACCTCGGCGCGTACGGACTCGGCGGTCTGCTTGCGCCCGCCCACGACCGGAATCACGGACGCCCCGAACTCGTTGGCGAGCCGGGCGTTGAGCGACAGCTCGTCCGGGAGCTGGGTGTCGGCGAAGTCGGAGCCGAGGACGAGGACGACGTCGTAGTCGCGGGCCACGAGGTGGAACCGGTCGACGAGGGTGGACACCAGCTCGTCCGTCCCCCGCTCGGCCTGGAGCGCGGACGCCTCGTGGTAGTCCATGCCGTGCGCCGTGGCCGGGTCCTGGGACAGACGGTATCGGGCGCGCAGCAGCTCGAAGAGGCGGTCGGGGCCGTCGTGGACGAGCGGGCGGAACACGCCCACCCGGTCGACCTGCCGGGTCAGGAGCTCCGTGATTCCCAGCTCGACGACCTGGCGGCCGTCGCCGCGGTCGATCCCGGTCACGTACACGCTGCGCGTCACGCGTGCTCTCCGTTTCGTCTCTCGGGTGGGGTGGCGGGCAGGGGCTCGGGCGGCCCTCGGGTCGCTCGGCGCCCTTCTCTGTGCCAGAGGATGACCGGACGCCATTGACCGATTCTGGATGTTTTTGTGGGGTTCTGGTAGGCCTCGAAAATCCTCCGCGAGGGTGAGCAGAACCCTCTTGACAATACCTCTGGGCCTGGATAAGGCGCCCGTCAGGACCCCGGGATCAGGGGTCGGCGGGGGGCGGGTGGGGAAGCGGCACCCGCCCGTGAGGCGTGAAACAATCGGATTGGCTCACCGGTATCGACAGCGAGCAGGAGACACAGCACGATGCGCATCGGAGTACTCACCGCAGGCGGCGACTGCCCGGGCCTGAACGCAGTGATCCGGTCGGTCGTGCACCGAGCGGTAGCGCAGTACGACGACGAGGTCATCGGCTTCGAGGACGGCTACCGGGGTCTGCTCGAAGGCCACTACCGCGCCCTTGACCTCGACGGCGTCAGCGGCATCCTGGCCCGCGGCGGCACCATTCTCGGCTCCTCCCGCCTGGAGCGTGACCGCCTCCGCGAGGCCTGTGAGAACGCCTCGGACATGATCCGCGACTTCGGTATCGACGCCCTGATCCCGATCGGCGGCGAAGGCACGCTGACCGCGGCTCGGATGCTGTCGGACGCGGGCCTGCCGGTCGTCGGCGTCCCCAAGACGATCGACAACGACATCTCGTCCACGGACCGCACCTTCGGCTTCGACACGGCGGTGACCGTGGCCACCGAGGCGATGGACCGGCTGAAGACGACGGCCGAGTCCCACCAGCGCGTGATGGTCGTGGAGGTCATGGGTCGCCACGCCGGCTGGATCGCGCTGGAGTCGGGCATGGCGGCCGGCGCCCACGGCATCTGCCTCCCCGAGCGCCCCTTCGACCCCGCCGACCTGGTCAAGATGGTCGAGGAGCGTTTCGCCCGCGGCAAGAAGTTCGCGGTGGTCTGCGTCGCCGAGGGCGCCCACCCCGCCGAGGGCACCATGGACTACGTCAAGGGCGAGATCGACCAGTACGGGCACGAGCGCTTCCAGGGCATCGGCACGGCACTGGCGTACGAGCTGGAGAGGCGGCTCGGCAAGGAGGCCAAGCCGGTCATCCTCGGCCACATCCAGCGCGGCGGCACGCCGACCGCCTACGACCGGGTGCTCGCCACCCGCTTCGGCTGGCACGCGGTCGAGGCGGCGCACCGCGGGGAGTTCGGCAGGATGACGGCGCTGCGCGGCACGGACGTGGTGATGGTGCCGCTGGCCGCGGCGGTCACCGAGTTGAAGACGGTGCCGAAGGACCGGATGGACGAGGCGGAGTCGGTGTTCTAGGAACCGCTCTGGTGTGTGGCCCTCTCGACCGTCGCCCAGAAGTTCTCGACGATGCGGTCGAGGTAGTCGCGACCGGCCTCGTCGGCGTCGGCCGCGGCCGACGTGGCGCCCCAGCTGAGCGTGGCGACCATCTGCCCCTGGTAGTCGGCGTGCATCTCCTCGAGGACGTCCTCCAGCAGCCGCCGTTCCAGGGGCAGCAGTTTGCCGACCTGACGGACGTAGGCCTGCCAGCGGGTGGTGACCGCGCCGCGCAGCAGTTCACCGAGCCTGCCGTCGCGTCCGGTCACGGTGATGAAGTCGGGCAGGGTCAGGTCGAAGGCGTCGGCAAGGGCGGCGGACTGCCGGTCGTTGCCGCGCCACTCGCCCGCCTCCTCCATCCGTACGTAGGCGAGGAGCTCGAGCCCGACGGCGTGCGCGACGTCCTCCGGTGCGAGCCCGCGCGCGACGCGGTGCTCGCGCAGGGTGCGCGGTGCGCCGATGAGTTCGCCGACGGAGCACCACAACGCGCCTGCGAGCGCGGTGAGTTCCGGGGTGCTCGGGCCGGCGGCTCCGCGCTCCCAGGCGATCACGAGGTCGGGGGTGACGTGGGGGAGTCCGTACGAGGAGCGCATGCTGTACGCGACGTGCTCAGGCCCCATACCGAGGGCCGCCCGCAGTCTGCGGGCGGCCGGGGCGTCGAACGGCGGAGTGGGCTGTTGGGGTTGCGATCGCTGCACGCACACAACGTAGGGGCCCGGGACTGCGGTGACTACGGTCTGTTCGGCCACACTCACGGATTGTAGGAACATACGGTTTCGGCCGTCGGTGGTGCGGTAGCCGTCGATCGTTTCTGCCTCAGCCCTTGACGGCCCCGCCCAGCGCGAATCCCCCGCCCAGTCGACGCGCGACCAGCACGTACAACACGATCACGGGTGTCGAGTAGATGACCGAAAACGCGGCCAGTTGCCCGTACGCCACCATCCCGCGGTTCCCGAAGAACTCGTTGATGCTCACCGACGCCGGCATCTGATCCGGTGTGAGCAACAGCATGAAGGGGACGAAGAAGTTGCCCCACATCATCACGAACGAGAACACGGTCACCACGGCGACGCCCGGGCCCATCAGCGGCAGCACGATCCGTACGAGCGACTGGAGCGACGACGCGCCGTCCGTCCACGCCGCCTCCTCCAGCTCCTTGGGGACGCCGTCCATGAAGTTCTTCATCAGCCAGATGGCGAAGGGGATTTGGGATGCGGCGAAGAACAGGATCGTGCCCTGCATCGTGTCGATCAGGTTCACCTGGACGAACAGCGCGTACACCGGCACCATGATCGCCGTGATCGGCAGGCTCGTCGCGAACAGAATCGTCAGCAGGAACGGCCGGTTCAGCCGGGACCTGAAACGCGACAGCGGGTACGCGGCGAGTGTCGCGCACACCACGGTCAGCAGCGTCCCCCCACCGCACAGGATCAGGCTGTTGAGCAGCGGTGTGAACGTGATGTCGGGTTTCAGGACGGCGTCGAAGTTGTCCAGTGTGATGCCGTCCGGGGCCTTCACCCGCAGGTCCGCCTGCGGGTCCACCGACGAGAGGATCACCCAGACGAGGGGCAGCGCGAACGCGGCGGCAGCCACCAGCAGGCCGGTGTCGGCCGCCAGACGGCGCCCCGTGCGGCGGGACGCGAGCGTGGACGCCATCTCACACCTCCGTTCGCAGCAGCCGCATGTACACGATCGAGAACACCGAGCCGACGAGCAGCAGCAACAGCGCCACCGCCGTCCCGTACCCGATCATGCTGTTCTGGAAGGCCTGTTCGTACATGAACAGGGGCAGGGTCTGGCTCTTGTTTCCCGGCCCGCCCCTGGTCATCACCCAGATCAGTCCGAAGACCGACAGCGTCTGCAGCGTGTTCAGCATCAGGTTCGTGCCGATGGAGCGCCGGATCATCGGCAGCGTGATGTGCCACAGACGGCGTGCGCCGCCGGCCCCGTCCACCTCCGCCGCCTCCGTGATCTCCTTCGGGATCTCGTTCAGCGCCGCCGAGTAGACCAGCATGGAGAACGCCGTCCCCCGCCACACGTTCGCGAACGAGACGGCGAGGATCGGAAGCGTGTAGAGCCAGTTCTGGGACGGCAGACGGAGCCAGTCGAGGATCGCGTTCAGGGTGCCCTCCTTGCGGAAGAAGGCGTAGAGCAGAAAACCCGCCACCACCTCCGGCAGCACCCACGCCGTGATCACGATCCCGCCCGTCAGGGTACGGATCGGCCTCGAGGCCCGTTGCATGAGCGACGCCAGGACGAGCCCCAGCGTGTTCTGGCCGACCAGTGAGGACAGCACGGTGAACACCAGTGTCAGCCAGACGGCGTTGAGGAAGGCCTCGTCCCCGAACGCCGTACGGAAGTTGGCGAAGCCGACGAACGACGAGTGCGCCTGGCCCGTGAGTTGCAGGTCCGTGAAGGCGATGTACGCGCAGTAGGCGATCGGGCCCGCCAGGAAGAGGAGCAGCACGACCAGGGCGGGGGTGATGGGCAGCGCACGGGTCACGGAGCGGCGCAGACCGCTCACTTCTGGACCACTTGGTTGTCGGTCGCCGCCTTGAGCGCCTCGTCGTAGTCGCCCGCCGCCTTCTCCACCGAGGCGTCACCCGTCGTCACGCTCTCCATGGCCTCCTGGATGGCGGTCGACACCTTCGGGTACGCCGGATACGCCGGCCGGTAGTGTGTGCTGCTCACCAGGTCCGTGAAGAATTTGATCCCGGGCTGCGCCTGCACGTACGAGGGGTCGGACGCCACGTCCTTGCGCACCGCGATGCCGGAGTTGGCGATGTACCACTTCTGCGCGTTGGCCTTGGTCTGCATCGTCTGGATGAACTCGAAGGCCAGGTCCGGGTTGCCCGCCTTGGCGGGGATCGACCAGGTCCAGCCGCCGGACATGCTCACCTTGCCGGGTGCCTGGCCGTGCTGGGTGGGCATGTACGCAAGCCCCAACTCCTTGGACCACTCGGGCCATTCGTGGCCGCTGCCCGGCAGCCAGTCCTGCGGGAGCCAGGAGCCGTCGAGGGCGATGGCGAGCTTGCCCTTGGGGAGCAGTTCACCGCGCACGATGGTCTGGATGTTGGGGTCGAGGGCCTGGGAGACGTCCGTGCCCAGCTTCTCCTGGTAGACGGTGTGCACGAACCCGAGCGCGTCCTTGAAGCCCTGGCTCTTGGCGATCCACTTCTTGGTCGCTTTGTCGTACAGAGGGTCGGACGTGCCGTCACCCGTCCCGTACAGGAGCATTTCGAAGCCCTGCATCGTCGCGGCCTCGCCGGCGGGTTTGCCGGTGTAGATGTTCAGGGGCGTCACGCCGGGGACCTTCTGTTTGATCGTCCGGGCGGCGGCGAGGATGTCGTCCCAGGTCTTCGGCTGCCAGTTCGCGGGCAGACCCGCCTTTTTGAAGACGCCCTTGTCGAACCAGAGCCCCCGGGTGTCGGTGCCGTCCGGGACGCCGTACGTCTTTCCGTCCTCGGCCCTGGCCGCCGCCTTCGCCGTGTCGATGAACTGTGGCCAGTCCTTCCACTTGGCGAGATAGGCGTCGAGGGGCTTGAGGTAGCCGCTGGTGATGTCCGAGTTGATGAGGAAGGTGTCCTCGTAGACCAGGTCGGGCGCGGTCTTCGGGGAGCGGAGCATCTGCTGGAGCTTGGTGTAGTACTCCGAGTCCGGGGCCTTGATGGGGACGAGCTGGACCTTCTTGCCGGGGTTCTCCTTCTCGAACTGCTTCTTGATACCGGCCAGGTAGTCGTCCATGACATGGATCGAGTTGTCCGTCGACTGTTTGAAGGAGATCTTCACGGTGTCCGGGTCGCTGCCGGAGCCGCTGCCGCAGGCGGTGAGGGCGGTTGCGGCGAGGGCGAGGGTGACGAGGGCGGTGAGGGGGGTGGTTGAGCGGGGGCTGGCGGCGGTGGGGCGCACGGGCACGACCTCCTACGGGCTCACTTCGTTGTGGCCTGGACGGCTGCCCGGTGAACGTAAGTGGAGTGGTCTAGTCAGGTCAATGCGTCTGCAAGGGATTGGGTCCGGACCACCGCCTACCGCCCCTTCTCCGCCTCCCGAACCCACCGGTAGACCAGCTCCGGCCGCCCCACCTGCCCGTACAGCGGACTCCGTCCGGCCCGCCCCGCCTCCACGAGGTGTTCCAGGTACCGCCGTGCCGTGATCCTGGAAATCCCCACGGCCTCGGCGACCCCGGCCGCTGTGAGCCCCTCCTCGCAGTCCCGCAACGCTCCGGTCACCCGCTCCAGCGTCGGCGCGCTCAGGCCCTTCGGCAGTGCCGCAGGACCCGGCGCCCGCAGCGTCGCCAGCGCCCGGTCCACCTCGTCCTGGCCGCTCGCTTCGCCCACCGCCTCGCGGAACTCCGCGTACCGCACCAGCCGGTCCCGCAGCGTCGCGAAGGTGAACGGCTTCAGCACGTACTGGACGACCCCCAGCGAGACCCCCTCCCGCACGACCGCCAGATCGCGCGCGGACGTCACCGCTATGACGTCCGCGTGGTAGCCGGCCGCCCGCAGCGAGCGCGCCAGTTGCAGCCCGTGCACGTCCGGCAGGTGGAGGTCGAGGAGCAGCAGATCCACCGGCGTACGGTCCAGCTGGCGCCGCGCCTCCGCGCCGGTGTGCGCCTTCCCGACCGCCGTGAAGCCCGGGACGCGGCCGACATACATGACATGCGCGTCGGCGGCCACGGGGTCGTCCTCCACGACCAGTACGCGGATGGGCTCGGTCATGTGTCACCTCCTGACAGGGCGGCCTGGGCCCCCGGCGACGTCGGCTCGGCCGGAGCGGCCGCCCCCACCGTAGGCAACGGCACCCGCACCTCGAACTCCGCCCCGCCCCCGGCCGCCCCCGACACCGTCAGCGTGCCCTCATGGCGTCGCACGGTCTGGCGGACCAGGGCGAGGCCCAGTCCGCGGCCGCCGGGGGCGTTCGCCGGCTTCGTCGACCAGCCGCGTTCGAACACCGCCTCCGTGTGCGCGGGGTCCACCCCCGCGCCCGTGTCGGCGACCCGCAGGACCAGGCCCGAGTCGTCCGTGTACGCCGTCACCGTCACCCGGGCGCCCACCGAGCCCTGCGCCGCGTCCATGGCGTTGTCGATGAGGTTGCCCAGGATCGTCACCAGGTCCCGGGCGGGCAGCGAGGGCGGCAGCAGGCCGTCGTCGATACGGCTGTCCTGCGACACCACCAGCTCCACGCCTCGTTCGTTGGCCTGCGCCGCCTTGCCCAGCAGCAGGGCGGCGAGTACCGGCTCGTTGACCGCCGCGACCACCTGGTCGGTCAGGGCCTGCGCCAGTTCGAGTTCGGCCGTGGCGAAGTCGACGGCCTCCTCGGCGCGGCCCAGCTCGATCAGCGAGACGACCGTGTGCAGCCGGTTCGCGGCCTCGTGCGCCTGCGAGCGCAGCGCCTGGGTGAAGCCGCGCTCCGAGTCCAGCTCGCCCGTCAGGGACTGCAGCTCGGTCACATCGCGGAGTGTGACCACCGTGCCGCGGCGTTCGCCGCCGGAGACCGGGGAGGTGTTCACGACCAGAACGCGCGTGGCCGTCAGGTGCACCTCGTCCACGCGGGGTTCGGAGGAGAGCAGCGCGCCCGTCAACGGGGCCGGCAGGCCCAGGTCCGCCACCGAGCGGCCCACCACCTCGCCGGTCACCCCGAGCAGTTCCCGGCCGCCGTCGTTGATCAGCGCCACCCGGAACTGGCCGTCCAGCATGAGCAGACCCTCGCGCACGGCGTGCAGCGCGGCCTGGTGATAGGCGTGCATGCGGCTCAGCTCGGTCGCGTTCATGCCGTGCGTGGAACGGCGCAGCCGGGCGTTGATCACATAGGTGCCGATGGCGCCCAGCACGAGGGCGCCTCCGGCAACGCCGACCAGTGCCGTCACCTGATCCTGGACCCGCGCGGTGATCGCCTCGACCTTGATGCCCGCGCTCACCAGGCCGATGACGCCGTCGCCGTCCTTGATGGGCGTGACCGCGCGCACGGAGGCGCCGAGCGTGCCGGTGTAGGTCTCGGTGAAGGACTCGCCGTTCTGGGCACGGGTGATGTGGCCGAGGAAGCCTTTGCCGATCTGGTTCTTGTCGGGGTGGGTCCAGCGGATGCCCTGCGGGTCCATGATCGTGATGAAGTCGACGCCGGTGTCGTGCTGGACCCGGAGCGAGTACGGCTGCAACCGGGTCGTGGGATCGGTGGTACCGATCGCCTCTCGCACCGAAGGCGCGTCGGCGACCGAGCGGGCGACCGCCATGGCCTGGCTCCCGGCCGCCTCCCGGGCCTGGCTGCGGTCGCTGACGTAGGTGAACAGCGCGTACCCGGCGACGATCACCGCGATCAGCACGGCCTGCATGGCGAAGAGTTGGCCGGCCAGGCTGCGGGGTCTCGGGAGGACGGGTAGGCGCATGCGCTCAGTCTGCCTCCGGACATGAGCGTGAACTAAATGAACGGAAGGGTGACCGGCCTCACAGGGCGGGAGATAGTCACCGCATCCCGGTATGCAGTTCCGGGCCCCTCGATCCGGGAGCCGCTCTCCCGGACCCCCTGTTCCCCCGGACGTGAGCCGCACGCCGGTGACGCCGACGAAGACGTCAAGGAGGCAGCCGTGACGACGACGGCACCTGCCGCACCCGCCGCGAAGCGGGATCGCACCCACTATCTCTACATAGCAGTGATCATCGCGGTGGCGCTGGGCATCGCCGTGGGTCTGATCTGGCCCGACCTCGGCCTCGAGCTCAAGCCTCTCGGCACGGGCTTCGTGAACCTGATCAAGATGATGATCTCGCCGATCATCTTCTGCACGATCGTGCTGGGCATCGGTTCGGTACGCAAGGCCGCCAAGGTCGGGGCCGTCGGCGGTATCGCGCTCGGCTACTTCCTGGCGATGTCTCTGGTCGCGCTCGGCATCGGCCTGGTCGTCGGCAACATCCTGCACCCCGGCGAGGGGCTCCACCTGACGAGCGCGATCAAGGACGCGGGCCACGCCCAGGTGTCGGAGGACGCGCTGCCGCCGGTCGACTTCGTGCTCTCGATCATCCCGGTCACCTTCGTCTCCGCCTTCACCGAGGGCCAGGTCCTGCAGACCCTCCTCATTGCGCTCCTCGCCGGCTTCGCGCTGCAGGCGATGGGCTCGGCCGGCGCGCCGGTGCTGCGCGGCATCGAGCACATCCAGCGGCTCGTCTTCCGCATCCTCGCCATGATCATGTGGGCCGCGCCGATCGGTGCCTTCGGCGCCATCGCCGCCGTCGTCGGTTCGGCCGGTCTGGACGCGCTCAAGAGCCTCGCCGTGCTGATGCTCGGTTTCTACATCACCTGTGTCCTGTTCGTCTTCATCGTGCTCGGCGCGCTGCTGCGCATCGTCGCGGGCCTGAACATCTTCTCGCTCTTCAAGTACCTGAGCCGTGAGTTCCTGCTGATCCTGTCCACGTCCTCCTCCGAGTCCGCGCTGCCGCGGCTCATCGCGAAGATGGAGCACCTGGGCGTCAGCAAGCCGGTGGTCGGCATCACCGTCCCGACCGGCTACTCCTTCAACCTCGATGGCACCATGATCTACATGACCATGGCCTCGCTCTACATCGCCGACGCCCTGGGGACACCGATGTCGGTCGGCGAGCAGATCCCGCTGCTGCTCTTCCTGCTCCTCGCCTCCAAGGGCGCGGCGGGCGTCAGCGGCGCCGGCCTCGCCACGCTGGCCGGTGGTCTGCAGTCCCACAAGCCCGCACTGGTCGACGGCGTCGGCCTGATCGTCGGCATCGACCGCTTCATGAGCGAGGCGCGCGCCCTGACGAACTTCGCGGGCAACTCCGTGGCCACCGTCCTGGTCGGCACCTGGACGAAGGAGATCGACAAGGGGCGCGTCCAGGAGGTGCTCGCCGGCCGGCTGCCCTTCGACGAGACGACGCTGCTCGACGAGGGCCGGACGGCCGTCCCGGCCGAGGCGCCCGAGCACGGCGGCGACAAGGAACTGGCCAAGGCCTGAGCTCCGCGCACCTCTCACACTCCGGGCGGCTGGGATGCTCCCCCGTCTCTCAGCCGCCCGGGCCACACCTCCACATGCCGAGCGGTCAGGCCCTCCCCCGTGGGCCGGGCCGCTCGGTTCATGACGGCCCCTGCGGCGGCGGGACCCGGAACGGAAGGCGGTCTTGGCCGCTCAGCCCGGCCACCGGTCCGGTGGCCGGGGAGGCGGGTACGCCCGCCGCGGTCGGCAGGGTGACCGCGGCGGAGGGGCCTGCCTCCCGGGCAGCGCGGCGTCCAGGATGCGCCGGCGGTCGGCGTCGGCGCGGCCGGCTCGTCATGAACGAACCGGTCGAGAAGAGGGACCGGCCCTACGTCAGGCGCTGGTGGGCACTGCTCGCGAGGAGCGGGAGCCCATGGCCGCGGAAACCCACTGACCTCGCACGGAACCCCGCCCCCTGCCCCTACGTCTCGTAGTACATGCACTACCGTGCCGTGCCGGACCGACCGGCACGGCACCTTCGGCAGGAGGCACGGGGGCATGAAGATCGACTGGGACCGACGCCACTGCGCGCGTCGCGGGCACGTGACCTTCGCGCCCGACGACCCCCGGCTGCGGGTGCGGCTGCACGCCCAGACGGCCCTCGGGGACGTGTGGCGGTGCCTGCGCTGCGGCGACTTCGTCCTCGGCGAGCCGCACGGCTCGGGACCGGCCGCCGAGGCGCCGCTCGTGCCGCGGGGAAAGGTGCTTCGCGACCTGTTCATCCTGCGCTTCCTGGCCATCGAGCGGGCCGTGCGCGGTGTGTTCATCGTGCTGGTCGCGGTGGCCGTGTGGAAGTTCAGCAACAGCCAGGACGCCGTGCGCCGGCTCTTCAACGAGTACCTGGACGCCTTCCGGCCCATCTTCCGGCACTTCCACTACGACCTCGACCACTCGCCCGTGGTCGGCACCCTTCAGAAGTCCTTCGGCTACAAGCACTCCACGCTCATGCTCGTCGCCGCACTGCTGCTCGCGTACGCGCTGATCGAGCTGATCGAGGCGGTCGGGCTCTGGTACGCCAAGCGCTGGGCGGAGTACCTGACGGTCGTCGCCACCGCGGCCTTCCTGCCTCTGGAGGTCTACGAACTCACCGAGCACGTCAGCGGTCTGAAGATCGCCACCCTCGTCCTCAACATCCTCGCGGTCCTCTACATCGCCCTGGCCAAGCGGCTGTTCGGGCTGCGCGGCGGCCGGAAGGCGTTCGACGAGGAACGGCGGAGCGCGTCGCTGCTGGAGGTGGAGGAGTCGGCCGGGGTCGTGGTCACCTCCTGAACCGCGCGGGTCCCAGCGGACCCGCCGCCTTGACGGTGCGCAGCACCGGCGCGGACTCCACCGTGCGGACGGCGTCCAGGGCGCCGAGGCGGCGGTCAGGTCCGTCCTGGACCGCAGGCGCGCGGCTCGTGCCCGCGTACGGGCCACGCGTCATGCAAGCGGGGCTCGGCATCCTGCTCGCCGGGGTCCTTTGGGCCATAGCGGTGCACGCCGCCGTCCCGGCCGGCCGCTGTCCGCGGCCGCTGCTGCCCGCGCTCGCCGTGTGCGGTCTCGGGCAGGGGCTGTTCGCGGTGCCGTTCTTCACCACCGCCCTGCACCGGGTCCGTCCGCACGAGACCGGGTCGGCGGCCGGTCTCGTCAACGCCGTGCAGCAACTCGGGGCCGGGCGGAATCATCGGTGAGCCGGGCGTCATGGCGCGCCGGTAGGGCGACACCGGCGAACCGCCCGGCTGACCGCGTTGCCCTGACGTCGGCGTCAAGGATTACGGTCGAACCCATGCGAATCGGCGAGCTGGCGGCGCGGGCCGGGACCACCACACGGACCCTGCGGTACTACGAGTCACGGGGGCTGCTTCCCGCGCGGCGCACCGGCAACGGATACCGCACCTACGACGAACGCGATCTGAAGCTGCTGCGGCAGATCCGCACGCTGCAGGACTTCGGGTTCGACCTGGAGGAGACGCGGCCCTTCGTGGAGTGTCTGCGGGCCGGGCATCCGCAGGGCGACTCGTGCCCGGCGTCGCTCGCGGTCTACCGGCGCAAGCTGGACGAGCTCGACACGTTGATAGACGAGTTGCAGGCGGTGCGGGCGAAGGTCGGCGAGCAGCTGGTGAAGGCGGAGCAGGCGCGTCAGACGCTGGCGGCCGAGGCGGCGGTTCCGGGCGGTCCGGAACCGGTGTGCGAGCTGGGAGGGCAGAAGCTGTGATCAGGGCGGCAGGCGTGGCCGAGGTGACTGACGCGGACTTCGAGGCGGAGGTGATCGGGGCACAGTTGCCCGTGCTGGTGGAGTTCACCGCCGACTGGTGTCCGCCGTGCCGGCAGATGGGGCCGGTGCTCAGCGCCCTCGCCGCCGAGGCGGAGGGCCGGATCAAGGTGGTGCAGCTGGACGTGGACACCAATCCGGCGACGACGAACGCGTACAAGGTGCTGTCGATGCCGACGTTCATGGTCTTCCGCGGCGGCGAGCCGGTGAAGGCGATGGTCGGGGCGCGGCCCAAGCGGCGGCTGCTGGAGGAGTTGTCCGACGTAGTCTGACGCCACCCGCACAAAGAAATCCCCCGAGCAATTGCGCTCGGGGGATTTTCCTGCGTATATTCAATGGTTCGCGACTTCAAATGGATTGAGTCGCGGAGAAGTTCAGTGAGCACAGTATATCCGGGCGGGAGCGGAATTGTCAAACACCGACTTTCCAGACGATGAATTGCGCCAGGAGCAGGAATTCATCGACGGGCTGTACGCGCGCGTGGACGCGTTGCGCGGCGACACAGAGGACTCCGTCGCGGACGCGCTGGCGCAGGGCGACAAGCCCATGCAGGCCCGGCTGGAGCGGGACATCCTCGTCGCCGAACGCTCGGGACTGCTGGCGGCGTTGAACGCCGTGGACGGGTCGCTCTGCTTCGGCCGTATCGACCTCGCTTCCGGGAAGAGCCACCACATCGGGCGCGTCGGGCTGCGCACCGACGACGCGGACCGCACGCCTGTTCTCATCGACTGGCGGGCCGAGGTCGCACGCCCCTTCTACCTGGCCACCGGTCACACGTCGATGGGCCTGCGCCGGCGCCGGCACATCGCCACCGACGGGCGCCGGGTGACCTCCCTGCACGACGAGATCCTCGATCTGAGCGACCGTGAGCGCACCGGTCACGAGGACCCGGCCGGGGACGCCGTGCTGCTCGCCGCGCTCAACTCGGCCCGCACCGGCCGGATGGGCGACATCGTGCAGACCATCCAGGCCGACCAGGACCGCATCATCCGTGCGCCGTACCGGGGCGTGCTGGTGGTGGAGGGCGGACCGGGCACCGGCAAGACGGCCGTCGCCCTGCACCGGGCGGCGTACCTCCTCTACGAACACCGTGAGCTGCTCGCCCGCCGTGCCGTCCTGATCGTCGGCCCGAACCCGGCGTTTCTCGGCTACATCGGCGAGGTGCTGCCCTCGCTGGGCGAGACCGGCGTGCTGCTGGCGACCGTCGGCGAGCTGTTCCCCGGCGTGAAGGCGACCGCGAGCGACACACCCGAGGCGGCCGCCGTGAAGGGGCGTGCCGACATGGCCGACGTCCTCGCCGCCGTCGTACGCGACCGGCAGGCGCTGCCCGACCCGGTGATCGCCATCGAGCACGACAGGGAGATCCTGATGCTCGACGACGGCCTGGTGAACGTGGCCCGCGAGCGAACCCGTGCGGCCGAACTGCCGCACAACGTGGCCCGCGAGCACTTCGAGGGCCACATCCTCAACGCCCTCACCGACATGGTCGCCGAACGCATCGGCACGGACCCGT
This sequence comes from Streptomyces sp. NPDC022910, assembly GCF_055561075.1. NCBI lineage: Bacteria > Bacillati > Actinomycetota > Actinomycetes > Kitasatosporales > Streptomycetaceae > Streptomyces > Streptomyces sp. NPDC022910. The sequence goes on from NZ_JBVHHL010000020.1 coordinate 135,011, forward strand.
ACGACGGCTCCAACCTCCTCGACGCCAGTGACATCACCCAGATCCGCGACGAGCTGGCCGAGAACCGCGAGGTCTGGTCGGCGATCGACCAGTTGTGGCCGCGGCTGACGCCGCAGCGGCTGGTCGCGGACTTCCTCGCGGCTCCGGAGGGGTATGTGTCCGACGTGGACGCGGCCGCCGTCCGCCGCCCGGTCACCCGCGCCTGGACCACGGCCGACGTACCGCTGCTCGACGAGGCGGCCGAACTTCTCGGCGAGGACGACCGGGTGGCGAAGGCGCGCGCCGAGCGCGAGCGGGAGACGCAGGTCGCGTACGCGCAGGGTGTGCTGGACGTGTCGTACGCCTCCCGGACGTACGAGTTCGAGGACAAGGAGGACAGTGACCCCGAGGCCTCCGAGGTCCTGTCCGCGCACGACATCATCGACGCGGAGCGGTTCGCCGAGCGGCAGGAGGAGGCGGACCACCGCAGCGCCGCCGAGCGTGCGGCGGCCGACCGCACCTGGGCGTTCGGGCACATCATCGTCGACGAGGCGCAGGAGCTGTCGCCGATGGCGTGGCGGCTGCTGATGCGGCGCAGCCCGACCCGTTCGATGACGCTGGTCGGGGACCCGGCGCAGACGGCCGAGGCAGGCGGGGTCGGCTCGTGGTCGGAGATCCTCACGCCCTATGTCGAGGACCGCTGGGAGCACACCCGTCTCGGCGTCAACTACCGCACCCCCTCCGAGATCATGGATGTGGCGGCGGCCGTCGTCCGCGCCGAGAACCCCGGCTTCGAACCGCCGAGTTCGGTACGGTCCACGGGGGTACGGCCCTGGGTCCGCGCCACCGACGACCTGCCCGGAGCCGTGGCCGAGGCGGTCCGGGAGCTGACCCCGGCCGAGGGCCGGCTCGCGGTGATCGCGCCGCGCGATCTGCACCGGTCGCTCGCCGCACGGCTCGACGGGGTGAAGGCGGGCGCGGAGCCGGACCTGACCCGGACCGTCGTCCTGCTCGACCCGCGCCAGTCCAAGGGCCTCGAGTTCGACTCCGTGCTGGTGGTCGAGCCCGGGCGCTACGACACGAGCGATCTCTACGTGGCGCTGACACGCGCGACGCAGCGGCTGGGGGTGCTGCACACCGGGGTGCTGCCGAACGCACTGGAACCGTCTTGATGTCGTCCCCTCCGCCCGGCCTAGGCCGGGCGGAGCCAGACCGTTGACAGTGGGGGCAGGGTCAGCCGGATGCTTGCCGGGCGGCCGTGCCAGGGGGTGGGTTCCGGCTTCAGCGGGTCGGGGTTGTGGACGTCGCCGCCGCCGTACTTCGCCAGGTCGGTGTTCAGGATCTCGTGCCAGGCCGGGACGTCGTCGGGGACGCCCAGGCGGTAGTCGTGGCGCACGACCGGGGAGAAGTGGGAGACGGCCAGCAGCGGTGTGCCCTCCGCGTCGAGGCGCAGGA
>NZ_JBVHHL010000021.1:0-124877 GCF_055561075.1 Streptomyces sp. NPDC022910
CGTTCCGCCGTCGCCACCAAGTTGAGGCCCGCAGGCACCACTTCCGCCGACGCATGCGCATCCAGATGATGCAGATCTAGCCCTGTAGTACTAGGCCCTGCCGTTCGGATCCCGCCTGGGGCGTTCGACGACAGGACCTACGACTCCGTGGCCGGCACCTGCTCGGGCGTGGTGCGCGGTTGCGGGGCCGGGGCCCTTCGGGGGCGTGACCGCGACACCGCCACCCCCGCCAGGCACAGCGCGCCACCCCCGAGCGTGAGCAGCCCCGGCACCTCGCCGAGGAACAGCCAGGACATCAGGACCACCAGCGCGGGCACGGCGTACGTGGTCGCGCCCATGCGGCTCGCGGTCGTACGGGCCAGGGCGTACGCCCAGGTCGTGAAGGCGAGCGCGGTGGGAAAGACGCCCAGGTAGACCATGTTGAGCGTCGCGGAGACCGGGGCGTCGGCCGCGTCCTGGACCAGTTGCCCAGTGAACGGCAGACAGGCCACCGCACCGACGAGACACCCGAACGTCGTCACCTGCAGCGCGCTCGCCGAACCCAGCGCGGGCTTCTGCGAGACGACACCGGCCGCATACCCCACCGCGGCGAGCAGACACAGCACCACCCCGAGCACCGAGGACCCACCGTCCTCCGACATCGAAAGGCCCACCGTCACGGCGCCCGCGAACGAGACCGCCATCCCGGCGAGCAGCCGCGGCGGCATGGAGTCGCCGAGAAGTCGCGAACTCAGCAGCGCGATGAGGATCGGCCCGATGTTGACGACCAGCGCGGCGGTGCCGGCATCCACCTGCTGCTCACCCCAGTTGAGGGCGACCATGTAGAACCCGAACCACAGCACGCCGGATATCACGATCCCGCGCCAGGCGGCACGCGGCGGCAGGCCCTCCCGCCGTACGGCGCACAGGACCCCGAGCGTGAGCGCCCCGGCGAGCAGCCGCCCGAGTGCCAGGGCACCCGGGGAGTACGCGGCACCCGCGCTGCGGATCGAGACGAAGGCGGAGGCCCACAGCATCACGGTGACCGTGGCCGCGCCCGTGGCCGGACGGGACGGGGAGGCGTTCATCATGCTCCAGAGGCTAGGAGGGGGAGGGGCGGAAGCGCTCGCGGATTTCTGCCCAGATGCTCGCTCAGCGTCGACGCCGCGACGCCGGCGTGCCGTGCCAGCTCACCGGCGGTCCACGCCCGTCCGTCGAGCAGCGCCAACAGGCATGCTGCCCGCGTCTCGTCTGCGATCAGTCCGGCGAGCCCGGCAAGGCCCGCTGCTCCCGCGTCCTTCCGACTCGCCATGCCTTCCAGCATGGGGCACGGACACTTCGGCACCGGCCGAAGAATGCCGGGCCGGCCCTAGGCAGGGCGTCTCACCTGCTCGTACTGCTGCTCCAGCCCGTCCAGCAGTGCCGTGAGCCCGGTCTCGAAGGCCCGTTCGTCGATCTTCTCCTGCTGCTCGGCGAGGAGGTGGGCCTGGCCGAGGTGGGGGTAGTCGGCCGGGTCGTACGCCGTCTCGTCGTCGACGAAGCCGCCCGCGAACGAGCCGAGCGCGGACCCCATGACGAAGTAGCGCATCAGTGCGCCGATGGAGGTGGCCTGCGCGGGCGGCCAGCCCGCGTCGACCATCGTGCCGTACACGGCGTCCGCGAGGCGCAGTGCGGCCGGGCGGCGGCCGGGGCCGCGGGCCAGCACCGGAACGATGTTGGGGTGGTCGCGCAGTGCCGCCCGGTAGGAGACGGCCCAGTCGTGCAGCGCGGTCCGCCAGCCGCGGCCGTCCTCGAACATCGACAGGTCGACCTGTGCGCTGACCGAGTCCGCCACCGCCTCCAGGATCTGGTCCTTCGTGCGGAAGTGGTTGTAGAGGGAAGGCCCGCTGACCCCGAGTTCGGCGGCGAGCCGGCGGGTGGAGACGGCCGCGAGGCCCTCCGCGTCCACCAGCGCCCGTGCTGTGGTGACGATGCGGTCGGTGCTGAGGAGGGGCTTGTGCGGTCGGGCCATGGCGCACATAGTAGGGCTGCACATGGAAACTAGCAGTGCTAATTTAAATGTGCGGATTTCAAAGACCTTCCCGGACCTTCCTTGGGGTGACGCGTCGTGAACCTGGAGCTCAGCGAGGAGCAGGTCGCCGTCCGGCGGCTGGCCGAGGACTTCGTGGACCGCGAGATCGCCCCGCACGTCGTCGCCTGGGACCGGGCCGGGGAGGTCGACCGGTCGATCGTGAAGAAGCTGGGCGAGGTGGGGTTCCTCGGGCTCACCATCGACGAGGAGTACGGCGGGTCGGGTGGCGACCACCTCGCGTACTGCCTGGTGACCGAGGAGCTGGGCCGCGGCGACTCGTCCGTGCGCGGGATCGTGTCCGTCTCGCTCGGGCTCGTCGCCAAGACCGTCGCCGCCTGGGGGAGCGAGGAGCAGAAGCGGCGGTGGCTGCCGGGGCTCACCTCCGGCGAGTACGTCGGCTGCTTCGGGCTCACCGAGCCGGGCACCGGCTCGGACGCGGGCAACCTCACCACCAAGGCGGTCTCTGACCGCGACGGCTACGTCATCAACGGCACCAAGATGTTCATCACTAACGGCACCTGGGCGGACGTGGTGCTGCTGTTCGCCCGTTCCACGGACGCCCCCGGTCACCAGGGCGTCTCAGCCTTCCTCGTTCCGACCGACACCCCGGGGCTGACCCGCCGCACCATCCACGGCAAGCTCGGCCTGCGCGGCCAGCCCACCGCCGAGCTGGTCCTGGAGGACGTCCGCGTGCCCGCCTCCGCCATGCTGGGGTCCGAGGGCAAGGGCTTTTCGGTCGCCATGTCCGCGCTCGCCAAGGGCCGTATGTCGGTCGCCGCGGGCTGCGTCGGCATAGCCAGGGCCGCACTGGACGCGGCCGTACGGTACGCCACCGAGCGCGAGCAGTTCGGCAGGACCATCGCCCACCACCAGCTCGTCCAGGAACTCATCAGCGACATCGCCGTCGACGTCGACGCGGCGCGGCTGCTGACCTGGCGGGTCGCCGATCTGATCGACCGCGGTCTGCCCTTCGCCGTCGAGTCCTCCAAGGCCAAGCTCTTCGCCTCCGAGGCGGCCGTCCGCGCCGCGAACAACGCCCTCCAGGTCTTCGGCGGCTACGGCTACATCGACGAGTACCCGGCGGGCAAACTCCTGCGTGACGCCCGCGTGATGACCCTGTACGAGGGCACGAGCCAGATCCAGAAACTGGTCATCGGGCGGGCGCTGACGGGTGTTTCGGCGTTCTGAGTACCTGTCTGAGTATCCGGGCGGATGTGGCACCGGCCACATCCGCCGACCCCGGTCGCATGAGTGACACACCGGTCAAGCAGCAGAACACGGCCGCCTTCTACGGCCGGGCTGTGGCCTCGTTCTCCGTCGCCATGGCCGCGACCGCCATCGGGATCTTCAAGCTGGACGCCGACGCCTGGGTCCGGGCCTTCCTCGGCATCGCGGTGCTCTATCTGGTGACCTCCGCGTTCACCCCGGCCAAGGTGATTCGGGATCGGCAGGAGGCGACCCGCACGGTGTACAACCCCTTCGAGAAACTCTGAGGGGCGATTTGTACGCCGCCGGGCGGGCACGCTAAGCGCCCGCTCACCTTCGGAGGTATGGTGTTCGTCCTGCCAGTGGAAGGGGCGAGCGATGAGTACGGCGGAGGAGACGGCCGGCGGCGAGATGCAGCCGTGGGCCGAGGTCACCCCTGATGCGGCGCGGCGGCTGCTGGTCGCCGCCGTGGAGGCCTTCGCCGAGCGCGGCTACCACGCCACGACGACGCGTGACATCGCGGGCCGGGCCGGCATGAGCCCGGCCGCGCTGTACATCCACTACAAGACCAAAGAAGAGCTGCTCCACCGCATCAGCAGGATCGGTCACGAGAAGGCGCTCGCCATCCTGCGCACGGCAGCGCGGGGCGAGGGCACCGCGGCCGAGCGGCTCGCCGACGCCGTGCGCTCCTTCGTCCGCTGGCACGCGGCACAGCACACCGTCGCCCGGGTCGTGCAGTACGAACTGGATGCGCTCGGCCCCGAGTCGCGCGCCGAGATCGTCGCACTGCGCCGTCAGGTCGACGCCGAGACACGCGGGATCATCGAGGACGGCGTGGCGGCGGGCGAGTTCGACGTACCCGACGTGCGCGGCACCACCCTCGCCGTGCTCTCGCTCTGCATCGACGTGGCCCGCTGGTTCAAGGCCGACGGCCCCCGCACCCCCGACGAGGTCGGCGCCCTCTACGCCGACCTCGTGCTGCGGATGGTGGGGGCGCGGAAGTAGACCCTCCGGGCTCAGAGGTAGTAGCGCGACACCGACTCGGCCACGCACACCGGCTTGTCGCCGCCCTCACGCTCCACGGTGAAGGCGACGGTCACCTGGATCCCGCCCGGCACGTCCTCGACGCCGGTGATCGTCGCGGTGGAGCGCAGCCGGGAACCGACCGGGACGGGGGCCGGGAAACGGACCTTGTTCGTCCCGTAGTTGACGCCCATCTTCACGCCCTCGACCCTGATCAGCTGCGGCCCGAAGAGCGGGAGCAGCGACAGCGTGAGGTAGCCGTGCGCGATGGTCGTACCGAAGGGGCCCGCGGCCGCCTTCTCCGGGTCCACGTGGATCCACTGGTGGTCGCCCGTGGCGTCCGCGAACAGGTCGATCCGCTTCTGGTCGATCTCCAGCCAGTCGGTGTACCCCAGCTGCTCGCCCACCGCCGCCTTGAGCTCGTCGGCGGACGTGAAGGTCCTCGGCTCTGCCATGTTCCCGGCCTCTCGCGTCACGAAGTCAACCCATATCTAAGCAACTGCTTAGCATGGTCGGGGCCGGGGGCCCTGTCAACGGACCCGGCGCGTGATGCGATCGGTAGGCTCTGAGGGGTGCCCCAGATCCCCGAGAAGATCCACGAGCTGACCGTCGGCCAGTTGTCCGCGCGCAGCGGCGCCGCCGTCTCCGCCCTGCACTTCTACGAGTCCAAGGGCCTGATCAGCAGTCGTCGCACAACGGGCAACCAGCGCCGTTACCAGCGCGACGCGCTGCGCCGGGTCGCCTTCGTACGTGCCGCGCAGCGGGTCGGCATCCCGCTGGCGACCATCCGCGAGGCGCTCGCCGAGCTGCCCGAGGAGCGGACCCCGACCCGTGAGGACTGGGCCCGGCTCTCCGAGGCCTGGCGCTCCGAACTCGACGAGCGCATCAGCCAGCTGAGCCGGCTCCGCGACCACCTCACGGACTGCATCGGCTGCGGTTGTCTGTCCCTGGAGACCTGCGTCCTGTCCAACCCGGACGACGTCTTCGGCGAACGGCAGTCGGGATCGCGCCTGATGGTGGAACGCGGTTCCGGACGGCGGCAACGGAAGCGGGAGGAGCCGGAGGGCTGTTGCTGACCGTCCCTGGCCACGACGGCGCGGTACAGGCCCACCTGGGCCAACTCCAGCGCGTCACCCGATGACAAGGGCACGACCGTGCCGTCGGCCGCTGCCCGGGCTCCGTTCAGACAGAACTGCACCACGTCACCGATGGTGCCGGACGCCACTGACAACCGGGGGTGCGGCATCCCCGGCGCACCCCCGTGCCCCCGGGCCTCTCGTCACGCCGACACCAGCAACCGTGCGCGCCGGGCCTCCGCCAGGGCCTCAGGCGTCAGCACTGGTGCGGGAACGACGATGCCGCAGTGCATGCAGACCGGGCCCGACGACGGCTCGTGGGCCAGGTCGTACTGCCAGGCGAGGCTTTCACCGGCGCATACCGGGCAGACCGACCCCGGCTCGCGCTCCAGTGCGGCGATGAGCCGACGCAGCACCTCGGCCAGCGGTTCGTGAGGGTGGACACGTGGGTTGTCGCACCAGGCGACCCCGAAACCGCCCCAGGTGAGCCGGTGCCAGTCGTCGACACTGCCCGGCCTGCGCAGTCCGTCGTGCTTCTCCCTCTTGCGGCGCTCCGTGAACTCGGCCTCGTAGGCGAGCCAGACGGAGCGGGCCTCCTCCAGTTCGACCAGTGCGGCCACGAGCCGCACCGGATCGGGGGAGCGGTCCTCGGGACCGAACCCGGCCCGCGAGCAGAGATGGTCCCAGGTCGCCCGATGCCCGTAGGGGGCGAACTTCTCAAGGCACTTGCGCAGCGAGTAGCGGCGCAGCGCCAGATCGCACCTTGGATCGCGCACCTGTCTCGCCAGACTCCGGAAACCGGCCATCGCCCTGCACCTCCGTCACACCTGCACCTGTACTTCGGTCACTTCGGCGTCGTCGTACGGACGTCGTCGAATAGACGTATCGACAAGCGATTCGGCTCCATCCGTTTTCCGATGTCCTCCAGATGACGTCTGCCGACCAATTGAAAAGTGACGCATGTTCACCTTCAATCGCGGGGATACCGGCGGTAACGTCCGCCCGTTCCCTCCCCCAAGCTCTCGGATCCGCTCGAGCAGGGGGACCCCCATCGTCGGGAGGAGCTGCCATGCCACGGCGCACCCCACGCAACGCCCTCGACAGACTGAGAACTCCCCGCAGTTTTCCGAAGTTCCTCAAGACCGCCGCGGTATGCATCCTCGTGGGTGGTCTTTTCTCGCCGGTCTCCCAGGCGGCCGCCGCCGACACGGCTGCGGCCAACGACTACTGCGGCGGCCGGTGTTCGGACATCCTCCCGCCGGGTGAGAACGGCAACGCCACCCTCGCCCAGATCCTCCTCAACCAGGCCTTCGGCACCCAGCCCGACCACGCCGAGGACCAGCTCGGCCCCTACGCCAACCTGGCCACCGGCTACTCCACGCTCACCGACTCGAAGATCAACTCCTTCTTCAACGACGCGTCGTTCGGCGTTCCTTCCGATCAAGTCGCCTCCACCGAGAAACCCGCGGGCCGCGGCGACGTGACGATCGTCCGCGACAAGAAGACGGGCGTCCCGCACATCACCGGTACCACTCGATACGGCACCGAGTTCGGCGCCGGCTATGCCGCCGCTGAGGACCGGCTGTGGCTGATGGACGTCTTCCGGCATGTCGGGCGCGGCCAGCTGACCTCCTTCGCGGGCGGCGCGGCCTCCAACCAGGGCCTCGAGCAGGAGTTCTGGCGCAATGCGCCCTACACCGAGGCCGATCTCCAGGCCCAGATCGACAACGCGGTGGCCGCCGCAGGCGACCGCGGCAAGCAGGCCCTCGCGGACGTCAACGCCTACCTCGCCGGCGTCAACGCTTACATCGACGCCTCCGACAGCGGCCGCTACTTCCCCGGTGAGTACGTCCTGACCGGTCACAAGGACTCCATCACCAACGCCGGCACCATCGACCACTTCAAGGTCACCGACCTGGTCGCGCTCGCCTCCGTCATCGGCGCGCTCTTCGGCTCCGGCGGCGGCGGTGAGGTCAACAACGCGATCTCCCTGCTCGCCGCGCAGTCCAAGTACGGCGTGGAAGAGGGCACCAAGGTCTGGGAGTCCTTCCGCGAGCGCAACGACCCCGAGGCCGTGCTCACCGTCCACAACGGCGAGAGCTTCCCGTACGCGTCGAAGCCCGACAGCCCGCAGGGCGAGGCGCTGCCGGACGCCTCCTCGGTGACCCAGGAGCCGCTCGTCTACGACCGCACCGGCAGCGCGGCCACGGCCGACGCGACCAGCGCTTCCATCACCGCCGCCACCACCGCCCTGAGCTCCGCCAAGCGCGGCATGTCCAACGCCCTGGTGGTGAGCGGCAAGTACACCGCCGGCGGCCATCCGATCGCCGTCTTCGGACCGCAGACCGGCTACTTCGCGCCCCAGCTGCTCATGCTCCAGGAGATCCAGGGCCCGGGCATCAGCGCACGCGGCGCCTCCTTCGCGGGCCTGAGCATGTACGTCGAACTGGGCCGCGGGCAGGACTACTCGTGGAGCGCCACCACCTCCGGCCAGGACATCATCGACACCTACGCCGTCGAGCTGTGCCAGGACGACTACCACTACCTCTACCACGGCACCTGCACCGCCATGGACAAGGTCGAGCAGAAGAACTCCTGGTCCCCGACCGTCGCCGACGGAACCGCGGCCGGCTCGTACACGATGCGGGTCTGGCGAACGAAGTACGGCCCCGTGGAGTACCGCGCCACGGTCGGCGGCAAGAAGGTCGCCTACACCACCCTGCGCTCGTCCTATCTGCACGAGGCCGACTCGATCATCGGCTTCCAGATGCTGAACGACCCCGACTACGTCAGGGGCCCGCAGAACTTCCAGAGCGCGGTCCAGCACATCAACTACACCTTCAACTGGTTCTACGCCGACTCTCAGCACACCGCGTACTACAACAGCGGTGACAACCCGGTGCGCGCGAGCGGTGTCGACGCCGAGTTCCCGGTGTGGGCGCAGGCGGCGTACGAGTGGAAGAACTGGAACCCGACGACGAACACGGCCGACTACACCCCGGCGTCCCAGCACCCGAACTCCATCGACCAGGACTACTACATCTCCTGGAACAACAAGCAGGCCAAGGACTACACGACCGCGCCCTGGGGCGACGGCTCGGTCCACCGCGGCAACCTGCTGGAGGACCGGGTGAAGAAGCTGGTGGCGGCCGGCGGAGTGACGAGGTCGTCGCTGGTGAAGGCGATGGCGGACGCGGCGCTCACCGATCTGCGCGCCGAGGACGTGCTGCCGAAGCTGCTGAAGGTCGTGAACAGCTCCACGGTGACCGACTCCACGGCCGCGGCGGCGGTGAGCAAGCTGCAGACATGGGTCTCGGCGGGTGCCAAGCGCACGGAGACCTCGGCCGGCTCGAAGACGTACGCCGACGCCGACGCCATCCGCATCCTGGACGCCTGGTGGCCGTTGCTGGTGAAGGCCGAGTTCGAACCCGGCCTCGGCAGCGACCTGTACACCGCCTTCAGCAACAACCTGCCGGTCGACGAGTCCCCTTCGGCCGCGCACGGACCCACCGGGTCGCATGCGGGAAGCTCCTTCCAGTACGGCTGGTGGAGCTATGTCGACAAGGACATCCGTGCGGTGCTGGGCGAGTCGGTGCAGGGCCCGCTGGCGCAGAAGTACTGCGGCGGCGGCAGCCTGAGCTCCTGCCGGGACGTCCTGGTCAGCACGCTCAAGCAGGCCGCCGGCATGACCGCGTCCCAGGTGTACCCGGGAGACGACCAGTGCTCGGCGGGGGACCAGTGGTGCGCCGACTCGATCGTCCAGCGCACCCTCGGCGGCATCAAGCACGGCAAGATCAGCTGGCAGAACCGGCCGACGTACCAGCAGGTGGTGGAGTACACGTCGCACCGGTAGGCCTCAGGCGGCGGGTCGGCCCACCCGGCCCGCCGCCAGCACCACCTGGGCCAGTTCCCGGTGGACGATGTCGCTGTGGGCGCCGGACGGAGGGCCGCCGTGGCGGACCACCGCCGAGGCGTCGATGTTCACACAGCCCGACGTCGGCAGCTTCCGTTCGAGCGCGTCGGCGAGCGTGAAACCCTGTGTGCCGTCCACCGCCTGCACCCCGTCGTGCCCCATCGCCCCCCACTCAGGCCCCAGAAAGCGGCCGATGTCGAAGCCCTCCGTGAGGGCCGGAACCTCGCCGGCCGCCGACCGCGCGTCCCCGGCCATGCGGGAGGCCAGCGGATACATCGTGCCGAGCGCCGAGTCGAAGCGGGAGTAGCAGCACACCAGGGGACCGTCGATGCGGTGCTGCTGCCCGTTCAGAGCGCCGCTCGCGTGCGGGTCGTCGGGCAGGCGGCCGGCGAAGGCGTAGTGCGAGAAGGCGCCCTGGAGCAGCGTCACCGACTTCACCGTGCGCGCGCCCTCGGGCAGTCCGCGCAACGCGAACGACACCAGCCGCCCGCCGAAGCTGTGCCCGACCAGATGGACACGCACGTTCGGCGCGGCCTGCGCCAGCCGTCCGATCACCGGCCCCAGTCCGTGCTCCCCGACCGTGCCCGCACGCCGCTTCATCGCGTAGTACGTGGCCTGCCGCAGCAACTCGTGTGCCCCGTCCCACATCCCCTTCGGCGTGAACGAGAACGCCTCAGCGCCCGAGGCATCCCCGTCCTCCCCGGACTCCACCCGCTCCAGGGCCCGTGCGAAGTCCCGGCACACCTGCACCGTGTTCCCGGTCAGCATCTGTGGGTCGGTGCCGGACGCCCGCTCCGCGAGCAGGTCCGCGGCGCACGCTGCCTGCGGTCCCTGCGGCCGTATCTCGACCAGCAGCCGTACGAGGCGCCCGAACTCCTCGATCGAGGGGCCGTCGTCCGGGTGTTGCTCCAGCAGCCGGGCGATCTGCTCCACCACGGTCGCACGGCCGGGGAACACCTCCAGGAGCGCATGGCGGCTGTTCTTGTCCAGCTGGGGCCGCGCGGGCGCCGCCGCGCCGGCCGCGGCCGACGGCGGGAAGTCCGGGATCGGTTCGTCCGCGAACATCATCGACGGCCAGATCACGCCCACGTACCCGAGGCGTGCCGTCGGCGCCAGTGAAGGCACCGGCGCGAAGAAGCGGCCGTAGAGACGGGTCGCGCCGGAGCGCTCGTTGTTCCAGCCGTGCGCGAAGACCAGCAGGTCCCGCACCCCCTGCCGGTTCACCTCCGCGAGCAGCCGGTCCCTCTCCGGCCCGTCCGCGTCCCCGTCCGCGTCGAAGGTCAGCTCCCAGTAGGGACTCACGCTCATTGCCGGTACCGCCATGACGGGCCCCCTTGCCCCGAGGTCGAGTGCGACTGGGCGCATCGTCCTGCCGGTGGGGAGGGTTGGCCATACGCCACGACTCATCCGTACACGAGGTACTCTCTGCGGACCCGCCGGAACGCGGCCAGTTCGTCCTGCCATGCGGCGACCACCTCGTCGGCCGTCGCTCCCGCGTCGATCATCGTGCGCACCCGCGTGGATCCCGTGAGCTTGTCGATCCAGTTGTCGGACCGCCAGGCGAAGCCGCTCCACACCCTCCTGGCGGTCACGAGCAGCGCGATCCCGGTGCGTACGGGGTCGTACGCGGCTCGGTCGTGCACATGGATCTGCACACCGCCCACGGTCTTCCCCTGGAACTTGGAGAAGGTGGGTGCGAAGTACGCCTCCCTGAAATGCACGCCCGGCAGCCCCAGTCGCTCCGCTTCGGCGGCCCACCGCCCGTCGATCCCCTCCGCGCCAAGGAGTTCGAAGGGACGGGTGGTGCCGCGTCCCTCCGACAAGTTCGTGCCTTCGAAGAGGCAGGTCCCCGAGTAGACCAGGGCGGTGTCGGGCGTCGGCATGTTCGGGCTCGGCGGCACCCAGGGCAGGCCGGTGGAGTCGTAGAAGTCCGACCGCTTCCAGCCCGTCATCAGGACGGTCTCCAGGGCGGCCGGCGCGCTCAGGAACTCCCCGTTGAACAGCCGCGCCAGCTCCGCCACCGTCATTCCGTGTGCCTGGGAGATCGGCTGCCGTCCCACGAAGGTCGCGAACTCCTTGTGCAGCACCGGTCCTTGGGCGGACCGCCCGGTCACCGGGTTCGGCCGGTCGAGCACCACGAACCGCTTGCCGGCGAGCTGTGCGGCCTCCATGCAGTCGTACAGCGTCCAGATATAGGTGTAGAAGCGGGCGCCCACGTCCTGGATGTCGAAGACGACCGTGTCGACGCCGGACGCCGTGAAGACGTCCGCCAGCGGCTGCCCGCTCTTGAGGTAGGTGTCGTAGACGGGCAGTCCGGTCGCCGGGTCGTCGTAGCGGCCCTCCGAACCGCCTGCCTGGGCGGTGCCGCGGAAACCGTGCTCGGGGCCGAAGACCGCGATCAGGTTCACCCGTGGGTCGGCGTGCATCACGTCGACGATGTGGCGTACGCCCCCACTCTCGGCTTCGCTCGAGCGGGAGGTACCCCCACTGGTCACACCTGTGGGATTGGTGACGACGCCGACCCGCCGGCCGGCCAGCAGCGCATAACCGTCCGCCGCCAGCCGTTCGAAGCCGGTACGCACCCGCCGTCCGCCTGCGGCGGCGGACGCGGCGGGCACGGGGAGCGTCACGGCCGCCGTGGTCGCGGCCAGCAGCCCTCGTCTGGACAGCCTCATACGATGACCTCCCTGATCGACGGAACCGACGGAACTGTCATGGTCATGCACGCTAGTGCGGCACCAGGGGTTGTTGGAAGGAACCGTACCGGCCGATCCCGTGACCGGTCCCATAGGGAGGCAGCCTTCCCTGGTTACATACCGACTGGTTAGTCTCACGCCCGCAGGAGCCGATTCGCGTCGCGTCGAAGGAGACCGATGGTGGAAGCCGTGCAGGATGCGGGAGTGGTCGTCACCGGAGCGGGGGGCGGCATCGGGGCGGCGCTGGCCCGCCGCTTCGCCGCCGGGGGTGCCCGGGTCGTCGTCAACGACCTGGACGCCGAGCGGGTGAAGGCCGTGGCCGACGAGATCGGCGGCATCGCGGTCCCGGGCGACGCCTCCGCGGTCGTGACCGAGGCGCGGGACGCCCTCGGCGGCACGGTCGACGTCTACTGCGCCAACGCGGGCCTCGGCTCCGGCGGCACGGAGGCCGCCGACGAGGAGGTCTGGGCGCAGGCCTGGGACGTGAACGTCATGGCGCACGTCCGTGCCGCCCGCGCCCTCCTGCCCGCCTGGCTGGAGCGCGGCGAGGGCCGGTTCGTCTCCACCGTTTCGGCCGCCGGACTGCTCACGATGATCGGCGCCGCGCCGTACAGCGTCACCAAGCACGGGGCGTACGCCTTCGCAGAGTGGCTCTCGCTGACGTACCGGCACCGCGGCCTCAAGGTCCACGCGATCTGCCCCCAGGGGGTGCGCACCGACATGCTGACCGCCTCCGGCAGCGCCGGCGAACTGGTGCTCGCGCCGACCGCGATCGATCCCGACGACGTCGCCGACGCGCTGTTCAAGGGCATCGAGGAGGACCGGTTCCTGATCCTGCCGCACCCCGAGGTCGCCGCGTACTACCAGGCGCGCGCCGCCGAGCCGGACCGCTGGCTGACGAGCATGAACCACATCCAGCGGAAGTGGGAGGCCGCCCGGTGAGCGCTTCCCGTTACGCAGCCAAGCCCTGGCTGAACCTGCTCGACGAGGCCCAGCGTGCTCCGGTCAGCCCCGCCGACTCCCTGGTGTCCGTCCTGCGCAAGGCGCCCGCGGACGGTACCGCTCTCGCGTACTTCGACGGGCGGATCTCCTACGCCGAACTGGACGAGCTGACCGACTCCGTGGCCGGCCACCTCGCCGCGCGCGGCCTGGCGCCCGGCGACCGGGTCGCGATCCTGCTGCAGAACTCCCCGCACTTCGTCCTCGCCCTGCTCGGCGCCTGGAAGGCGGGCGCGACCGTCGTGCCCGTCAACCCGATGTACAAGTCGGGTGAGGTCACCCACGTCCTGAAGGACGCGGAGGTGACCGCCCTGGTGTGCTCCGACCGCGCCTGGGAGACGTATCTGCGCGAGACGGCCGCCGGCTCACCCGTCCGCATCGTGCTCACCGCCTGCGAGCTGGACCTCCAGACCCGCGACGACGCGCGCGTGCTCACCTTCGAACGTCTGGAGCAGGCCGCCGACGCCGACGATCTCGTCACCCTCGCGAGGCAGGGCCACCAGGCGCCCGAGGGCCGCGACCCGGGCCCGTCCGACATCGCGCTGATCAGCTACACCTCGGGCACCAGTGGCACCCCCAAGGGCGCCACCAACACGCACGGCAACATCATGTACAACGCCGAGCGGCAGCGGACGGGTCTCGGCCTGCCCGAGGCGCCGGTCTACTTCGCGATGGCGCCCCTGTTCCACATCACCGGCATGGTGTGCGAACTGGTGGCCTGCCTCACCAGCGGCGGCACGCTCGTGCTCGCCTACCGCTTCGAGGCGGGCGTCGTCCTCGACGCGTTCGCCGAGCACCGGCCCCACTACACCGTCGGTCCGTCGACCGCCTTCATGGCGCTGGCGGCGCACCCGGCCGTCACGCCCGACCACTTCTCCTCGTTCCGGGTCATCTCCTCCGGCGGAGCTCCGCTGCCGCCCGCCCTGGTCGAGAAGTTCCGGGCCGGATTCGGGCCCTACATCCGCAACGGATACGGCCTCACCGAGTGCACGGCCCCCTGCGCCTCCGTTCCGCCCGGCCTGGAGGCTCCGGTGGACCCGGTCTCCGGGACACTGGCCGTAGGCGTGCCGGGCCCCGACACGGTCGTGCGCATCGTCGACGACCGGGGTCAGGAGGTGCCCTTCGGCGAGCAGGGCGAGATCGTCGTACGGGGCCCGCAGGTCGTGCCGGGTTACTGGCGGCGCACCGAGGCCACCGCCGAGACCTTCCCGGGCGGCGAACTGCGCACCGGCGACATCGGCTTCATGGACGAGCAGGGCTGGCTGTACGTCGTCGACCGCAAGAAGGACATGATCAACGCGTCCGGCTTCAAGGTGTGGCCGCGCGAGGTCGAGGATGTCCTGTACACGCATCCGGCGGTGCGCGAGGCGGCCGTCGTCGGGGTGCCGGACGGGTACCGCGGGGAGACCGTCAAGGCGTACATCAGCCTGCGGCCGGGCGCCGAGACGGACCCCGATGCGCTCGCGGCGTACTGCAAGGAGAGACTGGCCGCTTACAAATACCCGCGTCAGGTGGAGATCCTGCCCGAGTTGCCGAAGACGGCGAGTGGGAAGATCCTCCGTCGGGAACTGCGTTCCCGGCCGTAGACGGTCCGGTGGACATCAAGGAAAGGCAGGTGGCGGCAGTGCCCAGAACGACGGACGGGGACGGTACGCCCGTCCCGCAGCGGCTGCTGGCCGCCGCCACCCGGCTCTTCGCCGACCAGGGATACGACCGCACGTCCGTGCAGGAGATCGTCGAGGCGGCCGGCGTCACCAAGGGGGCGCTCTACCACTACTTCGGGTCCAAGGACGACCTGCTGCACGAGGTGTACGCGCGCGTGCTGCGCGTCCAGCAGGAGCGCCTCGACGCCTTCGCGGACGCCGACGAACCGGTGGAGAAGCGCCTTCGGGCCGCTGCCGCGGACGTCGTCGTCACCACGATCGAGAACCTCGACGACGCGATGATCTTCTTCCGGTCCATGCACCATCTGAGCCCGGAGAAGAACAAGCAGGTGCGCGCCGAGCGGCGCCGCTACCACGAGCGGTTCCGCGCCCTGATCGAGGAGGGTCAGAAGGAAGGCGTTTTCTCCACCGCCACGCCCGCCGACCTCGTCGTGGACTACCACTTCGGCTCGGTGCACCACCTCTCGACGTGGTACCGGCCGGACGGTCCGCTCAGCCCCCAGCAGGTCGCCGACCATCTGGCGGACCTGCTGCTGCGGGCGCTGCGGCCCTAGCAGAGCGGTGTACACGGGTGAGGGGCGGACGCTGCGGCGTCCGCCCCTCACCCGTGTCTCACAGATACTTCTTCAGCTCCCGCCGCGCCAACGACCGCTGGTGCACCTCGTCCGGACCGTCCGCGATCCTGAGCGTCCGTGCCGCCGCCCAGAGTTCCGCCAGCGGGAAGTCCTGGCTCACGCCGCCCGCGCCGTGCAGCTGGACCGCTTTGTCAATGATGTCGACCACCGTCCGCGGGGTGGCGATCTTGATCGCCTGGATCTCGGTGTGGGCGCCCCTGTTGCCGACCGTGTCCATCATCCAGGCCGTCTTGAGGACCAGCAGCCGCAGCTGCTCGACGGCCACGCGCGCGTCGGCGATCCACTCGTGGACCACGCCCTGCTGGGCCAGCGGCTTGCCGAACGCCGTCCGTGCCACTGCCCGCCTGCACATCAGCTCGATCGCCCGTTCGGCCATACCGATCAGCCGCATGCAGTGGTGGATCCGGCCGGGACCGAGCCGGGCCTGGGCGATGGCGAATCCGCCGCCCTCCTCGCCGATCAGGTTCGACACCGGCACGCGCGCGCGGTCGAAGACCACCTCGGCGTGACCGCCGTGGTAGTGGTCCTCGTAGCCGTACACCTGCATCGCGCGCTTGACGTGGACGCCGGGGGTGTCGCGCGGGACCAGCACCATGGACTGCTGACGGCGGATGTCGGGCCCCTCCGGGTCCGTCTTGCCCATCACGATGAAGATCTTGCAGTCGGGGTTCATCGCTCCGGAGATGTACCACTTGCGGCCGGTGACGACATACTCGTCGCCCTCCCGCTCGATGAGCGTGGTGATGTTGGTGGCGTCCGAGGACGCCACCTCGGGCTCGGTCATCGCGAACGCCGAGCGGATCTCCCCGGCGAGCAGCGGCTCGAGCCACTGCTTCTTCTGCTGCTCGTCGCCGAACTGCGCGAGCACCTCCATGTTGCCCGTGTCGGGGGCCGCGCAGTTCAGAGCGGTGGGCGCCAGCTGCGGGGAGCGGCCGGTGATCTCGGCGAGCGGGGCGTACTGGAGGTTGGTGAGCCCGGCGCCGTACTCGGAGTCCGGCAGGAACAGGTTCCACAGGCCCTGCCGGCGGGCCTCCGCCTTCAACTCCTCCACGATCACGGGGGTGTCCCACGGCGAGACCAGCCGCTCGCGCTGCTCATGGGCGACGGCCTCCGCCGGGTAGACGTACTCGTCCATGAAGGCGAGCAGTTTGGCGCGCAGTTCCTCGGTGCGCGCGTCGAACGCGAAGTCCATGGCGGATCAGCCTTCCTGAAGAGTGGTCAGGCCGTGCTCGATGAAGACGGGCACCAGCTCGCCGATGCGGTCGAAGCCCTGCCCGACCGTCTGGCCGAGCGTGTAGCGGTAGTGGATGCCCTCGAGGATCACGGCGAGCTTGAACCAGGCGAACGCCGTGTACCAGGAGACGGCGGTCAGGTCCCGCCCCGAGCGTGCGGCGTACCGCTCGATCAGCTCCGTCGGGTCCGGGTGGCCCGGGGCCTCGGCGGTCGTGGAGACGGGGGAGTCGGGCGTACCGAGCGGCACGCTGTACATCACCAGCAGACCCACGTCGGTGAGCGGGTCGCCGAGCGTGGACATCTCCCAGTCCAGGATGGCGGTGATCCGGTCGTCGTCGCCGAGCAGCACGTTGTCCAGGCGGTAGTCGCCGTGGATCACGGTCGGCGCGGGCGAGGCGGGCAGTTCGCGGCCGAGGGCCGCGTGCAGCTCGTCTATGCCGGGCAGCTCACGGTTGCGGGAGGCGTCCAGCTGCTTGCCCCAGCGGCGCAGCTGACGGTCCAGGAAGCCCTCGGGACGGCCGAAGTCCGCGAGGCCCACCTCGACGGGGTCCACGGCGTGCAGCTCGACCAGCGTGTCCACCAGGCCGAGGATCGCGTCGCGCGTGCGCTGCGGGCCGAGCGGGGCCAGCTGCTCGGCGGTGCGGTAGGGGGTGCCCTCGACGAAGTCCATCACGTAGAAGGGGGCGCCCAGGACCGACTCGTCCTCGCACAGCAGGACCGGACGCGGCACCGGAACGGCCGTCGGGTGGAGCGCGCGGATCACCCGGTGCTCGCGCTTCATGTCGTGTGCCGTGGCCAGGACATGGCCGAGCGGGGGACGCCGTACGACCCATCTGGCGGTGCCGTCCGAGACGGCGTACGTGAGGTTCGACCGCCCGCCCTCGATCAGCCGACCGGTCAGGGGGCCGGTGACCAGGCCGGGCCGCTCGGTGTCGAGCAGGCCGCGCAGCCGGTCGAGATCGAGACCCGGCGGGTGGTCTGGGCTCATCGTTGCTCCTACACGCACGGAAACAGGACCTGCATCATGATGCCGACCGGTCGGTATGCAGTCCAGTGCGCGGAGCGAACGTGATCGGCGCCACGATGCCATGGTGGCGCCGACGGTCCGGGCTGTCACGGCGGCATCACGCCGCCGTGCGCTCGAGCGTGGCCGGAATCAAGGGATCCCGATGTGGCCGTCGCCGTGTTCGTCAGTGGTCGTCCCAGTGCCCCTCGTGGGCGGCGTGCCGGTGGCCGTCGTGCAGGTAGTCGACGTGGTCGCCGTGCCGGATCGGGCGGTGCCCGCAGCCGTCGCCGTGCCGGTGTTCGTGGCCGCCCTCGTGGGTGACGTGCCCGGTGGGCTCGCACTCGTCCCAGTGGTCGCCGTGCTCGCGGTGCAGATGGCCGTCGTGCGCGTAGTCGACGTGGTCCCTGTGGGGTACCGCGTCATGGCCGCAGGACGGGCCGTGGCTGTGGTCGTGCGCGATGTGTTCCTGGTGGACGGTGCTCATGGCGCTCACCTTCGGAGATGTCGGGCAGTGACGACTCAGGCTAACCGGACGAAGTGGGGCATTTCCGGTTCATCCGGTAGGTGTGCCGTCCTGCTGCCCTGAGCGTGTCAGAGCACCAGCGCTACCGCGCACACGGCGAGGGCCACCGTGCAGAGGGTCGCGCCGACGGCGTGGCCGGCCGTGAGGTGCGGCGGCCGGCCTGGGGCCGCCGTGGCCAGGGCGCGAATACGCAGGTGCGCGAGGGCCAGGATGCCGAGCCAGAGCAGACAGCACAGGGCGAGGGCGGCGAATCCGGCGGCCGTCCCGGTGTGCAGCGCCGCCTTCGCCGCGAGCACGGCGGCCACGGTGCCGGACAGCGTCGTACGCCGCCAGGCGAGCCGGGTGCGCTCCGGCTGGAGTCCCGGGTCGCGCTCCGGGGCCGGGGTGCTCATCCTTCCCAGCCGGTGAGAACGACCACGACCATGGCCACGGCCACCACGGCGATGACGATGCTCAGCAGCGCCGGGAAGCGGGACGCGGGCAGGTCCTCGCCGCGCCGCATCGCCCGCTCGCAGCGCACCCAGTGGTTGATGGCGCGCAGCGAGCACAGGACCCCGGCCCCGAGCAGGGCGAGGGCCAGCCCCACGCGCCAGGCCCAGCGCAGGTCCGGCAGGAACTGGTCCACGGCGAAGCCGCCGCCGATCAGTGCCAGTGCCGTACGCAGCCAGGCCAGAAAGGTGCGCTCGTTGGCCAGGGAGAAGCGATAGTCGGGCGTACGGCCTTCCTCCCGGACCTCCTTGGGCGCGAACCACAGCCGGACGTTCCGTACGAATTCGATCACGTTCAGGACCCTACCGGGCCCCGCGTGGAGCCTGTGCCGGGCGCCCGGGGCACAGGTGCGGCTGCGGGTCAGCCCGTGGAGCGGCGGTGCGCCCTGAGCCGCTCGTAGGCGGCGAGCCCGTCCGGGACCCACTCCCAGGCGGACAGCCGGCGTTCCACCTCGTCCTCCGGCAGGAAGTCGTGCCAGGCGACCTCCTCGACCTGAGGGCTGACGGGCAGGTCGCAGCGGACCTGGTAGACGGAGGACCACCAGGTCCGGCCGGCGCCGCCGTCGTACAGGAACTTGAAGAGCGGCTCGGGACGGGGGAGTCCGCTCACGCCGAGTTCCTCCTCGGCCTCGCGCAGCGCTGCGTCGTCGTAGGTCTCTCCCGCGCCGACGACCCCTCCCACGAACATGTCGTACAGGGACGGGAAGACCAGTTTGGTGGGCGTGCGGCGGTGCACGAAGACACGGCCTTCGGCGTCCCGCGCCTGGATGAACACGCACCGGTGGCGCAACCCGCGCGCGTATGCCTCACCGCGGGGCGACTGCCCGATGACCCGGTCGTTCTCGTCCACGATGTCGAGGAGCTCGTCGGCGGCACTCATGGGGCCATCCAAGCAGTTCCGTGCCCTTGGGCCACCGGTGGCTCCGGTATCGCCGAACCCGCGCCCGGTTCGGTCACCGCGGCTGCAGATCCTTCTCCCGCTCGGGCTCTCCCAGTCCCCGCGGCATCGCCGGGTGCAGCCCGAGCAGCACGATGCCGAAGACGATCGCCGCCAGCCCCGCCGCCTCCCAGGCCAGCGCGCCCGTGTCGGTGCGCAGCCGGTCGCCGAGGAAGCCCACGCCGCACAGGATCCCGGCCAGCGGCTGCGCCGCGGTGAGCGCCGGCAGGGACATCCGCAGTGGCGCCGTCTCGAACGCGCTCTGTACCAGGACCAGTCCCGTCACCCCGAGCACCAGGACGCCGTACGGCTGCCAGCCCGTTATGAACTCCGTCCAGCCGCCCTCCGTGATCCGCTGCCCGCTGACCCGGGTGAGCGCGTCCTGCACGCCGTACAGCAGACCCGCCGCCAGCCCCAGCAGCACCGGCCCGATGATCAGCCGCGACTTCTTCGCATACGTCGTCAGGAGCAGCGCCAGGCCGACCACCACGCCGATGATGAGCCAGTGCCGTACGGGATCGGTGACCGCGTTTCCCCCCTCGGGCCGGCCCGCCACGATGAACGCAGTGACGCCGCCGGCGAGCAGCAGCAGCCCGGACCAGCCCTGGCGGCCGAGAGGCTGCTTGGTCTGTCGGCGGGACTCGGCCATCGCGAACAGCAGGTTCGTGGCGACCAGTGGCTCGACCAGGGAGATCTCCCCGTGGGCCAGTGCGATCGCGCTGAGGATCATTCCGGCCACCATCAGACCGAGGCCGCCGAGCCAGCGCGGCATCTTCACCAGGTCCAGCAGCAGCCGCGGGGAGAGGAAGTCGCTCAGCGGTGCCTGCTGGGCGGCGTTCTGCTGCAGCACGAACCCGGTGCCCAGACAGAAGGCCGCGCTCACGGCGAGAGCCAGAACCAGTACCGACACGCTGTACCTCGATGATTCAGCGGAGTCACGGGATGCGTATCACGCTGACTGTAGCGCTCCCCGCTGTGCCCCGCCCGTGCTTGACCGCTTCTCGGCAAGGCCCCGGCCGCCGAGCGGCCGGGTGCCCGCAGAGGCGAGTACCCGTTGAGAGGCGGTTGACTCGGTCACTCTTCTGCCGAAGGATCTGACCCGTCAGTAACAAGGTACGGACCGGTAGTCACCGCGAGAGGACGGGCGCATGGCCTACGACGCTGATGTCATCGTGATCGGGGCAGGCCTCGCCGGACTCACGGCCACCGCGGAACTGGTGGACGCCGGCCGGAAGGTGATCCTCCTCGACCAGGAGCCGGAGCAGTCGATGGGCGGCCAGGCGTTCTGGTCCTTCGGCGGTCTGTTCTTCGTCGACTCTCCGGAGCAGCGCCGACTGCGGATCAGGGACAGTCACGCCCTCGCCCTCCAGGACTGGATGGGCACGGCCGCCTTCGACCGCCCCGAGGACCACTGGCCGCGCAAGTGGGCGGAGGCGTACGTCGACTTCGCGGCCGGCGAGAAGCGGGCCTGGCTGCACGGGCAGGGCGTCCGCTTCTTCCCGGTGGTCGGCTGGGCCGAGCGCGGCGGCTACGACGCCACCGGGCACGGCAACTCCGTTCCCCGTTTCCACATCACCTGGGGGACCGGCCCCGGAGTGATCGCACCGTTCGTGCGGCGCGTGCGGGCCGGGGTCGCGCGCGGTCTCGTCCAGTTGAAGTTCCGCCACCGCGTCACCGGCCTTTCGCGCAGCGCGGGCGACGTGGACACCGTGAACGGCGAGATCCTTGCCCCCTCGGACGTGCAGCGGGGCAGGGCCAGCAGCCGCACCGTCACCGGCGCCTTCGAGTTGAGGGCCCAGGCGTTGATCGTCACCAGCGGCGGCATCGGCGGCAACCACGACCTGGTGCGCGCCAACTGGCCGAAGCGCCTCGGCAACCCGCCCGAGCGCATGGTCTCCGGCGTGCCGGCGCACGTCGACGGCAAGATGCTCGGCCTCGCCGAGGAGGCGGGCGCCCGGCTGATCAACCGCGACCGCATGTGGCACTACACCGAGGGCCTGCACAACTGGAACCCCATCTGGGACAACCACGGCATCCGCATCCTGCCGGGGCCCTCTTCCCTCTGGTTCGACGCCCGTGGCCGGCGGCTGCCTGTCCCGCTCTTCCCCGGCTTCGACACCCTCGGCACGCTCGAGCACATCATGAAGACCGGGTACGACTACACGTGGTTCGTGCTCGACCAGAAGATCATCGGCAAGGAGTTCGCGCTCTCGGGCTCCGAGCAGAACCCGGACCTCACCGGCAAGTCCGTCAGGGACGTGATCGGGCGGGCACGCGCGGACGTGCCGGGACCGGTCAAGGCGTTCATGGACAACGGCGTCGACTTCGTCGTCGAGAAGGACCTGGGGGCGCTGGTGCGCGGCATGAACGCGCTCACCAAGGAGCCGCTCATCGACGAGGCCGCGCTGCGCCGCGAGATCGTGGCGCGCGACCGGGAGATCCTGAACCCCTTCACCAAGGACCTCCAGGTGACGGCGATCCGCGGCGCGCGCAGGTTCCTGGGCGACCGGCTGATCCGCACCGCCCCTCCGCACCGCATCCTCGACCCCAAAGCCGGCCCGCTGATCGCGGTGCGCCTGAACATCCTCACCCGCAAGACGCTCGGCGGTCTGGAGACCGACCTCTCCTCGCGGGTGCTGACCGAGGGCGGCGACCCGCTGGCCGGTGTGTACGCGGCCGGGGAGGCGGCGGGTTTCGGCGGCGGCGGGGTGCACGGCTACCGCTCCCTTGAAGGCACGTTCCTCGGCGGCTGCCTGTTCTCGGGGCGTGTCGCGGGGCGGGCGGCGGCGAAGGCGGTCGGATAACCGGCGGAGGTCGGCCGGTCCGGCGGGAAGGCAAGGGCGGCGCCGCGGCGCCCCGCACGGCGCCATCCCGGGAGCCGACTCGAAATCCGGTACAGCGGGCGCCCCGCGAGCGGGGGAGGCGTCAACTCCTGTACGGGCGGGTCCGGCGCGCCGGTTGCGGAGTCAACTTCGGTACGGGTGAGGCGCTGTGAGCCGGTTGCGGAGTCAACTTCGGTACGGATTGGCCCTGCGAGCCCGCTGTGGAGTCAACTGCGGTACGGAGCTGCGCGGGGGTTGTGGAGTCCCTTGGGGTGGGGCGGTGGCCCTGTGGGCGGGTTGTGGGGTCGCTGGTGGTGGGCGGTGTCTCGCGAGCCGGTTGTGGGGTCGTTGGTGTTGGGACGGTCGCCCCGCGAGCCGGATGCGGAGTGACTCGTGGTGGGGCCGTCGCCCCGCGAGCCGGATGCGGAGTCACGCCCGGTGCGGGCGTCGCCCGCGAGCCGGTTGTGGCGTCAACGCTCCTACCGTCGCGGGGAGTTGACAGTGTCGCGGTGCCGGTCCGCCCTTGACGCAAACTGTTGGCGCGGGGTTTGCTGTGCGTGAGCGAACCCTGACGAGCCGCGTTCTGTAAGGAAACCCCGCGGTGCCACCCCCACCCCCGCCGTCGTTCGGCCGCGGCCGCAAGCGTGCGGCCGAGGTCTTCGACGCCGCGCTCGAGGACGCGGAACTCGTCACCGCACGGTCTTCGCTGGCCCGGGGGCGGTGGGTCGACGTCCGTGCCCTGCTCGCCGCGACCGGCGACGACTGGGATCGCCGCGGGCACCGCGTGACCGTCCTCGCGCAGGAGCCCTCCGCCCTCGCCTGGGCGCGCGACTGGCAAGTCGCCGAACCGGACTCCCCGTCCGCCTCCGTCCTGGTAGCCCACGCCACCGTCCACCGTGCGCTGCAGGGCAAGGAGCGCCCGGATGCGGCCCGTGAAGCCTGCCGGGCGGCAGTCGCGCTCGCCCCCGAGGATCCGACACCGTGGCTCGGCCTGCTGATCCTCGAGCGCTCGCTCGGCACCGAGGAGGAGGTGGTCCACCTCTTCGACGAGGTCCGCGCCCGCTACCCGGACCACCACCACGCGCACCACCTGGTGATCGCCCGGCTCGCCGAGCGCCGCGCCGACGCCGGGCAGGACCCGCTGCACGAGGTCTACGACTTCGCCAACTGGGCCGCCGAACAGGCCCCCGCGAACTTGCCGCTCGCCATCCTCCCGGTCGTCGCGCACGCCGAGCGGTACCGGGTGCTGGCCGCAGCCGGCACCGAGTCCGCCGACCCCGTCGCCTCCGGGCACTGGGTGGGACGGCGGGCCCGCCAGGTGATGAAGGCCGCGTTCGACTGGTGGCTGGAATGGCAGCACGACGACCATCCGCGCCGCCTTGTCGACCTCAACTACCTCGCCCATGCCAAGTACTGCGAGGGCCGGGGCGCCGAGGCCGCCGCCCTGTTCCACCGCATCGGCCCGTACGCGACCCCGGCGCCGTGGTCGTACCCGGACCGCGACCCCTACCAGGCCTTCCGTGCCGCGCGCGAAAGGGCGCTGGGCACGGCGTGAGGGCTCCGCCGGAAAGATCCGAAAGTCCCGTCCACGAGAAAGTCCCCGTCCATCAGATCCGAAAGGACAACCGCGCGATGACGACCGGCAGTTCGAGCACGAGCAGACCGGCCGCCGACGACGGCGGCGGTATCAGCACCTTCAAGGGACAAGGGCGCGCCCTGCGTGCCGACCGCCTCGGCACGGCGGGACTGCTGCTGTCCGTGCTGGCCGCGACCGCCCCCCTCATGGTGGTCGCTGGTGTCATGCCCACCACATTCGGGGTGATGGGCATCGTCGGCGAGCCGCTGCTCTTCGTGCTCCTCGGTGTGGTGCTCGCCCTGTTCTCCTTCGGCTATGCGGAGATGAGCCGCCACGTCCACAATGCGGGCGCGTTCTACGCCTATATCTCCCGCGGCCTCGGCGGCACGGCCGGCGCGGCCGCAGCGGCGGTCGCCCTCGTCGCATACAGCGCGCTGCAGTTCGGGATCTACGGCATCTTCGGCTTCGAGGTCTCCAACCTGTGCGCCATCTACCTGGACCTCCAGGTCGCCTGGTGGATACCCGCGCTGACCGCCGTGGCCGTCGTCGGCGTGCTCGGCTGGCTGAAGATCGACGTCAACGCGCGCGTGCTCGGCGTGCTTCTGCTGATCGAGGTCGCGCTCGTGGTCATCTTCGACGTGGCAGCCGTGAGTGACCCCGCCAAAGAAGGCCTGTCGCTGCACGCCTTCAACCCGGACACGCTCACCGGGGCGGGCGTCGGCACCGCGCTGTGCTTCTGCGTCGCCGCCTTCACCGGCTTCGAACAGGCGCCCGTCTACGCCGAGGAGACGAGCCGCCCGCACGTCCTGGTGCCCCGCGTGATGTTCCTCGCGATCGGCTTCGTCTCCGTCTTCTTCGCCGTCAGCTCCTGGGCGCTGACGATCGCCGCAGGGCCCTCCGCAATCGTCCCGGCCGCCCAGAAACAGAGCGCGGGCCTGCTGTTCTGGCTCACGGAGTCCCTTCTCGGCCACACCTTCACCGACGTGCTGCACGTGCTGTTCGTGACCGGCATGTTCGCCGCGCTGCTCAGCTTCCACAACGTCGTCGCTCGGTACGCCTTCGCCATGGGCCGCGAGGGACTTCTGCCGGCCGCCTTCGGCCGTACGACGGGTGCGAACGGCGCCCCCGGCACGGGCTCGCTGCTGCAGAGCGCGGTGTCCGCGGTGGTCGTGATCGCCTTCGCGGTGGCCGACGACAAGCCGAACGGCGACCCGACCGCGCCCGTGCTGCACCTGTTCACCTGGTTCGGCAGCGTCGGCGCGCTCGGGGTCACCCTGCTGATGGTGGCGGCCTGTGCCTCGGTGATCGTTTTCTTCGCCCGTCGCGGCTCCGCCCGCGCACAGGCCTGGCGGCTCGCCACCTCCGCGGTGTCCGGTATCGCGCTGCTGGTGATCGCCGGCTACACGGTCAAGGACTTCGACGTCCTGGTCGGCACGGGCCCGGACTCCGCGCTCGGCCGGCTGCTTCCGGCGATCATCGGCGTGGCCCTGCTGCTCGGCCTGGTCCAGGGCCTGCTGCTGCGCTCCCGCAGACCACAGGCACACGCCCGGATCGGCCTGGGCAACGAGGCGTTCCAGCTGGAGAAGGCGGCGGAGTCGGCGTCGTGACCGGCCGAGAGCGGAGATCCACTTCCTGAGAACCGGGTGAGAAGTGGTTACGGAATCCTGACGGGCACCCGTCGCCCCTGGCCCCGAAGGGGTGGCGGGTGCTCGAATCGTGGTGTGAACCCTGAACGACCCGAAGAGCGGGACGCACCGCAGCCCGCGGACCGGGAGACGCCGGACCCCACCGCGATCGGCACCCCGATCGGCCGCCGGGTCCTACTGGGCACCCTGGGGCTGGGGGCGCTCGGCGTCGTCGCCGCGCCCACGCTCCAGCGCGGCCTCGAGGCATTCCTCGGCAGCGTCTCCGGCAAGGACCCGACGGGTCTGACCGGACTGCTGCCCAACGGCGGCGGCTTCCGCTACTACTCGGTGACGGCGTCCGTCCCCCGCCTGACCGAGACGACCTACCGCCTCACGGTGAACGGTCTGGTCGACCGCCCGAAGACGTACACGCTCGCCGACCTGCGCGCGCTGCCGCAGACCCGGCTCGTGCACGACGTCCAGTGCGTCACGGGCTGGCGGGTGCCGAAGACGCCGTTCGAGGGGGTACGACTCTCGACGCTGCTGGACGCCGCGGGCGTCCGCTCGTCCGCCGGCGCGGTCCGCTTCACCTGCTTCGACGGGGCCTACACCGAGAGCCTCACGCTCGACCAGGCGCGCCGCAGCGACGTCCTGGTCGCCCTGAAGATGCAGGACAAGCCGGTGAGCCACGACCACGGTGGCCCCGTGCGCCTCTATGTCGCTCCCATGTACTTCTACAAGTCCGCCAAGTGGCTCTCCGGCATCACCGTCACCCAGGGCGTCCGCCCCGGGTACTGGGAGGAGCGCGGGTACGACGTGGACGCCTGGGTCGGCAAGTCGAACGGACGAGACGATGCACCCACCAGTTGAGGCCCCGGCCCGGTCCACGCACGTACGCCGCTTCAGCCGGGGAGAGAAGTGGGTGCACCGCGTCACGGCCGCGCTGATGGGCCTGTGCGTGGCCACCGCGGCCTGCCTCTACATCCCTGCCTTCGCAGAACTGGTGGGCCGCCGCGAACTGGTGGTCAGGATCCACGAATGGGCGGGCCTCCTGCTCCCGGTCCCGGTCCTGGGGGGCCTCGCCACCCGAGCCTTCCGCGCGGATCTCGGCCACCTCAACCGCTGGGGGCCGCACGACCGGGTCTGGCTGCGCGCGGCCCTGCGCCGCGACGACCGCAGAGCGTCGCGTCCCGCGGGCAAGTTCAACGCGGGCCAGAAGACGTACGCGGCCTGGATCGCGGGCGCCACGCTGGTGATGCTTGGTACGGGACTGCTGATGTGGTTCACCCACCTCACACCGTTGATGTGGCGCACTTCGGCGACCTTCGTCCACGACTGGCTGGCCCTGACCATCGGCGTCGTCCTGGCCGGCCACATCGGCATGGCCCTCGGCGACCCGGAAGCGCGCCGGGGCCTGCGGACGGGGCTGGTCAGCCGGGAGTGGGCCGACCGGGAGCATCCACTGTGGCGTCCGTAGCCGTCACGGCCGTGGAGAGCCGGGCGAGCCCCTCGTGGCCGTGCCCCGCGGCGACCGCCCGGTCGGCGGCCCGCTCGGCCGCGGCCGGCGCCCCGACGTCAAGGCCGTGCGCGGCGGCGCTCTTCACGCGGCACGTGAGCGTCGCCACGAGGCGATGGCGGAGCGTTCCCCGGGGAAGCGACCGGTCGCCGCCCGTGACATCCTCGACTCGTTGGTGGGGCGCCCGCTGTAGTCAGGCCCCGAAGTCCAGCAACACCTTGCAGGAGCGGCTTCGGTCCGCCGCCAGGGCGAACGCCGACTCCGCCTCGGTGACCGGCACCACCGCGCTGACCAGCGAGTCGAAGGCCGACTCGGACGCGAGCAGGTCGAGCGCCTCGTCGAACTCCGTGTCGAAGCGGAACGCCCCGCGCAGCTCGATCTCCCGGCTCACCACCAGGTTCCCCGCGAAGGGGCTCTGCCCCGGTGGCAGCATGCCGAGCTGGACCACGACACCGCCCCGCCGCACCAGCCGCAGGCAGGTGTCGAGCCCGGCGGCGACCCCGGACGCCTCGATGGCCACGTCGACCTCCGTGGGCCATCCGGCGTCGTCCGGGTCGTCCGCCCGTACGAGCGTGTCGGCGCCCGCCGCCGCGGCGAACCGCAGTGCCCGGGGCAGGAGGTCGGTGACCGTGACCATGGCCGCGCCCGCCGCCTTCGCGGCCGCGACCACGAGACAGCCGATCGGTCCGGCGCCTGTCACCAGTACCTGGTGCCCGGCCATCGGCCCGGCCCGCCGCACCGCGTGCATCGCCACCGCCAGTGGTTCGGCGAGTACCGCCCGGCGCAGTTCCAGACCCGCCGGAACGGCCCTCAACTGGGCGGCGGGTACAGCCAGCTGGGCCGCGAAACCGCCCGGGACGTGCGGAAAGCGGGCCGCACTGCCCAGGTAGCGGGTGTCCCGGCACACGTTCCGCCGTCCGTCCACGCACTCCGGGCACACCCCGCACGCAGTGGCCGGGTGCACTGCGACGGCCGTACCGGCGACGGGACCGGACGCGCCGTCCCCGTAGGAGACGACCGTCCCCACCACCTCGTGACCGAGCACCATCGGCTCCTCGAGCCGGAAGTCCCCGACCCCACCGTGCCGCCAGTAGTGCAGGTCCGAGCCGCAGACCCCGCCGTAGCGTACGGCGACCAGCGCCTGCCCGGGCGCGGCCTGGGGGGCCGGCAACTCGTCCACGCGGAGGTCGCCCTGACCATGGATCACACAACCGAGCATCTCCGGGCCTTCCTTCACAGCACGCTCGTCATGCCGCCGTCGACGTAGAGCACCTGCCCGCTGACGAAGTCGGCCGCCGGGGAGGCGAGGAACAGCACCCCGCCCACCAGGTCGTCCGTACGACCCCAGCGCCCGGCCGGGGTGCGCCGCCGCACCCATGCGCTGAACTCCTCGTCCTCGACGAGCGGCCGGGTCAGCTCGGTCTCGACATAGCCGGGGCCGAGCCCGTTGACCTGCACACCGTGTGGGCCCCAGTCCGCGCACATGCCCTTGGTGAGCATCTTCAGCGCGCCTTTGGTCGCCGCGTACGGCGCGATGCCGGGACGGACCACCTCGCTCTGCAGCGAGCAGATGTTGATGATCTTCCCGTGGCCGCGTTCCGTCATCCGCCGGGCCGCCTCACGGCCGACCAGGAACGCGCTGGTGAGGTTGGTGTCCAGGATCCGGTGCCAGTCGGCGTCGGTGAACTCCAGGAGCGGGGCGCGCAGTTGCATGCCCGCGTTGTTGACCAGGATGTCCAGTGGGCCCACCCGCTCTTCGACATCCGCGATGCCGGCGGCGACCGAGGAACCGTCGGTCACGTCGAAGGCGGCCGTGTGCACGTCCCCCGAGAGTTCCGCCGCCGCCTTCGTGAGCCGGTCGGCGTCGCGTCCGTTGAGGACCACGGTGCAGCCGGCCTCGAGCAGACCGCGGGCGAGCGCGAGCCCGATACCCCGGCTGGAACCGGTCACCAGCGCCGTACGGCCGCCGATGTCGAAGAGAGGGTGAGCCGTCATCGCCGTACTCCTAGATCAAGAGGGACAACAGCAGGACCAGTGCGCCGGCGACCACCGAGATGATTGTCTCCATGACCGACCACGTCTTGAGGGTCTGTCCGACGCTCAGCCCGAAGTACTCCTTCACCAGCCAGAAACCGGCATCGTTGACATGGCTGAAGAAGAGGGAGCCGGCGCCGATCGCCAGGACCAGCAGGGCCGCGTGGGTGGTCGACATGTCGGCCGCGAGCGGCGCGACCAGACCTGCGGCCGACACGGTCGCCACGGTCGCCGAACCCGTCGCCAGCCGGATCGCCACCGCGATCAGCCAGGCCAGCAGCAGCGCGGGTATCGACCAGTCCTTGGAGATGTCCAGAATCATCTGGCCCACGCCGGAGTCGATCAGCGTCTGCTTGAAGCCGCCGCCTGCGCCGACGATGAGCAGGATGCCGGCGATGGGCGCGAGTCCCTTCTCGACGGTCTGCGAGATGCGTTCCTTGGTGAAACCGGCGGGGCGGCCCAGGGTGAAGATGCCGACGATCACCGCCGCGAGCAGGGCGATCAGCGGCGAGCCGATCACGTCGAAGACGCGCTGCACCATCTTCGCCGGGTCGTCCACGACGATGTCGACGAGCGCCTTGGACAGCATCAGGACGACCGGCAGGAGAACGGTGGCGAGCGTGGCTCCGAAGCCGGGGCGCTTCTCCAGCTCCTCGGAAGGACGCGGCTGGATCATGCGCTCGGGGACCGGGACGTCCACCCATCGGGCGGCGACCTTCGAGAACAGCGGACCGGCGATGATCACGGTGGGGATGGCGACCAGGACGCCGAGCGCCAGCGTCACGCCGAGGTTGGCCTTGACGGCGTCGATGGCCACCAACGGGCCGGGGTGCGGCGGAATCAGACCGTGCATCACCGACAGACCCGCGAGTGCCGGGATGCCGATGCGCATCAGCGAGTAGTTGCCGCGCTTGGCGACCATCAGCACGACCGGGATCAGCAGCACGATGCCGACCTCGAAGAACAGCGGCAGACCGATCACCGAGGCGATCAGGACCATCGCCCACGGCATCGCACGGCCCTTCGCCTTGGCGAGGATCGTGTCGACGATCTGGTCCGCGCCGCCCGAGTCGGCGAGCAGCTTGCCGAGGACGGCGCCCAGGGCGATGAGGACGCCCACACCGGCGACGGTCGTGCCGAGACCGGTGGTGAAACTGACGATCGCCTTGTCCAACGGCGCCCCTGCGAACGCGCCCAGCGCGAGCGAGCCGATGGTCAGGGCCAGGAAGGCGTGGAGCTTGAACTTGGTGATGAGCAGCACGATGACGGCGATGCCCGCCAGTACCGCGATGCCCAGCTGAGCATGGCCCGCCGACGTGATCGGCTCGACGGTGTCCGCTGCCAGCATCTCGACGCTGAGTCTGGTCACGGGGGGTTCCCTTGGGTGAGGAGAGGAACTCTCGGTTTCGGGTGAGGAGAGCCCTCGGCACGGCGGCCCCGGGGGAGTGGGGCCGGCCACAAGGGCCGAGGGGTACTGCGAGGGCTGGGATCTACTGCGCGGCGGAGGACCGCTCGAAGTCCCGCAGGGCGTTCAGGGCGCGGGCGGTGATCTCCTCGGGGCTGCCCGAGACGTCCACCGCGACCCCCGGCTCGTCCGGCTCCAGGGGCTGGAGCGTGGCGAGCTGGGAGTCCAGCAGTGCGGTGGGCATGAAGTGCCCCTGCCGGTGCGCCATCCGGTCCTCGATGAGCGAGCGGTCGCCCGTGAGGTGCACGAAGACGACGCCGGGAGCCGCGGCCCGCAACCGGTCGCGGTACGCCCGCTTCAGCGCCGAGCTGCTGACCACCCCGCCGAGCCCCGCCCGCTCGTGCGCCCAGGCACCGATGGCGTCCAGCCAGGGCCAGCGGTCCTGGTCGTCGAGCGGGATTCCGGCCGACATCTTGGCGATGTTGGCCGGAGGGTGGAAGTCGTCGCCCTCGGCGTACGGAACGCCGAGCCGGGCCGCGAGCAGGGGACCGATCGTGGTCTTTCCCGTGCCCGCGACGCCCATGACCACGACGACGTGGGGGGTACTCATCGCTTCCTCGCTGTCTTCGTCGACTTGTGTCGACGTCACTGAAACCGATTAGGTACGACGAATTCAAGAGTCTGTGACATATAAGTCTGACTTTTTCTTCGCGTGACCCGCCTCGTACTCTGAGTGCATGAGCACACCGGGCCGGGGGCTGCACGGCCGTGTACTGGACACCCTCGGCCCAGCGATCACCGCGGGCGAGTACCCGCCGGGCAGCGTTCTGCGTACGGACGAACTCGCCCAGTACTTCGAGGTCTCGCGTTCCGTGATGCGGGAGGCGGTGCGCGTTCTGGAGTCGATGCACCTGGTGGAGTCCCGCCGTCGGGTGGGCGTGACGGTCCGGCCCAAGTCCGAGTGGAACGTCTACGACCCCCAGGTCATCCGGTGGCGGCTGGCCGGCGCCGACCGCCCGCACCAGCTGCGCTCGCTGACAGTCCTGCGCTCGGCGATCGAACCGGCAGCCGCGGGACTGGCCGCGCGCAACGCCACAGCCGAGCAGTGCGCCGAACTCACCGAGTGCGCACTGGGAATGGTCGCCAACTCACGCGGCCACAAGCTGGAGGCCTATCTGGCCCACGACGTGGCCTTCCACCGGGTGATCCTGGACGCGTCGGGCAACGAGATGTTCGCCCGCCTGGGCGATGTCGTCGCCGAGGTCCTGTCCGGCCGCACCCATCACGACGTCATGTTCGAGGACCCCGACCCGGCCGCGGTGACCCTGCACGTCCAGGTCGCGGAGGCGGTACGGGAGGGCGACGCGGCCCGCGCGGAGCAGCTGACCCGCGAGATCACGGTCGGCGCGCTCCACGAACTGGACATCCTGGCGCCGTAGCGGCCGGTCCTCGCCCGGCGCAGGCCGGCGCTCGGCCCCGTCAGTCGAGGAAGGTCCCGTCGACGTACACCCAGGCTCCGTCGACCCGTTCGAACCGGCTGCGCTCGTGCAGGGTGCCTCCCCGGTGCGAAGCCCGGAACGTCACCGTCCCCATGGAGTGGAAGGCGGATCCGTCCGTCGTCTCCAGGATCTCGAGGCCCGTCCAGCGCATGCCCGGATCGAGGTCGAGCCGCGCGGGCCGGGTACGCGGATGCCAGGTCCGCAGCAGATACCCCGCGTCCCGCTTCACGAACGCGCTGTACCGCGACCGCATGAGCGCCTCGGCGGTGGGCGCCGCGGCGGCACCCGTGTGGAAACGGCCACAGCACTTCTCGTACGCCTCGGGCAGCCCGCACGGGCAGGAACGCGTGGTCACGATCACCATTCTGCCCGCTCCGGCGAGGCGCCCCGCGGGCACCATGCGGTACGCGCCCATCGGAGTCACAGTGGAAGAAAGCCACGCACCCCGGTGCAGCGTCGCCTCGCACCGGCGTGAGGAGGACGGAAGATGACTCCAGCCGCCGACATCCGGCCTCCGTCCGGCAAGGAGTGGAGGCTGTTCCTGTACCTGTCCGAACACGATCCGGCCACCACGGCACGGGCCGTCCTGGACACCGGTGACAACGTGCTGGAGAGCTGTGCCGAGGCCCACCGGAACCCGTACGACACGGCGGTGCCCGAGATCGGCGACGAACTCGCCGCCGGTCGCGCGCTGATCGCGCTGGGCCGGAAGTTGTTGCGCACCGCCGCGGGCGACATCACGGCGGCCGGGGCTCCGGAAGAGGCATCGCCGGCTCCGCTCTGGAGCCCCCAGGAGTGAGGAGGCTGCATCGTGGTCTTCATGGACCGTCTCGAAGCCGGTCGGCAGCTGGGCCGGCGCCTCCAGCACCTCAGGGGCGAGGACGTCGTGGTGCTGGGACTGCCCAGGGGAGGAGTGCCGGTCGCCGCCGAGGTCGCCGAGGCGCTCGGCGCGCCGCTGGACGTCTGTCTGGTCCGGAAGCTGGGCGTGCCCTTCCAGCCGGAGCTGGGGATGGGGGCGATCGGCGAGGACGGCGTGCGGGTGATCAACGACGCGGTGGTGCGGGAGGCACGCGTCACACCGGAGGAACTGGCGCGGGTCGAGGAGGACGAGCGCGAAGAACTGGAGCGACGGGGCGGTCGCTACCGGGGCGGTCGCCCACCGGTCGGCATCGAGGGGCGGACGGTCGTGGTGATCGACGACGGCGTGGCCACCGGGTCGACCGCGCGGGCCGCCTGCCGGATCGCCCGCGCCCGCGGAGCGGCGCGGGTCGTGCTGGCGGTGCCCGTGGCGCCACGGGACTGGACCGAGCGGCTGGGCGGGGAGGCCGACGAGTTGGTCGCCCTGGAGACCCCGCGGGACTTCTTCGCGGTCGGCCAGTTCTACATCGACTTCGCCCAGGTCGACGACGAGGAGGTCGCCGTCTGTCTGGCACGCACCACGGGCCCCTCCCGCGCATCCGCCGACGCCGGGCCCTTCGAGCGGGAGGTGGAGGTGACGGCCGGTGCCGTCCGGTTGCGCGGCCGGCTGACCGTACCCGAGGGCGCGGCTGGGATCGTGGTCTTCGCACACGGCAGCGGCAGCAGCCGTCACAGCCCGCGCAACCAGTTCGTCGCGGCCGGACTGAACCGAGCGGGACTCGGCACCCTGCTGTTCGATCTGCTCACCGAGGAAGAGGAGCGCGACCGGGCCAACGTGTTCGACACCGGCCTGCTGGCGGGACGGTTGGCCGACACCACCCGCTGGCTGCGGGGACAGCCCGAGACCGAAGGGCTCGCCATCGGGTACTTCGGCGCCAGCACCGGCGCGGCTGCCGCCCTGTGGGCCGCAGCCGAACCGCAGACGCGCATCGCCGCCGCCGTCTCCCGCGGCGGCAGACCGGACCTCGCCGGGCCGCGGCTGCCCCAGGTGACGGCCCCCACGCTGCTCATCGTCGGCGGCGCCGACCCGATCGTGCTCGACCTCAACCGGCAGGCCCAGGCCCAGCTGCGTTGCGAGAACCGGCTCGCGATCGTCCCCGGCGCCACGCACCTGTTCGAGGAGCCCGGCGCGCTGGAAGCGGTGACCGACCTGGCCCGCGACTGGTTCACCGACCACATGGCCCCCGCCCACGTGTAGCGGCGAGGGCCCCGACGCCGGTCCCTCGCACCACGCCCGCGACCGCCTTAACTTGAAAGGGTGCACGAGGGCGTGGTCACCCTGTTCCTCGCCGGTGACGTGATGCTCGGCCGGGGCGTCGACCAGATCCTTCCGCACCCCGGAGACCCGGCGCTGCGGGAGGGGTACATCGGCGACGCCCGGGCCTACGTCGGCCTGGCCGAGGCGGCGAACGGGCCGATTCCACGGCCGGTCACCTTCCGCTGGCCCTGGGGCGAGGCGCTGCCGGTTCTGGAGTCCGCCGCGCCCGACGTGCGGGTGATCAACCTGGAGACCTCCGTCACCCAGGACGGGGAGTTCGCGCCCGGGAAGGGCGTCCACTACCGGATGAACCCGGCCAACCTGCCGTGCCTGGCCGTGGCCCGACCGGACGTCTGCGTCCTGGCCAACAACCACGTGCTCGACTTCGGCCGGCGCGGCCTCGACGAGACGCTCGACTCCCTCGCGGGGGCGGGACTGCGGACGGCGGGGGCGGGCCGGGACGCGATCGCGGCTCGGCGGCCGGCGGTCGTCCCCCTGGATGCGGGCGGACGGGTGCTGGTGTTCTCCTTCGGGATGGCGTCGAGCGGGATCCCGGAGGAATGGGCCGCCACCGAGGAACGGGCCGGCGTGGACTACGTCGCGGGGCCTTCGGTGGGCGCCGCGGCCGGCTTCACCGACCGTCTTCGGCAGTTGAAGCGCCCGGGCGACATCGCGGTCGCCTCGGTCCACTGGGGCCCCAACTGGGGCTACGAGGTCTCCCGCACCGAGGTCCGCTTCGCCCACGCGCTCGTCGACGAGGGCGTGGACATCGTGCACGGGCACTCCTCGCACCACCCGCGCCCGCTGGAGGCCTACCGGGGCCGGCTCGTGCTGTACGGATGCGGCGACCTGGTCGACGACTACGAGGGCATCGGCGGATACGAGCGGTACCGCGACGACCTGCGGCTGCTGTACCTGGTGTCGGTGGAGCGGGACACCGGCCGGCTGACCGGTGTCCGGATGGTGCCCCTCCAGGCGCGCAGAATGCGGCTGGAGCACGCCTCGCCCGAGGACGGCAAGTGGCTGTGCGCCGAACTCGACAGGTACAGCCGGGACTTCGGCACCCGCGTCGACCGCGGGAACGACGGTACGCTGACGCTCCGTCCCCTGCGCGCAGAGCCGCCCACGTGACCCGGCGACGCGCTACCGCCGGGCTTCCTCCTCGTCCCCCCGTTCCGCCGCGCCGTCGACCATGTCCCGGATCCCTTCGCCCTCCTGACCCGGAGCATGGGGCACTTCCCGGGCCAGCACCTCGTCCAGCGTCTCGCCCTCCGGCCGCCCGTTGGCGGTCCTGCCCCGCACCACCTCGTCACCCATGCTGTCCTCCGTCACTTGCGCACCGCTTCACGTACTGCGTCCCACGCGACCGCGACACCTGTCGGGTCTCCGGTCTGCCGTCGGGCAAACGCACGGCGGCACCTCCGGCCCCGGCGGTCGTCACATGGCCCTGCCGTCAGTTGGTCCTGCCCTTGCGCAGGAACCGGCGCAGGCTGCGCAGCGGCCAGGTGTTGATCACGTCGTCGGGGGTGAGCCAGCCGCGCTGCGCGGTTCCGACGCCGTAGCGCAGGTGGGCGAGGTGGAGGACGGAGTGGGCGTCGGTGTTCACGGCGAACTTCGCGCCGTGCTCCTTGGCGCGCAGGATGTCCTCGTCGCACAGGTCGAGCCGGTCGGGCTGGGCGTTGATCTCCAAAGCCGTGCCGGCACGGGCGCAGACGGCGAACACCTCGTCCCAGTCGGCGTCGACCCCCGCCCGTTTGCCGATCAGCCGCGTGGTCGGGTGACCGAGGACGTTGACGTGCGGGTTCTCGCAGGCCCGCACGAGCCGCCTGGTCATCTCCTTGCGGCCCAGGTCGAAGTGCGAGTGCAGGGAGGCCACACAGATGTCGAAGCCGGCAAGAAACTCGTCGGGCCAGTCCACGTCCCCCTCGGGCCCGATGTTGAGCTCGGTACCGTGCAGCAGCCGCATCCCGGGCCGGGTGCCTTCCAGCGCCCGTAGCCGATCCCGCTGGGCGAGGATCTTCTCGTCGGTCATGCGCTGCATGTACAGGTTGGGCGCGTGGTCGGTGACCGCGTAGTACGCGTAGCCGCGTTCGGCGGCGGCCGCCACCATCTCCTCCAGCGGGGCGAGACCGTCGGTGAGGTCCGTGTGGGTGTGCAGATCGCCGCGGATGCTCCGCTCGGTCACGATGTCCGGCAGCTCACCCTGCAGGGCGGCCTCGACCTCCCCACGGTCCTCGCGTAGCGTCGGCGGAATCCAGGGCAGGCCGAGTCGGGCGTACACGTCCTCCTCGGAGCGGGAGGCGAGCGACTGCCCGCTGTCCACATCGAACAGGCCGTATTCGGAGAGCTTCAGCCCCTGGCGGACGGCGATGGTGCGGGTGCGGATGTTGTGCGCCTTGGACCCCGTGAAGTACTGGAGTCCGGCGCCCCACGAGTCCGGCGGCAGCACCCGCAGGTCGACCTGGACGCCCTTGGTGGTACGGATCGACGTCTTCTTCGTGCCGTGGGCGATCACCTCGGCGGTGGACGGCAGCTCGGCGAGCGCGTCCATGAAGGGGGCGGACCGCTTCGCGGCGACGAGGACGTCGATGTCGCCGATGGTCTCCTTCATACGGCGCAGGGATCCGGCGTAGGCGCAGCGCTCGCAGCCGGTCACCCCGGACAGCTCGGAGACGATTTCCTCGGCGGTGTCGAGGGCCAGATGCAGCGGGATGCGGCCGCCTGCCTGCTGCATCAGAGTGATGCCGTGCAGGATGTTCTCCTGCGTCTTCTCACCGAAGCCCTTCAGATCGTGCAGCGCGTCCGCCTCGATGGCGGCGGCCAGTTCGCTCACCGACGAGATGTGCAGGTCCTCGTAGAGCCTCATCGCCTTCTTCGGACCCAGCGTGGGGATGGTGATGAGCTCCCGTACCCCGGCGGGGATCTTCGCCCGGCGTTCCTCGACCGCCGTGACGGTGCCGGTGCGCAGGTACTCGATCACCTTCTCGGCGATCGACCTGCCCACGTTCGGGATGTCCCGCAGTCCCTCGGCGTCGAGACGGGAGATGTCGGCGGGATGGCCTCCGATCGCGCGCGCGGCCTTCTCGTAGGCGCGCACCTTGAAGGCGTCGCCTCCCGTGATCGCGATGAGGTCCGCGTACTCCTGAAGGAGCGCCTCGACCTCCTCGTTGGGCCGGGCCACACTCCGAGTCTAGGAACAGCCCGACGGCCCGGCCAAACGCGAACGGTGCCGACCGGGAGCCGGTCGACACCGTTCGTGGTGCGTGTCCGAGGGGGGACTTGAACCCCCACGCCCGATAAAGGGCACTAGCACCTCAAGCTAGCGCGTCTGCCATTCCGCCACCCGGACAAGGTGTCTGCCGTGCAGGGTTTCCCCGCGGCGACGAAGGAAACATTACCAGGCTTTCGGGGGCGTTCGATCACGCCCCGTTCCGGCGTGAACGGTGTGTGACGGGCCGGGCACCGCCTTGGGGCGGGGCGGGGATGGGAGGGAGGATGAGGGGGACCACCAGCAGTGACAGCGGAAGGAAGCAGCGTGACCGAGAAGGGCACGGCCAGCAGCGTCACCGGCGAGGACGAGGTCGTGGACCTCTGCCGTGAGCTGATCCGGATCGACACCAGCAACTACGGCGACCACTCCGGCCCCGGCGAGCGCCGGGCCGCCGAGTACGTCGCCGAGAAGCTCGCCGAGGTGGGGCTCGAACCGCAGATCTTCGAGTCGCACCCGGGCCGTGCCTCCACGGTGGCCCGGATCGAGGGCGAGGACCCCACGCGGCCCGCGCTGCTCATCCACGGGCACACCGACGTGGTACCGGCCAACGCACAGGACTGGACGCACGACCCGTTCTCCGGCGAGATCGCCGACGGGTGTGTGTGGGGGCGCGGCGCGGTCGACATGAAGGACATGGACGCCATGACCCTGGCGGTCGTCCGCGACCGGCTGCGCAGCGGGCGCAGGCCGCCGCGCGACATCGTCCTGGCGTTCCTCGCGGACGAGGAGGCCGGTGGGACCTACGGCGCCCGGTACCTCGTCGACAAACACCCCGGCCTCTTCGAGGGGGTCACGGAGGCGATCAGCGAGGTGGGCGGGTTCTCGTTCACCGTGAACGAGCAGCGGCGGCTCTATCTGATCCAGACGGCCGAGAAGGGCATGCACTGGATGAAGCTGACCGTCGCCGGCACGG
This sequence comes from Streptomyces sp. NPDC022910, assembly GCF_055561075.1. Lineage (NCBI taxonomy): Bacteria > Bacillati > Actinomycetota > Actinomycetes > Kitasatosporales > Streptomycetaceae > Streptomyces > Streptomyces sp. NPDC022910. The sequence goes on from NZ_JBVHHL010000021.1 coordinate 38,287, forward strand.
CGGGGCACGGGTCGATGATCCACCGCGACAACGCGATCACCGAGCTGTCCGAGGCCGTCGCGCGGCTCGGGAGGCACAGGTTCCCGGTGCGGGTCACCAAGACCACGCGGGCCTTCCTCGACGAGCTCGGCGACGCGCTCGGCACCGACCTCGACCCGGAGGACATGGAGGGGACCCTGGCCAGGCTCGGGGGCATCGCCAAGCTCATCGGCGCCACCCTGAGCAACACGGCCAACCCCACGCAGCTGAACGCCGGTTACAAGGTGAACGTGATCCCGGGAGAGGCCACCGCGCACGTCGACGGGCGTTTCCTGCCCGGCTTCGAGGAGGAGTTCCTCGCGGATCTCGACCGGATTCTCGGGCCTCATGTGAAGCGCGAGGACGTGCACTCCGACAAGGCCGTCGAGACCACCTTCGACGGCGCGCTGGTGGAGGCGATGCAGTCCGCGCTGCAGGCAGAGGACCCGGGGGCGAAGGCGATCCCGTACATGCTCTCCGGTGGGACGGACGCCAAGTCCTTCGACGACCTGGGCATTCGGGGCTTCGGCTTCGCTCCGCTGAAGCTGCCGCCGGAGCTGGACTTCGCGGGCATGTTCCACGGTGTCGACGAGCGGGTCCCGGTGGACGCGCTGAAGTTCGGCGTGCGGGTCCTCGACCGGTTCATCGACGCGTCCTGAGCAGCCGGCGAACTCCCCTTGTTCCGTCCCGGTTTGCGCGCTGAAACGAGACTGCACTATTCGCCAGCGCGTACGGGCGTCGACCGGGACGGGTGAATGCGACCATAAGCTCGTAGCTCCATTACTCCCTCCTCGTTACATGGGGTGCGGTCCGAGGCTTGGATCGCTTTTGCCAACAAGGAGGAATAATGATCAAGAAGGTCGTCGCTGCTGCGGCTGCCACCGGTGGTCTGGTTCTCGCGGGTGCGGGTCTGGCCGTCGCCGACTCGGGTGCCCAGGGTGCCGCCGTGCACTCCCCGGGTGTCGTGTCCGGCAATGTCGTCCAGGTGCCGGTGCACGTCCCGGTGAACGTCTGCGGCAACACGATCTCGGTGATCGGGCTGCTGAACCCCGCCTTCGGCAACACCTGCATCAACAAGTGACGTTGTGCCTCACCCCATGAGGGGCCCCATGAGGGTCTGAGTCCGTTGGCCCCGGAGTGCGTGCATTGCGCTCCGGGGTCGATCGGTTCCTCCGCGTTCGCGCACGCAGCGCGCGGCCGCGTTCCAGAAGGTCCACGACGAAGACAGGGAATCAGCAATGCGACAGGTCACCCGCAAGGGCCTGATGACGGTGGCGGCGGCGACCGGCGTCCTCGCCGTCACCGGCGGCTACGCGCACGCCGACTCGGGTGCGTACGGATCGGCCACCGACTCGCCCGGTGTGCTGTCGGGCAACTTGGTGCAGGCGCCCGTGCACATCCCGGTGAACGTCTGCGGCAACACCGTGAACGTGATCGGGCTGCTCAACCCGGCAGCGGGCAACACGTGCGTCAACAAGGGGGGTGGCGCCCACACCGGGGGCAGCCACACCGGCGGCTCCCACGCGGGCGGGCGCACCAGCGGCTCGCCCGGCGTCGGTTCCGGCAACAAGGTGCAGGTGCCGGTGGACGTTCCCGTGAACGTATGCGGCAACACCGTGAACGTGGGCGGGCTCGGCAACGCGGCAACCGGCAACGACTGCGCCAACACCTCGGGCGGCGGTCACACGACGACCCCGCCCGGCGGCGGGCACGGCACCCCCCCTCCGGGCGGCGGTGGCGGCACGACGCCTCCCGGCGGCGGTGGCGGCACCACACCTCCTGGTGGCGGGGGTGGCACCACCCCGCCCGGCACGCCCACACAGCCGGGGCAGCCGGCTCAGCCCGGCACCCCGCAGCAGCCGGGGGGTGGCTCCCGGCACGTCAACCATCCCGGTACGCAGTCCCTCACCGGGACCGCGGGCACGGCACAGCTCGCCCACACCGGTAGCCAGCTCCCGCTCGGCCTGCTGGTGCCGGCGGGTGCGGGCGCGCTGCTCGGCGGCGCGCTGCTCTACCGCCGGGCGCGCGCGAGCATGTGACACCGACGGTCCGAGGCGCACGGTCCGCCGAAGCGGCACATAACAGACCACCGCGCCACAATCTTCCCCAGTGGTCTGTGAAACGGATCGGGCCCCGCACACGCGGGGCCCGATCCGATTCAGCCGCTTTCGCTCACCACGTCGCGCGCACCTGGCGGATGATCCGTCGGCGCAACCGCACCCTGCGGCTGCCGTCACGCAGCAGGCTCAGGCGGTCCAACTCCCAGTGTCCGTACTCGGCATGGTCCGTCAGCAGACGTGTGGCGTCCTTGCGGGAGACCCCGCGCGGTACGTACACGTCGACAAATTCGTATTCCGGCATCGCATCTATTGTGCGGGCTGGGGCCCGGTACGGATAGCGTCTGCACTATGTCTGATGCTGCGCAGCCCACAGCTGCCGAGGTACGCGCCGCCGCCGAGGCGGTCAAGACCGCGCTCGATCGCCACCTGGCCGCGGTCGAGCGCAGGACGGGTGAGGACGACCCGGCCGTCTACGAGGCGTTCAACGAGCTGGCCGCGGCGGCCGAGGAGTACGACGAACTGCTGTATGACCGCTACGACGAGGTCACGCCCTTCGAGATCCCCGGCGCGGAGGAGGCGCTGCCGCCGTACACGGGCCCCGAGGAACCGAACGCGCTGAGCGTGCTGATCCGCCGGGACTACTCGGTGGTGGAGCCGCAGCGGCTGCTGGCGCAGGCACAGCGCGTCGATGCCGCGGATGAGGAGGGTGTGCTGCAGTCGTCGGCCGGCACCGTCCACGGCGCGCTCGGGCTCCTGTTCGGGGAGTTCGAACCGGACGAGATCGCCTCCCGGCACAAGGAGTTCGGTCTCGAGGAGGGCGACTCCACGCTGTGGGTGACGGCTGCGGACGAACCGGCGGAGCCGGGCGAATGGCTGGAGACGCCGTTCGAGCAGATCGATCCGCAACGGGTCGTCTGCCGCTTCGACGTCAGCGCGGTCTTCGACGACGAGTCGGACGACGACGATCTGGAGGAGGACCTCGGGCCCGATCCGGAGCTGGACGAGGACGAGGACCTGGAGCCGCTGGACGCCGAGCGCTAGCGCGTGCCCGGCGGGAGGCTCCCCGGTGTTGCCGCCCGTTGCGAGCCGCTGCCGGGTGACGGTGCCGAACGGCCCGAGGCCGGTTCGGCACCGCCAAGATCCACTGTCGTGGTGGATCGCTGCCCCGGCGGAGAAAGAACCTGCCGCCCTCAGCCGGAGGCCGGGACCTGGGCCCGCAGCAGCGGGGGCAGGCGGGTGGTCCGGGGCTTGGCCGGGATCTCGGCCACCGCTCGTGGCAGCGCCTGCTCCACCCCGTGCACGACGGACAGATGGCGGCCCGCCCGGCCGAAGGCCGTGTACACCCAGGGCCGACTGAGCGCCTGCGCGGCGTCACCGGGCAGCACCACGACCACCGCGGGCCACCGCTGCCCCACAGCCTGGTGCGCGGTCAGCGCCCAGCCGTGCCGCACGGACTGCTCCACGCGCTCCTTCGGTACGACGACGGGGGCACCCCCGCACTCCAGGTGCAGACCCTCGGCGTCCGCCTTGACGACATGGCCCGCCAGCGTACGGCCCGGTGCCGGAGAGTAGGCGATCCGGTCACCGGGGTCGAAGCCCCCGAAGCGGCCGGGGCCGGGATTGAGCCGCTCCTTGAGCGCCGAGTTGAGCGCACGGGTCCCGGCCGCGCCGCCGTGGCCCGGCGTGATCACCTGTGTCTCCTGGGACGGGATGCCGATCGCCCGCGGCACGGAGTCCGCGACCAGCTGCACGGTCCGGTGCACCGCCTCGCCGGCGTCCCGCACCGGCACGATCACGACCTCCTTACCGGGCGCGTCGACCTGCGGGAGCTCACCGATACCGATCGCGGAGACCAGCTCGCCGATCGGGCCCGCATCGGGGGTCCGCGAGGCGATCTGCGGGCAGGCGCGGGCGGCGAGCAGATCGGCGAACACCCGCCCGGGACCGGCCGACCACAGCACTCCCGGGTCGCCGCTGAGCACCAGGCGGGCGCCGTCGGGCAGCGACTCGGTGAGCAGCGCCGCCGTCTCGACGTCGAGCTGGGGTGCGTCCAGGACGATGAGCAGGTCCAGGTCCAGCGCACCGTCCGCGTCCCGGCCCGGCCCCTCGGCACCGGACAGCAGACCCGCCACCGTGGCCGGCGCCGGGGGTGTCCACTCCGCGGCAGTGTCCGGGAGGTCGAGCCGCGCCGACAGCGCGGCGAACAGGTCACGGCCGACCGGGCTGTGCGTGGCGGCCCAGGCGCGCAACCCGAGTCCGCGCGCCGCATGCAGCAGCGTCGCCGGCTCGATGTGCGAGGCCTCCCCGCCGGTGTGGAGCACCAGGCCGTGGCCCGCTGCCGCGCGGATCAGCTCCCCGGCGGAGCCGTGCGCCGACCGGGCCGCCCGCTCCCATTCCTGGGCCGAACGGTCCTCCTTCGGCACGGAGTTGATCAGCCGGGCCAGCCCGTCGGCGAGGCTCTCCTCCGCGAGCGCGTACCGCTCCAGGCCGATGAGGACGCGGACCGGGCGGTCCTCGCCCTCGCCCTCGCCTTCTTCCTCGCCCGGTGCGGACGTCTCCAGCGCGTCCTGGAAGACCAGGACCTCGCCCTCGCTGATCGTGCTCTGCACAGCCGCGTCGGGGTCCGGCACCGAACGCTGGGCGAGCGCGGCCTCGAGGGCCGGGACCTCCAGTGCGGTGTGCCCGGCCAGGGCCGCCTGCTCCAGCAGCCAGACCGTGACCGCGCGGGCCCGTCGCTCGTCGTCCGGCCGGCACTCGGCGCCGAGCAGCGCCCGGGCGAAGCCGTCGGCCTGCTCGGGTCGCACCCCGGCGACCCGCAGCAACTGCCAGGGGTCCGCACGCAGGCGCGCGTCCGCTCCCTCGCCGAGGGCCGCGGCGATCTGGGGCGCGAGCGTGTCGGGGGCGCCCCCCTCGGTCAGGACGGCGCGCACGGCCGCGAGGACCTCCGCGTCGGGGGCCGCCGTGGTCACCGGCACCGGGACGGACGGCGTGCGCGGCAGGGGCTCGGGGGCGGGGCGGCGCGGAGCGGGAGCCGACTCGCTGAAGGCGCTCGACACCGGCTTTTCGCCGCTCTCCACGGCCCGCACGGCCGCGAGCAGGTCGGCGGCCTTCCCGCTGAGCTTTCCGCCGGCCTCGACCGGTTCCTTCTTCTCGGCCTTGCGCCGCTCGATCCGCTCCCGCTCGATCCGCTGGGCGGCCAGCTCGGCCTCGGCCTCGGACACCTGAGGGGCGGCGGTGTCGCCCTCGGCGCCGGAGGGCGAGGCCGCCGAGCCCTCGCCGCCGGGCGTTGCCGATTCCGCGGCACCGTCCGCGCCGGCCCGGGCCCCGTCTTCCGGCCGGGGGGCCGTCTCCGTGCTCTCCGGGTCCGTGGTCACAGCGTGCTCCAGTCGTGATCGGGATAGCGGTGCACCGGGGCCGACACGTCGTCCAGCGCCCGGCAGATCTCGTCAGGAAGACTAAGCGCCTCCACTGACAACGCCGCCGTGAGCTGCTGTGCGTTGCGGGCGCCGACGATCGGGGCGGCCACGCCCGGCCGGTCGCGGACCCATGCCAGCGCCACCTGGAGCGGCGTCGCGGAGAGCCCGTCGGCGGCCGTCTGCACCGCGTCGACGATGCTGCTGGCGGTGTCGTCCAGGTAGGGCGCGACGAACGGGGCCATGTGCTCCGAGCCCCCGCGTGAGTCGGCCGGCGTCGCCTGCCGGTACTTGCCGGTCAGCACGCCCCGGCCCAGCGGGGAGGAGGGCAGCAGTCCGACCCCGAGGTCCAGTGCCGCCGGCAGCACCTCGCGCTCCACGCCGCGCTGCAGCAGCGAGTACTCCATCTGCGTACTGGCGATGCGGGTCCGTATGCCCGGCGCGGCGAGCTGCCATGTCGCCGCCTTCGCGAGCTGCCAGCCGCAGAAGTTGGACACGCCCGCGTACCGCGCCCGGCCGCTGGTGACCGCCAGGTCGAGTGTCTGCAGGGTCTCCTCCAGCGGGGTGTGGGGGTCGAAGGCGTGGATGTGCCACAGGTCGACGTAGTCCGTGCCGAGGCGGGCGAGCGAGGCGTCCAGCGCGGCGAGCAGATGGCCCCGCGAGCCGTCGAAGCGGCGGTCGGGGTCGGGTACGCTGCCCGCCTTCGTGGAGATGACCAGGTCGCGGCGTGGCACGAGCCCGTCCATGAGCTGTCCGAGCAGATACTCGGCCTCCCCGTCCCCGTACACATCCGCCGTGTCGACGAGGGTTCCGCCCGCCTCCCAGAAGACCTTCAACTGGTCCGCGGCGTCGTGCTCGTCCGTGTCGCGCCCCCACGTCAGGGTGCCGAGTCCGATCCGGGACACACGAAGGCCGGTACGGCCGAGATGCCTCTGCTCCATGAACGCCGAGATTACGGCCTCAACTTGCCTCGTGGGGGACCTGTGGATAACCGATTTCCCGCACCGCCGGGGGGTGACGACCGCCCTCCCATCCGGACGCACCCCGCGCTAAGGTCTGCCCACAAGGGACGTTACTGATCGGTAAGGGGAATCGGCCATGCAGCTCGGGATCAACCTCGGCTACTGGGGCGCCGGAATGGACGCGGACAACCTCGCCGTGGCCCAGGAGGCCGACCGGCTCGGATACGCGGTGTGCTGGGCCGCCGAGGCGTACGGCTCCGACGCGGCCACCGTACTCACCTGGGTCGCCGCCCGGACCGAACGCATCGACGTCGGCTCGGCCATCTTCCAGATCCCGGCCCGCCAGCCCGCGATGACCGCGATGACCGCCGCCACCCTGGACTCGCTCTCCGGCGGGCGTTTCCGCCTCGGTCTCGGCGTCTCCGGGCCGCAGGTCTCCGAGGGTTGGTACGGCGTCAAGTTCGACAAGCCGCTGGCCCGCACCCGGGAGTACGTGGAGATCGTACGCAAGGCGATGACGCGCGAGCGGCTGTCGTACGAGGGTGAGCACTGGACCCTCCCGCTGCCCGGCGGCCCCGGCAAGCCGATCAAGCTGACCGTGCACCCCCAGCGCGAGCACATCCCGCTCTACATCGCCGCGATCGGCCCCAAGAACCTGGAACAGACCGGCGAGATCGCCGACGGGGCCCTGCTCATCTTCCCCTCGGCCGAGCACCTCGAGGACACCGCGATCAAGTACCTGCGCGCCGGGCGCGAGAAGGCGGGCAAGACGCTCGACGGCTTCGACGTCTGCCCCACGCTCCCGCTCGCGGTCGGCGACGACAAGGACGTGGCCGCGCTCGCCGACGCCTTCCGCCCCTACACCGCCCTCTACGTCGGCGGCATGGGCAGCCGCAAGCAGAACTTCTACAACCAGCTCGCCCGGCGCATGGGGTACGAGAAGGCGGCCACCGAGATCCAGGACACGTACCTGTCCGGCGACAAGCAGGGCGCCGCGGCCGCCGTCCCGCACGAGCTGATCGACCGGACCACCCTGCTGGGCTCCGTCGACCGCATCGCCGACCGCATGAAGGCCTACGCCGCGGCCGGCGTCACCACGCTCACGCTGGCGCCCGCGGGCTTCACCCTGGATGAGCGCCTCGCCTCGCTCCGGGCCGGGTCCGAGGCCCTGGAGCGGGCCGGACTCGCCTGACCGGAGCGGATGGTCTCCACGGCCGTGGTGGGGGCTCGGGGGGTCTTCCCCGCCACGGCCGTCATCGGGAACAACGCGCCGGGACCCGTGCGGTTACGGCGCCGGGTACGAGCCGGGTGGTCCTCCGTTCGGCGCAGCCTCCCCGCACAGATGTTGCAGCACCTCCGCGGCCGCATTTGACTTTTTCTTTGCGGAGTCCGGCAGAGAGGTGCCCATCATGCTTTCGGCCAAGAGTCTGTTCCAGGAGATCCTCGACAACGACGACTCCTTCCGGCTGTTCTGCTCCATCGCGGCCAGTGGGGAGTCGCAGGGGGGCTGGGAGAACGGGCGGATCGCCGCACTCGTCCCGGCGAGCGAGCGGGGGCTCGCCCCCAAGATCACCCGCCATGGTGCGGACGAGGACAAGCACGGGCGGATCTTCAACGCGCTGATGAAGAAGCGCGGTCTGGAACCCGTTCCGGTGCCCCCGGAGACCGACTACACGATGCTTCTGGAGCGGCACGGCATCGGTCTCGCGCACACGAAGCTCAAGGCCGACCAGCCGCTCACGGTGCAGGACGTCGTCACCTACCTGGCGCACAGCAGGGTCACCGAACAGCGCGCCGCCGAGCAGATGGCGCTGCTGCGCACGTACTTCGCGGACCATCCGGACGTCGGCAGGGCCGTCCGCGTGATCTCCAGTGACGAGGACAACCACCTGGCGTACTCCCACGAGGAACTGCTGCGCTTCGCGGCCGCCGGACACGGCCGGTTCATCCAGCGCACGCTGCGCGAGTGCGCGCTCGCCGAGATACGCATCCACCGGGACGTCAGCCTCGCGGTCATGACCCACATGGGGCGCATCCTCGGCTGGTCGAGGGCCAAGTCGGCAGTCCTCGCGGCCGGTATCCGCGCGGTGTACGCCTACGAGCGGCTGGCGGGCTGGCGGCGGATGGTGACCCTGAGCATGCCGGAGCGGCGCAACGCGCTCGGCGGGCCCGCCACCCCGGCTCCCGGGGCGGCCTGAGCCACCCGCCCCCTGCCGGTGGGCCACGGGCGGCGGAATTCCGTCACATCCAGCCCCGCCGCTTGAACAGCCGGTACAGCAGGACCTCGAGGGCCGCCATCACCAGGATCACCGCCGGGTACGACCAGATCCAGTGCAGCTCCGGCATATGGGCGAAGTTCATCCCGTAGATCCCCGCGATCATGGTCGGGACCGCGGCCATCGCCGCCCACGCCGAGATCTTCCGCATGTCGTCGTTCTGCCGGACGCTCATCTGCGCCAGATGCGCGGAGAGGACGTCGGAGACCAGCCGGTCCAGGGCCTCCACCGACTCGTTCACCCGCATCAAGTGGTCGTAGACGTCACGGAAGAAGGGCCGTGACTTCTCCTGGACGAACGGCACCGTCGCTCCGTAGGCCCCCTGTCCCGCCAGCCGGGACAGCGGCGGCGCCAGGGGGACCGTCGCCCGCCGGAACTCCAGGATCTGCCGCTTGAACGTGTAGATCCGCGAGGCCGTGTGCCGCGATCCGCCGCCCGAGGGCGAGAAGACCTCGGCCTCCAGCTCCTCCAGGTCGGTCTGCAGCTCGGTCGCGACGTCCAGGTAGTGGTCGACGATCGAGTCCGCGATCGAGTACAGCACCCCCGTCGGCCCGTGCCGCAGCATCTGCGGCTGCTCCTCCAGATGACGCCGGACGACCCCGAGCGGCATGTGCTCACCATGGCGCACGGTGACCACGAAGGAGTCACCGAGGAAGATCATCAGCTCGCCGGTGGAGACGGTGTCGCTGTGCGGTTCGTACGACACGGGCTTCAGCACTATGAACAGCGAGTCGTCGTACACCTCCAGCTTGGGCCGCTGGTGCGCCTTCAGCGCGTCCTCGACGGCCAGCGAATGGAGCCCGAACTCCTTGGTGACCAGGTCGAACTCGTTCTCCGTCGGTTCGTGCAGACCGATCCACAAGAAGGCGTCCGATGAGGCTCGCGCCTCGTCCAGGGAGTCGGAGAGATCCTGGGGGCCCTCGGTCCGCTGTCCGGCGCGGTAGATGGCGCAGTCGATGATCACGGAGCGTAGTCTCCCGTCCGCTGGGTGCCGCCGCATGCCGAGCACCGCTCGCTCGCCCGCCTCCCGAGCCCCGCCGCCGGTGCGGTGACCCTGCGGCGCTCCTCCGTCACCCCCGCCGGACGCCGCCCGCACGGCGGGCCCGGCTGGTGAGGCCTCCCTTTAGGCTGGGCGTCATGCCCACGTTGATCCTCGTCCGGCACGGACGCTCCACCGCCAACACCTCGGGACTCCTCGCCGGCTGGACGCCCGGCGTCGCCCTCGACGAGCGCGGCGCCGAACAGGCCGCGGCCCTTCCCGGAAGGCTCGCCGACCTGCCGATCGCCGAGGTCGTCACGAGCCCCCTGCAACGCTGTCAGGAGACCGTCCAGCCGTTGCTCGACGCCCGTCCCGCACTGCGCGCGCACACCGACGAGCGGATCGGCGAGTGCCACTACGGCGACTGGTCCGGCCGCAAGCTCGCCGAGCTGAAGGACGAGCCGCTGATGGAGGTCGTGCAGGCGCATCCCTCGGCGGCCGCGTTCCCCGGCGGCGAGTCGATGCGCGCCATGCAGAGCCGGGCCGCGGAGGCGGTACGGGAGTGGAACGAGCGAGTGGAGCGCGACCACGGGGCCGACGCCGTGTACCTCATGTGCTCGCACGGTGACATCATCAAGTCGCTTGTCGCGGACGCACTCGGACTTCATCTCGACCTCTTCCAGCGGATCTCCGTCGAACCGTGTTCCATCACCGCGATCCGTTACACACGCCTGAGGCCATTTCTCGTTCGTCTCGGGGACACCGGCGATTTCACCTCCCTCGTGCCACGTGAGGAACCCTCCGGTTCGGACGCCACGGTCGGGGGCGGTGCGGGCGCACCGTGATCGTCGGCCGCAGTAGGGTGAAGCGATCGCACCAGCGCAGTAGTTGTCAGCAAAGGAAGCGGGACGGCGCGGTCAGCCTGTCCCGATCCCGATCCAATGGAGACAGGACGTGTCCCGTCAGGTGTATCTCTACGACCCCCCGGACCGCTTCGTGGCCGGCACGGTCGGGCTGCCCGGGCGCCGTACCTTCTTCCTGCAGGCCTCGGCCGGACCCCGGGTGACCAGCGTGGCCCTCGAGAAGACCCAGGTCGCGGCGCTCGCCGAGCGCATGGACGAGCTTCTCGACGAGGTCGTGCGCCGCAGTGGCGGCAGCGCGGCCGTCCCCGCCATGGCCCCCACGGAGATCAGCGACACGGCTCCTCTCGAGACCCCCGTCGAGGAGGAGTTCCGCGTCGGCACCATGGCTCTGGCCTGGGACGGCGAGGAGCAGCGCATGATCGTCGAGGCTCAGGCCCTCGTCGAGTTGGATGCCGATTCCGAGGAGGACCTCGCCGAGGCCGAGGAGCGGCTCTTGCAGGACGAGGAGAACGGTCCGCCGATGCTGCGGGTCCGGCTCACCGGCGCGCAGGCCAGGGCCTTCGCCAAGCGCGCCCTCGACGTCGTCAACGCAGGCCGGCCGCCCTGCCCGCTGTGCAGCCTCCCGCTCGACCCGGAAGGACACGTATGTCCGCGCCAGAACGGATACCGCCGCGGAGCGTGACCACGGCCGAACTGCTCGCCGAGGGCGAGCTGGCCGTGGTCGGACGCATCCGCGACGCGTCCAACGCGGCGCTGTACTGCACGGTCTCCTCCGACGGCCAGGAGGCCGCCTGCATCTACAAGCCCGTCGCCGGCGAGCGGCCCCTGTGGGACTTCCCCGACGGCACACTGGCACAGCGTGAGGTCGCCGCCTACGAGGTGTCCGAGGCGACCGGCTGGGGCCTCGTGCCGCCCACGGTGCTGCGCGACGGCCCGTACGGCCAGGGCATGTGCCAGTTGTGGATCGAGGCGCAGCCCGAGGCCGAGCTGCTCGCCCTGGTGGACGGCGAGGAACCGGAGGACGGCTGGAAGGCCATCGGCCTCGCCGACGTCGGTGAGGGGAAGACGGCCCTGCTCGTGCATGCCGACGACGAGCGGCTGCGGCGTCTGGCCGTGCTCGACGCGGTCATCAACAACGCCGACCGCAAGGGCGGCCATCTGCTGCCCGCCGGCGAGGGCCGCCTGTACGGCATCGACCACGGGGTCACCTTCAACAGCGAGAACAAGCTGCGCACGCTGCTGTGGGGGTGGGCCGGGGAGCCACTGACGGGGGAGGCGGTCGAGGTGCTCAAGGGGCTGAAGGAGCTCCTGCAGGAGGACTCGGCCCTTGCCCTGCGGCTGGCCGAGCTGCTGACCGCGGCCGAGGTGCGGGCCACGCGGGTACGGGTGGAGGCCCTGCTGGAGTCGGGCAGGCACCCGGAGCCCACCGGGGAGTGGCCGGCCATTCCGTGGCCGCCGGTGTGAGACGCGGCCGGTGCCGGCGCACCGGCATGCACACCGGGAGGCAACGCACAACAACGCCTTCCCGGCCATCCGGACCGGTCCGGTTCGTATGCGGAACTTCCGGCCGGTTAGGCTCATGACATGCATGCCTGGCCCGCTTCCGAGGTCCCCGCCCTGCCTGGTCAGGGCCGCGACCTGAGGATCCACGACACCGCGACCGGCGGCCTCGTCACCCTCGAACCCGGTCCCGTCGCCCGTATCTACGTCTGCGGCATCACCCCGTACGACGCGACCCACATGGGTCACGCGGCGACCTACAACGCGTTCGACCTCGTTCAGCGCGTGTGGCTCGACAACAAGCGGCAGGTGCACTACGTCCAGAACGTGACCGACGTCGACGATCCGCTTCTCGAGCGGGCGCGGCGCGACGACATCGACTGGGTCGCCCTCGCCGAGAAGGAGACGGCGCTCTTCCGCGAGGACATGACCGCCCTGCGGATGCTCCCCCCGAAGCACTACATAGGCGCCGTGGAGGCGATACCCGGTATCGTGCCGCTCGTCGAGCGCCTCAGGGACGCCGGAGCGGCGTACGAACTCGAGGGCGACACCTACTTCTCGGTGGAGTCCGACCCGAACTTCGGAAAGGTGTCCAACCTGGACGCCGCCGCCATGCGCCTGCTGTCCGCGGAACGCGGCGGCGACCCGGACCGCCCGGGCAAGAAGAACCCGCTCGACCCGATGCTCTGGATGGCCGCACGTGAGGGCGAGCCCAGCTGGGACGGCGGCTCACTGGGCCGCGGCCGGCCCGGCTGGCACATCGAGTGTGTCGCCATCGCCCTCGACCACCTGGGCATGGGCTTCGACGTGCAGGGCGGCGGCTCCGACCTCGCCTTCCCGCACCACGAGATGGGTGCCTCGCACGCGCAGGTGCTGACCGGCGAGTACCCGATGGCCAAGGCCTACGTCCACGCCGGCATGGTGGCGCTGGACGGCGAGAAGATGTCGAAGTCCAAGGGCAACCTGGTCTTCGTGTCCCGGCTCCGGCGCGACGGCGTCGACCCGGCCGCGATCCGGCTCGCGTTGCTCGCCCACCACTACCGGTCCGACTGGGAGTGGACCGACCAGGTCCTGCGGGACGCCGAGGCGCGGCTCGAGCGCTGGCGCTCCGCCGTCTCCCGGCCCGACGGCCCGCCCGCGGAGGCGCTCGTCGAGGAGATCCGCGAGGCCCTCGCGCACGACCTGGACGCACCGTCCGCGCTCGCAGCGGTCGACCGCTGGGTGGAGCTCCAGCAGCAGAGCGGCGGCACGGACACGGGGGCGCCCGGCGTGGTCTCGCGTGCTGTGGACGCGCTGCTCGGCGTGGCTCTCTGAGCCTGCCTTCCGAACCACAGGAGAGCGGCGCCGGGCGGGGACGCCCGGCGCCGCTCGCCGCCGGTCCGCGCTCGCGCCCGACGGGCGAAGCGGCGTCTTCCGGCGCCGTGTCACCGACCCGACCCTCGTCGTCCCGACCACGGGGCCGCCCACCGCGACCGGCTGTACCTGCCCAACGCGCGGTTCACGACGACCGCGACACCCGACATGACGTACGCCGTGACAGCCGTCGACGCGTGGGAAGCCCGTGGACGGGTGATGCGCATCGAGCGAGCGCGGTGCGCCGGTGCGCACCGCCCTGTCAGTCCTCCGACGAGTCCTCGTCCTCGCCGCCCGGCCGCGGCGGCTTCGGAGGCCGCGTACGACCGCCGGGGTTGTCCCGCCGGAACGGGCCGGTGTCGCCGTCCGCCGTGGCGTGCCCGCCGGGCGGGTTGCCGTCCCGTCGGCGCAGATACCGCTCGAACTCGCGGGCGATCGCCTCGCCCGACGCCTCGGGCAGCTCGGCGGTGTCCCGCGCCTCCTCGAGCGTCTGGACGTACTCGGCGACCTCGCTGTCCTCGGCGGCCAGCTGGTCCACCCCGAGCTGCCAGGCGCGCGCGTCCTCCGGCAGTTCACCGAGCGGAATGCGCAGGTCGAGCAGGTCCTCCAGGCGGTTGAGCAGGGCCAGCGTGGCCTTCGGGTTCGGCGGCTGCGACACATAGTGCGGTACTGCCGCCCACAGGGAGACCGCCGGGACGCCCGCGTGCGTGCACGCCTCCTGCAGAACGCCCACGATGCCCGTGGGCCCCTCGTACTTGGTCTCCTCCAGGTCCATCCGGCGGGCCAGGTCCGCGTCGGACGTGGTTCCGCTGATCGGGACCGGACGCGTGTGCGGGGTGTCTCCGAGCAGGGCTCCGAGGATCACCACCAGCTCCACTCCCAGCTCGTGGGCGAAGCCCAGCAGCTCGTTGCAGAACGAGCGCCAGCGCATCGACGGTTCGATTCCGCGGACCAGTACCAGGTCGCGGGGCTTCTCGCCGCCGACGCGGACCACCGAGAGCCGGGTCGTGGGCCAGGTGATCTTACGGACGCCGGCCTCCATGAACACGGTGGGGCGGTTCACCTGGAAGTCGTAGTAGTCCTCGGCGTCCAGCGCCGCGAACACCTCGCCCTTCCACTCCTTGTCCAGATGCGCGACCGCGGTGGAGGCGGCGTCGCCGGCATCGTTCCAGCCCTCGAACGCGGCCACCATGACCGGGTCGATCAGCTCGGGAACCCCCTCGAGCTCGATCACCCAGTGCCTCCTTCCGACGTGCCCTCGCGTACGTCCCAACCTTACGGCGTTCGGCGGGGGCGCCCGCAGCCCCCTTGCACGGGGGAGTGAACGGATGACTGCCCCGTCCGAGGCCGTCGGACACCCATGATCGCCACCCCGGGCCACCCGCCCCCTCAGGTGGTCCATACCTCCGAGGGGTCAAAGCGTCGAGCGCAGCCACTGCTCGACGGAGGCGATGTGCACGGTTGCCCAGGAACGGGCCGCTTCCGCGTCACGGTCCCGCAGCGCACCGAGGATCGCGCGGTGCTCGTGCAGGGTGCGGCTGACCGCGTCCTCCTGCGTCAGGCCGCGCCAGATCCGGGCCCGGGTGGTGGGTCCGGACAGGCCGTCGAGCAGCGAACAGAGCACCGAGTTGCCGGAGCTCTGCACGATGCCCCGGTGGAACTCCAGGTCGCTGGCGACCAGCTCGTCCACCGAAGGTTCAGGCCCCAGCTTGTCCAACTGGGCCGTGAGTGCGTCCAGTTGCTGCTCGCTGATGCGCGCGGCCGCCATGGCCGTGGCGGCCGGCTCCAGGATGCGGCGCACCGCGAGGAACTCCAGCACGGTGTCGTCGCGGTGGAAGTCGACGACGAAGCTCAGTGCCTCCAGCAGGAGCTGGGGATCGAGGCTCGTCACATACGTGCCGTCGCCCTGCCGCACATCGAGGATCCGGATCAGCGACAGGGCGCGCACGGCCTCGCGCAGGGAGTTGCGGGACAGTCCGAGGTCGGCGGCGAGCTCGCTCTCCTTGGGCAGGCGGTCGCCGGGCCGCAGCGCGCCGGAGACGATCATTCCCTTGATCTTCTCGATCGCCTCATCGGTGACTGCCATGGCGGGCCTCCCTGTTCGCTCAGACATCCGATGTCTCAGGTCATTATGGGGGTTCAGTGGGCTGAACGGGGAGGGGAATCCCTAGGTCACCTCGGGAAACCGTCGCCACACACCGGCTCCACGACACCTCCGGGCCGGCTCAGACCAGCGCCTCCGGCTCCGCCAGCGCGGCCGCCTCGTCGAGCGTGTTGGAGCTGACCGCGCCGTCCGTGCCGAGGCCGACGGTCACCCCCGCGCTCAGCAGCCGCGGCACGGGAGCGATCCCGCAGCCCAGCTTCAGGTTGGACACCGGACAGTGCGCCACCGAGGTGCCCGTACGGGCCAGCGCCGCGATCCCCGGGTCGGTCAGTTCGACGGCGTGCGCGAGCAGCAGGTCGGGGCCGAGCAGGCCCAGCGAGTCGAGCAGCTCCACCGGACGCTTGCCGTAGCGCTCCTCGACGGTGGCGACCTCGGTCGCGTTCTCCCCGGCGTGGATGTGCAGCAGCGCCCCGAACTCCCGCGCCAGCGCGCCGATCTCGGTGAGCCGGCCGGGGCCGAGCGTGTAGACCGAGTGCGCGAACAGCACCCGCCGCACGCCGGGCGCGGAAGGCGTGCGCGCGGTCAGGTCCCGGCGCGCCCACTCCAGGCGCTCCTCGTACGCCCTGCCGTCGGGGGTTCCAGGAAACCCTGGAGCGAGACGTCGTCGGCGCGGCCGCGCAGGAACGTCATCGCCAAGTGCGTATGGGTGTTGAGAAGACCCGGCAGGACGAGACAGCGCGCCGCGTCGATGTCCTCCTCGGCCGTGTACCGCGCCCGCAGCTCCTCGGCCCCGCCCACGGCGACGATGCTGCCCCCGCTGACGGCGACGGCCCCGTCGCGCACGACGGTTCCGGCATCGTCGACCGTCAGGACGTCGCCGCCGTGCATCAGCAGATCGATGCGCTCGCTCATGCCGGGAACTCCTCCGCCAGCAGCCGCAGCGCCTCCAGCGAGACGACCGCGCCGTGCTCCACTCCCCGGGCCACGACCTCGCGGTACGGGTCGTAGCCGCCCGTCGAGAAGGCCGCCTCCTCGTCGACCAGTTCGTCGGCGTTGGCGCCGTCCACGACGAGCACGCCGCCCGCGACCAGCCCGCGCAGGGAGGCCGTCACCAGCAGCGCCGACAGCTCCATCTCGATCGCTGCGAGCCCCGCCCCGTCGTACGCGTTCAGCGGGATCAGTCCCGGCTGGAAAGCTGCCCGGGTCCACACGATCCCCCGGTGGTGCGCAACTCCCGCCTCCCGGGCCGCGCGCTGCAGCGCGAGGACCGCCTCGGGCGCGGACACCGCGGGATACTCGGGCGGCAGCAGCTGCTGGGTCACGCCGTCGTCCCGCACGGCGGCCTCGGCGATCACCAGGTCGCCGTCGCCGATGTCCGGTTTCATCGCACCCGCCGTGCCCAGCCGCAGGAACGTGCGGACCCCCGCGTCCGCCAGCTCCCGGAAGAGCAGGATCGCGCCCGGCGCGCCCACCCCGTGCGAGGCGACCGTCACCGGCAGGCCCTTCCAGCTCCCTGTGAACACCCGGTACTCGCGGTGGTACGAGACCTCCTCGGCCCCGTCGAGCAGCGTGGCCACCGTTGCCGCGCGCGCCGGGTCGCCGACGACGACGGCGTACGGGGGGAGCCCGCTGTGGGGGATGCGGGTGACGGGCGACAGGTCCTGCGTCATGAGGCGACTCCGGTGGGTCGGCGGTCCGCGGGGCGGCGCGCGGCGAACACGCATGCCACACCGGATACCGTACAAACCGCTGCAACGTCTCGATCTGCGCGGCCGTCGACTGCCCGCTGTGGGGAACGATCGAGCTGCGGATGGTCGGCGACCGCCCCCTCGATGGTGCCCAAGGGCGTGTTGTAGCCCGCCTTGCCCCCAGATGTGGCCCTAAGGGAGCCCTAAGGGCTGATTCACCTTCGCCTCGTATCCCGGTATCGGCCACCGCCTGCCCGTGCATGTCCGCGATCAGCGGCCCGCCGGAGCCCTCGGCCGCGCGCTCGGGGGAGTTGAGGGAGGTCGCCGAGCCGCGCCGGATACGCGGCACCCCGTGGTACGGGCGCGGCACGGGCGCATGAGAAAGGGGCGGCTTCGTGCGGGAAGCCGCCCCTTGTTGCAGGGACCTACTCCTTGTCGAGCAGGTCCTGCACCTTGGCGCGCACGTCGTCCGTGGCCAGACCGCGGATCGTCAGGGTGGTGCGGCGGCGCAGCACGTCGTCCACCGTCTCGGCCCACTCGTGGTCCCGGGCGTAGACGACCTGCGCCCAGATCTCCGGGGCGTCCGGGTGGACACGCTCGCCCAGCTCCGGGTTCTCGTTGGCCAGCCGAGCGATGTCGAAGGCCAGCGAGCCGTAGTGGGTCGCCAGGTGCTTGGCGGTGTCGGGCGCCATGCGCGGGCCGGGTGCCGGACCGTCCACGACCAGGCGGTGCGCGATCGCGCGCGGGTTGGCGATGCCCGGCAGCGGCAGCCGCTTCGGCAGCGTGGAGATCGGTTCGAAGTCGTCGCCGAGCGGGCGGCCCGGCAGGGCCTCCAGCTTCTTCATGACCGTACGTCCGATGTGCCGGAACGTGGTCCACTTGCCGCCCGCGACGGACAGCATGCCGCCTGGGCCCTCGGTGACGACGGTCTCGCGCTTGGCCTTGGCGGTGTCACCGGGGCCGCCCGGCAGCACTCGCAGACCGGCGAAGGCGTAGGTGATGAGGTCGCGCCGCAGCTGCTGGTCGCGGACCGAGAAGGCGGCCTCGTCGAGGATCTGTGCGATGTCCTTGTCGTTGACCGCGACCTCGGCCGGGTCTGCCTCGTACTGCTCGTCGGTGGTGCCGAGCAGCAGCATGTCCTCCCAGGGGAGGGCGAAGGTGATGCGGTACTTGTCGATCGGCGTCGCGAGCGCCGCCTTCCAGGGTGAGGTGCGCTTGAGGACCAGGTGCACTCCCTTGGACAGGCGTATGGAGGGCGCCGCGTTCGGGTCCTCCAGCCTGCGCAGATGGTCCACCCACGGGCCGGTCGCGTTCAGCACCAGCCGCGCGTCGACACCGAACTCGTCGCCGGAGAGCCCGTCCTTCAGCTCGGCGCCGGTGACTCGGCCCCTGGTGAGGCGCAGTCCGGTGACCTCGGCGTGGTTGAGGACGACGGCGCCCGCGTCGACGGCCGCGCGGACCGTCATCAGCGCCATGCGCGCGTCGTTCATCTGGTCGTCGCCGTACACCGCCACGGCCTTCAGGTTCTCGGTGCGCAGCTCCGGCACGTCCTGCTGCGCCTTGGCCGGCGAGAGCAGGTGACCGACGCCGTCACCGAACGCCGACAGCGCGGAGTAGGCGAAGACGCCCGCCCCGAGCTTCGCCGCGCCGTGCGGCCCGCCCTTGTACACGGGGAGGTAGAACGTGAGCGGGTTCGCCAGGTGGGGGGCCACCTGACGGGAGACCGCACGGCGCTCGAAGTGGTTCTCCGCCACCAGCTTCACCGCGCCGGTCTGCAGGTAGCGCAGTCCGCCGTGGAGAAGCTTGGAGGAGGCGGAGGAGGTGGCGCCGGCGAAGTCGCCGGCGTCCACCAGCGCCACCCGCAGGCCCGACTGCGCGGCATGCCAGGCCGTGGAGATGCCCAGGATTCCGCCGCCGATCACCAGGAGGTCGAATGTCGCCCTGGACAACTGCTCCCGGGTCTCGGCGCGGCTCGGGCCCGAGCCGTAGGGCGGGTGCGTGCCCAGAGCCGGGACACTCTGCAGGGTGGTCATTGCTTTTTACTCCTCGTGTTCGATCCAGCCCATGGTCCGCTCGACGGCCTTGAGCCAGCTCTTGTACTCACGGTCGCGGGTCTCCGCGTCCATGTGGGGCGTCCACTCGGCGGCCCGGCGCCAGTTGGCGCGCAGGTCGTCGGTGCTGTTCCAGAAGCCGACGGCGAGACCGGCGGCGTAGGCCGCGCCGAGGCAGGTGGTCTCGGCGACCATCGGGCGCACCACCGGCGCGTCCAGGACGTCCGAGAGCGTCTGCATCAGCAGGTTGTTGGAGGTCATGCCACCGTCGACCTTGAGCGTCGACAGCTCGACACCCGAGTCCTTGGTCATGGCGTCCGCGATCTCACGGGTCTGCCAGGCGGTCGCCTCCAGGACGGCGCGCGCGAGGTGCGCCTTGGTGACGTACCGGGTCAGACCGGCGATCACACCGCGGGCGTCCGAGCGCCAGTACGGGGCGAACAGTCCGGAGAAGGCCGGCACGAAGTAGGCGCCGCCGTTGTCCTCGACCGAGAGCGCGAGCGTCTCGATCTCGGCGGCGGTCTTGATCAGGCCCATCTGGTCGCGCATCCACTGCACCAGGGAACCGGTGACCGCGATGGAGCCCTCCAGGGCGTAGACCGGCTTCTGGTCGCCGATCTGGTAGCCGACCGTGGTCAGCAGGCCCGAGTAGGAGTTGATGATCTTGTCACCGGTGTTCATCACCATGAAGGTGCCGGTGCCGTACGTGGACTTGGTCTCGCCCTCGGAGAAACAGGTCTGGCCGAACAGGGCCGCCTGCTGGTCGCCGAGCGCGGAGGCGACCGGGATGCCGCCGAGCAGCTCCCCGAGGCGCCCGCCGGTGATCTCGCCGTACACCTCGGCTGACGAGCGGATCTCGGGCAGCATCGTGAGCGGGACGCCGATGGACTCGGCGATCTTCTCGTCCCACTGCATGGTGTGCAGGTTCATCAGCAGGGTGCGGGAGGCGTTGGTCACGTCGGTGACGTGGTGGCCGCCGTTGACACCACCGGTGAGGTTCCAGATGACCCAGGTGTCCATGGTGCCGAAGAGGATGTCGCCCGCCTCGGCGCGCTCGCGCAGGCCCTCGACGTTGTCGAGCAGCCAGCGGGCCTTCGGACCGGCGAAGTAGGAGGCCAGCGGCAGACCGGTCTCGCGGCGGAAGCGGTCCTGGCCGACGTTGCGGCCGAGCTCCTTGCAGAGCGCGTCGGTACGGGTGTCCTGCCAGACGATGGCGTTGTGGACGGGCTCACCGGTGTTCTTGTCCCACAGCACGGTGGTCTCGCGCTGGTTGGTGATACCGATGGCCTTGATGTCGTCCCGGGTGATGCCGGCCTTCTCGATGGCTCCGGCGACGACGTCCTGGACGTTGGTCCAGATCTCGGTGGCGTTGTGCTCGACCCAGCCCGGCTTCGGGAAGATCTGCTCGTGCTCCTTCTGGTCGACGGAGACGATACGGCCGTCCCTGTCGAAGACGATGCAGCGCGAGGACGTCGTGCCCTGGTCGATGGCGGCGATGAACGGCCCATGGCCGTGGGATGCGATGCCGGCGGTGTGTGCGTCGGTCACGGTGTGCTCCTGGAATTCCGTGGATAAGTGGGGCGGTCTTTACGGCGCGGTGCTGAGAGGCGATGCCCGGAGAAGCTCAGTTCTCTCAAGCAAAGGCGACGTTGTATATGCCTGCGGCGATCGCGCCGCCGATCAGCGGACCGGCGACGGGGATCCAGGCGTAGCCCCAGTCGGAGCCGCCCTTGTTGGGCAGGGGAAGCAGAGCGTGCACGATGCGCGGACCGAGGTCGCGGGCCGGGTTGATCGCGTAGCCGGTCGGGCCACCGAGCGACAGGCCGATGGAGACGACCACCAGCGCGGTGATCAGGGCACCCAGGGTGCCGAGACCGTTGCCCTTGTCGTTGAGGCCCTGCGTCAGCACGGCGAGGACCAGGACGATCGTGCCGATGATCTCGGTGGCGAGGTTCATCGCCGCGTTCCGGATCTCGGGACCGGTGGAGAAGATGCCGAGCACCGGACCGGCCTGGGTCTCCTGGGCCTCGACGGCCTTGGTGTCCTGCGCCCCCGGGCCCCCGACGATCTCCCTGTCGGTGAGGTGGGCGTGGAACTGGCCGTAGTAGGCGACCCAGACCAGGGCCGCACCGATCATGGCGCCGAGCAGCTGGCCGGCCCAGTAGACCGGGACGTTGCTCCAGTCGCCGTCCTTGATGGCGAGCGCGAGAGTCACCGCAGGGTTGAGGTGGGCACCGGAGAGAGGTGCCGAGGTGTAGACCGCCGTCAGAACGGCGAAACCCCACCCGAAAGCGATGGCGAGCCAGCCGGCGTTACGGGCCTTGGAGGCCTTCAGCGTCACTGCGGCGCAGACGCCGCCGCCGAGCAGGATGAGTATGGCGGTACCGATGGTCTCGCCGATGAAGATGTCGGAGCTGGACACCCGCGACTCCTTTGTCCTTCGTCCAGGGGAAGGCGAACCCCGGGTCCCTCCGGTGGTCCGCGCCCTCAGGGGTGAGAGCGATGTCGGCCCTTGGCGTTGTCACACTCTAACGCGTATTGCCGGTAGGTGTTCGACAATGCCGACCGATGGACGGGAGTCTCGCTTCCCGTTCGCCAAGACGTCAAGAGTCCGGTAATCGAAAGCGCGATCGTTATTGATCGTCGGGAGTTATCGATCTTCGGGCGGGCGCGCATCGCGGGCGCGCAGGCCTGTCCCTTGGTCCGGGACGGCCCGGAAGCGGTTCTTTCCGCCGGATCGTGACCGGGTTGCCGCACCGGTCCCCGGGCACGCCGAAGGGCCGGTGCGGCAGCGCCGGACCGGCCTTGGTGTGCGAGGTCAGAACCTGCCGGCGCCAAGGTCCCGCGAGACCGCGCGGGCACAGTCGCGGACCGCTGCGATCAGATCGGGGCGCAGCTCCCCGTCCCGGCAGACGCGCTCCACGGCGCCGGTGATGCCCACCGCGCCCACCGGCATCCGCCGCCGGTCGTGGATGGGTGCCGCGACCGAGGCGACACCGGTCCACGTCTCCTCGACATCGGCCGCGTACCCGCGTGCCCGGGTGAGGTCGAGGAGGTGCTCGAAGTCCTCCGCCTCACAGACGGTCCGATCGGTGAACGCCTTCCGGTCCGCCTCCAGCACCTCGCTGTGCGCGACCGGGTCGTACGCCGACAGCACCTTGCCGAGGGCTGTGGAGTGCAGTGGCTGCATGGCCCCGATCTCCAGGACCTGCCTGCTGTCGTCGGGCCGGAACACGTGGTGCACGATGAGCACGCCCTGCTGGTGCAGCACGCCCAGATACACGCTCTCCCCGCTGGAGCGGGCCAGGTCGTCCGTCCACACCAGGGCGCGCGCCCGCAGCTCGTGCACATCGAGGTAGGTGGTGCCCAGGCGCAGCAGCTCGGCCCCCAGCTGGTAGCGGCCCGAGGCCACGTCCTGCTCGACGAACCCCTCCTGCTGGAGCGTGCGGAGTATGCCGTGGGCCGTGCCCTTGGCCAGGCCCAGCGACGAGGCGATGTCCGACAGGCCGAGCCGTCGCTCGCCGCCCGCGAGCAGCCGCAGCATCGCGGCCGCCCGTTCGAGCGACTGGATGTTCCGTGCCATCGCCGTCCTGCCCTCCGTCCGCTTCAACCGCCGGCCGTCATGCGTATACCGCCGTTCGGCAATGCCGAACACTACCGGTCGTTGCCGACCTCTCGCTAATGGGTGGTCGCCATCCGTTCGGGCGGAATCCCCACCCGGGTCACGTCCGGCCACGTCCGTCCGCCGGGTGGACGCCCCTGACCGTACGGCGTGCTCCGGGCTACCCTGACGGCGTGCGCCTTCCAGGGGAAGCGCAAAGCCGACAGCCGTCGCACTCCAGGGAGCATCTTCCATGGCCTCGTTGCCCAACCCGTCCCTTTCGTCCGTCACCGCCGACAGCCGGAGCCGAACCGAATCCCTCCGGGAAGCCCTCGCCACCCGTGTCGTGGTGGCCGACGGAGCGATGGGCACGATGCTCCAGGCCCAGGATCCGACGCTGGAGGACTTCCAGGGGCTCGAGGGCTGCAACGAGGTTCTGAACGCCACCC
This sequence comes from Streptomyces sp. NPDC022910, assembly GCF_055561075.1. Classification (NCBI taxonomy): domain Bacteria; kingdom Bacillati; phylum Actinomycetota; class Actinomycetes; order Kitasatosporales; family Streptomycetaceae; genus Streptomyces; species Streptomyces sp. NPDC022910. The sequence continues at coordinate 61,604 of NZ_JBVHHL010000021.1, forward strand.
GCCCGGACATCGTCCGCACGGTCCACGCCGCCTACTTCGACGCGGGCGTCGACTGCGTCGAGACCAACACCTTCGGCGCCAACCTGACCGCCCTCGGCGAGTACGACATCGCCGAGCGCATCACCGAGCTGTCCGAGGCCGGTGCCCGTATCGCCCGCGAGACGGCGGACGACTTCACCGCGCGCGACGGACGTCCGCGCTGGGTCCTGGGCTCGATGGGCCCCGGCACCAAGCTGCCCACACTCGGCCACACCACCTTCACCGGCATCCGCGACGCCTACCAGCGCAACGCCGAGGGCCTGCTCGCCGGCGGCGCCGACGCCCTGTTGGTGGAGACCACCCAGGACCTGCTGCAGACGAAGGCCTCCGTCATCGCAGCACGCCGGGCGATGGAGACGGCCGGGTACGAGGTCCCGCTGATCGTGTCGGTGACCGTCGAGACCACGGGCACGATGCTGCTCGGCTCGGAGATCGGCGCGGCGCTGACCGCGCTGGAGCCGCTCGGCATCGACATGATCGGCCTGAACTGCGCCACCGGCCCCGCCGAGATGAGCGAGCACCTGCGCTACCTCGCGCGCCACTCCCGTATCCCGCTGTCCTGCATGCCCAACGCCGGCCTGCCCGAGCTCACCAAGGACGGGGCGCACTATCCGCTGACCGCCCCGGCTCTGGCCGACGCGCAGGAGACGTTCGTCACCGAGTACGGCCTCTCCCTGATCGGCGGCTGCTGCGGCACCACCCCCGAGCACCTGCGTCAGGTCGTCGAACGGGTCCGCGACCTCTCCCCGGTCGAGCGCGATCCGCAGCCCGAGCCCGGCGCCGCCTCCCTGTACCAGACCGTGCCGTTCCGTCAGGACACCGCGTATCTGGCCATCGGCGAGCGCACCAACGCCAACGGCTCGAAGAAGTTCCGCAAGGCCATGCTGGACGCCCGCTGGGACGACTGCGTGGAGATGGCCCGCGAGCAGATCCGCGAGGGCGCCCACATGCTCGACCTCTGCGTCGACTACGTGGGGCGGGACGGCGTCGCCGACATGGAGGAGCTGGCCGGCCGCTTCGCCACCGCCTCCACGCTGCCGATCGTCCTCGACTCCACCGAAGTCGACGTCCTCAAGGCCGGACTGGAGAAGCTCGGCGGCCGGGCCGTCATCAACTCGGTCAACTACGAGGACGGCGACGGGGCGGAGTCACGGTTCGCCAAGGTCACCCGGCTCGCCAAGGAGCACGGCGCCGCGCTGATCGCGCTCACCATCGACGAGGAGGGCCAGGCCCGCACCCCGGAGAAGAAGGTCGAGATCGCCGAGCGGCTGATCGCCGACCTGACGGGCAACTGGGGCATCCATGAGGACGACATCCTCATCGACACCCTGACCTTCACCATCTGCACCGGCCAGGAGGAGTCCCGCAAGGACGGGATCGCCACCATCGAGGCGATCCGCGAGCTCAAGAAGCGCCACCCGAACGTGCAGACCACGCTCGGCCTGTCCAACATCTCCTTCGGCCTCAACCCGGCCGCCCGCATCCTGCTCAACTCCGTCTTCCTCGACGAGTGCGTGAAGGCCGGGCTCGACTCCGCGATCGTGCACGCCTCGAAGATCCTGCCGATCGCACGTTTCGACGAGGAGCAGGTCTCCACCGCCCTCGACCTGATCTACGACCGCCGCGCCGAGGACTACGACCCGCTGCAGAAGCTCATGCAGCTGTTCGAGGGCGCCACGGCCAAGTCGCTGAAGGCCGGGAAGGCCGAGGAACTGGCCGCGCTGCCGCTGGAGGAGCGCCTCAAGCGGCGGATCATCGACGGCGAGAAGAACGGTCTGGAGGCGGACCTCGACGAGGCACTCGGGACCCGCACGGCACTCGACATCGTCAACGAGACACTGCTGGACGGCATGAAGGTCGTCGGCGAGCTGTTCGGCTCCGGCCAGATGCAGCTGCCGTTCGTGCTCCAGTCCGCCGAGGTCATGAAGGGCGCCGTCGCCTACCTCGAACCGCACATGGAGAAGACCGACGAGGCCGGCAAGGGCACCATCGTGCTGGCCACCGTGCGCGGCGACGTCCACGACATCGGCAAGAACCTCGTCGACATCATCCTGTCCAACAACGGCTACAACGTCGTCAACCTCGGCATCAAGCAGCCGGTCTCCGCGATTCTGGAGGCCGCCGAGGAACACAGGGCCGACGTCATCGGCATGTCCGGGCTCCTGGTCAAGTCCACGGTGATCATGAAGGAGAACCTGGAGGAGCTCAACCAGCGTGGCCTGGCCGCCACCTACCCGGTCATCCTCGGCGGCGCGGCGCTGACCCGGGCGTACGTCGAGCAGGACCTGCACGAGCTGTACGAGGGCGAGGTCCGCTACGCCCGCGACGCGTTCGAGGGCCTGCGCCTGATGGACGCGCTGATCGGGGTCAAACGGGGTGTGCCCGGGGCGAAGTTGCCCGAACTCAGGCAGCGCCGGGTGCGGGCCGCCACGGTCGAGATCGAGGAGCGGCCCGAGGAAGGCCACGTTCGCTCGGACGTCGCCACCGACAACCCCGTGCCCACGCCGCCCTTCTGGGACACGCGGGTCGTCAAGGGCATCCCGCTCAAGGAGTACGCCTCCTGGCTGGACGAGGGCGCGCTGTTCAAGGGCCAGTGGGGCCTCAAGCAGGCACGCACGGGCGAGGGACCGACGTACGAGGAACTGGTCGAGACCGAGGGCCGGCCCCGGCTGCGCGGTCTGCTCGACCGGCTCCAGACCGACAACCTGCTCGAAGCGGCCGTCGTCCACGGCTACTTCCCGTGCGTGTCCAAGGACGATGACCTGATCATCCTCGACGAACAGGGCAACGAGCGCACACGCTTCACCTTCCCGCGTCAGCGCCGCGGTCGCCGACTGTGCCTGGCCGACTTCTTCCGCCCGGAGGAGTCAGGCGAACAGGACGTCGTCGGACTTCAGGTCGTCACCGTCGGCTCCCGGATCGGTGAGGAGACGGCACGGCTCTTCGAGTCGAACTCCTACCGCGACTACCTCGAACTGCACGGCCTGTCCGTGCAGTTGGCCGAGGCCCTGGCCGAGTACTGGCACGCGCGCGTGCGTTCCGAGCTGGGCTTCGCCGGAGAGGACCCGGCCGACATGGAGGACATGTTCGCTCTCAAGTACCGTGGTGCCCGGTTCTCGCTCGGCTACGGCGCCTGCCCCGACCTGGAGGACCGCGCCAAGATCGCCCAGTTGCTCGAGCCGGAGCGGATCGGCGTGCACCTCTCCGAGGAGTTCCAGCTCCACCCGGAGCAGTCCACGGACGCGATCGTGATCCACCACCCGGAAGCCAAGTACTTCAACGCGCGGTAGGGCACCCCGGGGGTCGACACATCGCAGGCGCGCCCTCGTACGCCATGGGTGGGGCGCGCGGGCCGCACCGCATGTGTCGGCGCGTCATGGCGGTCCCACGACCCGGGCGCGCCATGCACGCGCGACGGGGGTGCGTCTTCGTGTACTCCTGACCGGCGTACGCCCTTGTGTACTTGTGAACAAAGGTACGCACTCGGTGCATGTGTGCCTTGGGTGCGCGTTCGTGTACTCCAGGTCGGCGTACACCCTTGTGCGCTTGTGAATGGTACGCAGTCGTGCACCTGTCCCAGAGGTGCGTCTTCGTGTACTCCTGACCGGCATACGCCCTTGTGTACTTGTGAACGGAGTGCGCACTCGTGCACCTGTGTCTGGGGGCGCCCTCGTCCGCCGTGACCGGGGTGCGGCCGGAACTCCCGTGTGCCGAGGGGCCGCAGCTTCGTGCGTCCATGTGCGGGGCGTGGACACGTGTGCGCGCGTCCGGAGTGCGCCCCAAGTCCCACACGCGCGGGCTGCAGCCTTATGCCTCCCGGGTGTCCGCTCGTGCCCCCCGGGCGGCTGCCGCCCCGCGCGTCCACGGCGTCCCCGGCCTTCCCCCGTGTGTGCGACCGCACAGCGCGGCGCTCCCGCGTCGAAGGGCACTTCGCCCACGAGCGCCGTACACTGGTCGGTCCACCGCAGGCCGGTTCCCTCCGTGGGAACCGGCCTGGTCGTCCCTTCAAGGAGGTATGCCGGATGACCACCACGGTCCCCGCCCTCGGAACCCGAACGGCCGAAGGCTCCGCACTGCAGGCCGTACTCCTCGACATGGACGGCACCCTGGTGGACACCGAAGGATTCTGGTGGGACGTCGAGGTCGACGTCTTCGCCGCCCTCGGACACGCACTCGACGACTCATGGCGCCATGTCGTCGTCGGCGGCCCCATGACGCGCAGCGCGGGCTTCCTGATCGAGGCCACCGGCGCCGACATCACTCTCGACGAGCTCACCGTGCTGCTGAACGACGGGTTCGAGGACCGCATCGACCGCAGGCTGCCCCTGATGCCGGGCGCCGCGCGACTGCTTGCCGAACTGGCGGCCCACGAGATCCCCACCGCCTTGGTCTCCGCGTCCCATCGGCGCATCATCGACCGCATTCTGGCCTCCCTCGGCCCGCAGTACTTCGCGTTGACCGTCGCGGGCGACGAGGTGGAGCGCACCAAGCCGTTCCCCGACCCCTATCTCCTGGCCGCCAAGGGCCTCGAGGCGGAGCCCACCCGGTGCGCGGTCATCGAGGACACGGCGACCGGGGTCGCGGCCGCCGAGGCCGCCGGCTGCCGCGTGGTCGCCGTCCCGTCTGTGGCCCCCATCGCCCCCGCCGCCGGCCGTACCGTCGTGACCTCCCTCGAAGAGGTCGACCTGCCATTTCTGCGCGGTTTGATGACGGAAATGCGCTGACCCTTCACCCAGCGTGCAGATCGAATGGACGGATTACCCTCGGCTGTCCAGCGGGCTGAATTAATACCCGGTCACGCGACCGAATTCCGGTGCTTGCCACCCCAGTTGGGAATGTGACGTTCACCACGCGCAATGGGGTCGACAGCAGGACCGGCGTGTGCTGTTCCACCCCATTCGCGGACCCTCCGCGCGCCCATGTGTCCCGATTGGTGAAACGCTGCACTAATCCTTCCGCGACCGGTTTTCCGATGCGTTCACAACCGGTTTCGCAGCGTGATGGGAACTCAACTCCGGTGGCTGTCAGCTCTCGTGCAGGTGCGCACTAATCTCATCGCGAGAACATCGCCACAACCCCGTGATCCGTAGCACCACCCCTGCTTGCCGGATACACGGACCCGACAGCTCTGGAGAAACTCGAGCATGAACCGTAAGACTTTGGTGCTGCCGGCCGTCGTCGGCCTGCTCACCCCCGTCCTCGCCGCCTGCGGCGGGTCCAGCAGCGGGGGCAACAGCGGTGACGCCATCGTCGTCGGAACCACCGACCGGTTCACCGCCTCCAAGGACGCCCCCGCGCCCGTCGACCCGGCGTACGCGTACGACGTGGGCACCTGGAACATCCTCCGGCAGACCGTGCAGACGCTGATGGCCCAGCCTCGCGGCGACGGGGAGCCGGAGCCCGAGGCCGCCGAGAGCTGCGGCTTCACCGACACCGGCAACGAGCGCTACGCGTGCAAGCTCCGTGACGGCCTCAAGTTCGCCAACGGCGACGCGATCACGGCCGAGGACGTCAAGTACTCCGTCGAGCGGGCCCTGCGCATCAAGGCCGTCGGTGGCCCCTTCGGGCTGCTCTCGGACATCGACACCATCGAGACCCAGGGCGACCGCGACGTCATCTTCCACCTCAAGACCGCCGACGCCACGTTTCCGTACAAGCTGTCGACGCCGGTCGCGGGCATCGTCAACCCCAAGGACTACGAGAAGAACAAGCTGCGCAACGGCTTCTCGGTCGACGGTTCCGGGCCGTACACGATGCAGGCCGAGGTCAAGGACAACGAGATGGTGAAGGCCACCTTCACCAAGAACCCCCATTACAAGGGTCTGCTCACCCCGAAGAACGACAAGGTGGTCCTGGAGTCCTTCAAGGACGCCGACGCCATGGGCGCCGCGCTCGAAAAGGGCGACATCGACGTCATGACCCGCACGATGGCGCCGGACCAGATCCGCAAGCTCCAGGACAACACGACCGGCAATGTCAACCTGGTCGAGATGCCGGGCCTCGAGATCCGCTACCTGGCCTTCAACACCGACGCCGCCTCGGTGAAGAACCAGGCCGTCCGCGAGGCCATGGCGCAGATCATCGACCGCGGTGCACTGGTGTCCAAGGTGTACGGCACCGAGGCACAGCCCCTGTACTCGCTCGTTCCGGCCACCATCACCGGCCACTCCAACTCGTTCTTCAACAAGTACGGCGACCCGAGCGTGGCCAAGGCCCGCACGCTGCTGAGCAGGGCGAACATCACCACCCCGGTGAAGCTGACGCTGCACTACACGACCGACCACTACGGCCCGGCCACCGCCAAGGAGTTCGAGGTGCTCAAGCAGCAGCTCAACGCCAGCGGGCTGTTCGACGTCAGCATCGCGGGCACGGACTGGGCGCACTTTGTTCCGGCCGAGCGGAACGGTGCCTACGACGTCTGGGGCATGGGCTGGTTCCCGGACTTCCCGGACGCCGACAACTACCTCGCGCCGTTCCTCGACAAGGACAACTTCCTCAAGTTGCCCTACGACAACAGCACCATTCGCAACAAGCTGATCCCGGACTCCCGGCGTGAGGCCGACCGGCTCACCGCGTCGAAGAGCCTCACGGACATCCAGGACATCGTCGCCGACGAGGTGCCGATCCTCCCGCTGTGGCAGGGCAAGCAGTACGTCGCCACCCGCGACGACATCACGGGCAGCGAGTACGCGATGAACTCCTCCTCCACCCTGCAACTGTGGGAGCTCAGCCGCGGCCAGGGCAACTGACCGGCCGCTTCAGGGGCCGCCGGGGCATCCCCCCGGGGGCCCTGCCCCTCCCCATGTTCGCGATACGATCCGGAGGCTCCCGCACGGCCCGGAACGCGCGGAGTCCGGAGCCAACGAGAACCGAAGACAAGGCACATGCACGTGAACATGCGCACCCAGTGGCCGGTCCTGTCCGTCGCGACGGGGCTGGCCGCCGGCCTGCTCGCCGGATGCGGCACTTCCACGAACGACTCCGGGGGCACCGGCTCCTCCGTTGTGATGGGGATGTCCGACGATGTCCTGGCCACCGACCCCGCCTCCGGCTACGACCCGGGGTCCTGGCTGCTGTTCAACAACGTCTTCCAGTCCCTGCTGAGTTTTCCCAAAGGCGGCACGGAACCCGAGCCTGAGGCCGCCAAGGAGTGCTCGTTCACGGACACGGCGACCAGGGTCTACTCATGCACGCTCAAGGACGGCCTGACGTTCAGCAACGGTGACCCGCTCACCTCGAAGGACGTCAAGTTCTCCTTCGACCGGATGCTGAAGATCAACGACTCCGCCGGTCCCGCGATCATGTTCCCCATGCTCGGCTCGGTGGAGACACCGGACGCGAAGACCGTCGTCTTCAAACTGAAGTACGCCGACGCCACATTCCCCAGCAAGATTGCCTCCGGCGCCGGCTCGATCGTGGATCACAACGAATACCCCGCCGACGCGCTGCGCAAGGACGGCAACGCCGTCGGCTCCGGTCCCTACAAACTGGACTCCTTCGGCAAGGACAAGGCCGTCTTCTCGGTCAACTCCGCCTACAAGGGCACCTCCAAGGTTCGCAACTCCGGTGTCACCCTCAGGTTCTTCCACGGCGACCAGTCAGCCCTGAAAAGCGCTCTCCTGGGCGGGCAGATAGACCTGGCCTACCGCGGTCTCGCCGCCGCCGACATCGCCGACATCGCCGACGACACCTCCACCGGCAAGAACATCGAGGTCGTCGAGGGCTCCAGCGCCGAAGTCCAGCACCTCGTCTTCAACATGGACGACCCGGTGGCCGGCAAGCTCGGCGTCCGCAAGGCCATCGCCTACCTGCTCGACCGCGAGGCCCTGGTCAACAAGGTGTACGACGACACCGCGACCCCGCTCTACTCGATCATCCCGGCCGGTATCACCGGCCACGACACGTCCTTCTTCGACACCTACGGCGCCCGCCCCTCGAAGGCCAAGGCGACCGCCGCGCTGAACGCCGCGGGCATCACCGGCAAGGTGAAACTGACGCTGTGGTCCACGCCCTCGCGCTACGGGCCCGCCACCGACGAGGAACTCAAGACGATCGCTGAACAGCTCAACGCCAGCGGGCTGTTCGACGCCACCGTCAAGTCCGTCGCCTTCGACGAGTACGAGAAGGACATCGCGGCGGGCAAGTACGGCGTCTACGTGAAGGGCTGGGTCCCGGACTACCCCGACCCCGACAACTTCACCGCGCCGTTCTTCGGTAAGGGCAATGTGCTGGACAACCACTACGACAACAGCACGATCACGGGCGAGCTGATCCCGAAGACGGCCGCCGAGAGCGACCGTTCGTCGACCGACAAGGCGTACGGCAGGCTCCAGGACATCGTCGCCGAGGACGTCCCGGTCATCCCGGTCTGGCAGGCCAAGCAGTATGCCGTCGCACGGGAAGGCGTCTACGGGCTCGAGTACTGCCTCGACGCCTCCACCGTGTTCCGGTTCTGGGAGATCAGCAAGGGCTGACCCGGGCCGCACGCACGAACAGTGAGGGCGCCCCCTCGGGAAAAGGGGCGCCCTCCGCACTGTCGTAAGTCCCGGAACGCCGCCGTCGAAGTCCGGGGAGACTACTGCGCGCCCGGGCGCACCAGCCCGCTCTCGTAGGCATACACCGCCGCCTGCACCCGGTCCCGCAGCCCGAGCTTGGTGAGCACATGCCCGACGTGCGTCTTGACCGTGGTCTCGCTGACAAACAGATCAGCGGCGATCTCGGCGTTGGACAACCCGCGCGCCACCAGCTTCAGCACCTCCACCTCGCGCTCGGTGAGGGTGTGCAGGGTGTCCGGAACCGGCTCGTCCCCGGACGGCAGATGACCCGCGTACTTGTCGAGCAGCCGGCGTGTGATGCTCGGAGCGAGCATCGCCTCGCCCGCTGCGACCACCCGGATCGCCTGCACCAGCTCATCGGCCGGAGCATCCTTCAGGAGGAAGCCGCTGGCACCGGCCCGCAGCGCCTCCACCACATACTCGTCGAGGTCGAAGGTGGTCAGCACCAGCACCTTCGCCGGGCCGTCCCGCCCGGGCCCGGTGATCTGCCGGGTCGCCTCCACCCCGTCCATCCGGGGCATGCGGATGTCCATCAGAACCACATCGGGCTGCAGGGCACGCACTTGGTCGAGCGCCTGGAGGCCGTCTCCGGCCTCGCCGACGACCGCGATGTCCTGCTCGGCCTCCAGGATCATCCGGAAGCCCGTACGCAGCAGCGGCTGGTCGTCGACCAGTAGGACGCGGATGGCCACGTGAGTCTCCTTCGCTAGTCCGGCCCCATTCTGCCCTGCTCGGTGGCGCCCGATTCGGGGACCCTCACCGGCAGCGGCTGCGTCTCCCGGGGTTCGCCCCCCGGACCCCCGGTCGAACGCCCGTCGGCAGGTCCCACCGGCAGCGGATACGGCGGGGGAGTGCCCCCGAATTCCGGGCAGACCGCCTGGTGGTCGCACCAGCCGCACAGCTTGGTGGGCCGCGGCCGCCAGTCGCCGGTCTGCGTCGCCAGCCGGATCGCCTCCCACAGCGCGAGCAGCTTGCGCTCCACGCGCTCCAGGTCGGCGAGCACGGGGTCGTACGTCAACACGTCACCGCTGCCGAGATACACGAGCTGCAGCCGGCGCGGGACGACCCGCTTCAGACGCCACACCACCAGGGCGTAGAACTTCATCTGGAACAGTGCGCCCTCTGCGTACTCGGGCCGGGGCGCCTTGCCCGTCTTGTAGTCGACGATCCGCACCTCACCCGTGGGCGCCACGTCGACGCGGTCGATGATTCCGCGCAGCTTCAGCCCCGAATCAAGCTGAGCCTCGACGAACAGCTCCCGCTCGGCGGGCTCCAGCCGGGTCGGGTCCTCCAGCGTGAACCAGCGCTCCACGAGCCGCTCCGCCTCATCGAGCCAGCGCGCCAGCCGCTCACCGTCCGGATCGTCCGCGAACAGCTCCACGACCTCCGGCCTGCTCTCCCGCAAGCGGTCCCACTGACCCGGCACCAACGACCTGGCCCGAGGCGCGGTCCGCTCGGCGGCGGGCACGTCGAAGAGCCGCTCCAGCACCGCATGCACCAACGTGCCCCGGGTCGCCGCCTCACTCGGCTTCTCGGGCAACTTGTCGATCACCCGGAACCGGTAGAGCAGCGGGCACTGCATGAAGTCACCGGCACGCGAGGGCGACAGCGACTCCGGAGGCACGGCGGCCACGGCGGACGGCTCGGCAGCGCCGTCGGTGCTGGTTTCCATGACCACAGACCATACGGGCCGCCACTGACAGTGACACAGCCGCGCCCCGGCCGAAGCACGGCCGCAGCCGGGCCCCGACGACCGTGGAGCACCCCACGCGACGGCGGTGCGCACTCGCGACGACGGGGACAACAGAGGGGGTGCCGGGGCGGAACACGAAGCGACGGCCGCATACCATCGACCACAGACCCTCCCACCCGGCACGACCGGGGCCGGGGAGACGCTTCGATCGAGGGGACATCGTGGACGAGAGCGGCGGGAGCGGACAGCCGCGCCCCGGCAACGACAGGGCGACCGACCGCGAGGCGACCCCCACGGCACGCACCGCCGGCCCCGCACGCCCCGAGCCGGAGCGAGACCCCACCACGAGCTCGGCCCCGACGACGGAAGGGACGGCAAACGGCGAGGAGCCGGCGAGTACGGAGGCGTCCGAAGGACAGCGGAACGGCCCGGCAGGGACCCGCGAGGACGCAGGGGAGTCCGCTCGGGATCGTCCGGAGAGCGACGACCACCCGCCGTCCGACGCGGAGAGCGACGACCACCCGTCCGACGCTGGCGAGGCCGCCGAGCAGGACTCGAATGGCCGTCCCCTCCCTCAAGGCGCACCGGATCACTCCGACGGCCCCACCGCCCCGCAGCCGCACGACGACCACCACGAGACGCCGTCGCCGGAGGAACGCCCCGCCGCGGACGCCCACCCCCCCTCCACACCACCGCGCCACGACGGCTCCCCGGACACCTCGTCCTTCGGGCACCACACCGGTGGCGTTCCTCCGCACGCCCACGACCCCGCCGAAACCCCGCCGACCGAACGCCCCACCGCGTCCGCCACCTCCCGCAGCCATGCCCACTCCGACACCAGCGGCAAGGGCCGCCCACCACAGCGGCCCAGGGAGCCCCGTGGCGGCATCCTCATGGGCAGGCCGTTCGGCGTCCCCGTCTACGTCGCCCCCAGCTGGTTCCTCGTCGCCGCCCTGATCACCTGGGTGTTCGGCGGCCAGCTCGACCGCGTGCTGCCCGAACTCGGCGCCGCCCGTTACCTCGTCTCCCTGTTCTTCGCGGTCGCCTTCTACGCCTCCGTACTCGTTCACGAGCTGGCCCACACCGTCGCGGCCCTCCGCTTCAAGCTGCCCGTGCGCCGCATCCAGCTCCAGTTCTTCGGCGGCGTCTCCGAGATCGAGAAGGAGGCCGAGACCCCCGGCCGCGAGTTCGTCCTCGCCTTCGTCGGGCCCCTGCTCTCCCTCGTCCTCGCCGGCGTCTTCTACCTCGCCATGCAGCCCGTCCGGCCCGGCACCGTTCCCGGAGTCCTGCTGGCCGGCCTCATGATCTCCAACCTGATCGTGGCCGTCTTCAACCTGCTGCCCGGCCTGCCCCTCGACGGCGGCCGTATGCTGCGCGCCGTCGTCTGGAAGATCACCGGCAGGCCCATGAGCGGCACCGTCGCCGCCGCCTGGGTCGGCCGCGCACTCGCCATCTCCGTCCTCATCGGCCTCCCCCTGCTGACGCAGTCCGGTGCGCTCGGCTCCACCGCCGAGGACAACGTCGGCATGGACACCGTCACCGACGCCCTGCTCGCCGCCATCCTCGCCGCGATCATCTGGACCGGTGCCGGAAACAGCCTCCGCATGGCCCGCCTGCGCGAACACCTCCCCGACCTGCGCGCCCGCACCCTCACCCGCCGCGCGGTCCCCGTCCAGACCGACACCCCCCTGTCCGAGGCCCTGCGCCGCGCCAACGACGTCGGCGCCCGCGCCCTCGTCGTCGTGGACGCCCACGGCGAACCCCTCTCCCTCGTCCGAGAGGCCGCCATCGTCGGCGTACCCGAACACCGCCGCCCCTGGGTCCCCGTCAGCGGCCTCGCCCAGGAGCTCACCGACGGCATGCGCGTCTCCGCGGAGCTCGCGGGCGAGGACCTCCTCGACACCCTGCGCGCCAACCCCGCCACCGAATACCTCGTCGTCGAGGAGACCGGCGAGATCTACGGCGTCCTGTCCGCCGCAGACGTCGAGCGTGCCTTCGTCAAAGCCATGGCCCGGCCCACCTGAACACGTGGTCGGCCGTCCGTCCGGGGACCGGTAGGCTGGTCACATGTCCGAACCGACCGGTGCCGCCCGCCGTCGCGGGCCCTTCAAGGTCGGGGACCAGGTACAGCTGACCGACCCCAAGGGCCGCCACTACACGTTCACTCTCGAAGCGGGGAAGAACTTCCACACCCACAAGGGTTCCTTCCCGCACGACGAACTGATCGGCGCTCCCGAGGGCAGCGTTGTCCGCACCACCGGGAACGTCGCCTACCTCGCGCTGCGCCCCCTGCTCCCCGACTACGTCCTGTCCATGCCCCGTGGGGCAGCCGTCGTCTACCCCAAGGACGCGGGGCAGATCCTCGCCTTCGCCGACATCTTCCCCGGCGCACGTGTCGTGGAGGCCGGCGTCGGCTCCGGCTCGCTCAGCAGCTTCCTGCTGCGAGCCATCGGCGACCAGGGCATGCTGCACAGCTACGAGCGCCGCGCCGACTTCGCCGAGATCGCGCAGGCGAACGTGGAACGCTACTTCGGCGGCCCCCACCCCGCCTGGCAGCTCACCGTCGGCGACCTCCAGGACAACCTGAGCGACACCGACGTCGACCGCGTCATCCTCGACATGCTCGCCCCCTGGGAATGCCTGGAAGCCGTCTCCAAGGCGCTCGTCCCCGGCGGCATCCTGTGCTGCTACGTGGCCACCACCACCCAGCTCGCCCGGACCGTCGAGTCCATCCGCGAGATCGGCTGCTTCAACGAGCCGACCTCCTGGGAGACGATGATCCGCAACTGGCACATCGAAGGTCTGGCCGTCCGCCCCGACCACCGGATGATCGGCCACACCGGCTTCCTCCTCACCGCCCGTCGCCTCGCCGACGGCGTCGAGCCGCCCATGCGCCGCCGCCGGCCCGCGAAGGGCGCCTACGGCGAGGACTATGCCGGACCCAACGCCGACGGAGGCGCCGGCCGCTGACGCGGCCCCGCCACAACCAACGGACAAGCGCCGTGGCCGAGTTCCCGCACACACCGCGGAACTCGGCCACGGCGCTCGCGCGTTCAGCCCCGGGCGCGCACCCGGCCCTGACGCGCCGACAGAAGAGCTCCCCACCCCCGCCGTTCCCTCGCAATGTGACGTGTGGCACTATGCGGGGCACCCCCACCGGCACAGCTCTCACAGGAGACACTTCTCGCGTGCAGCACCCCGCCGTTCCGGAACTCGCTCACACCACCACACGGCCCATCCACTGGGTCGCCACGGCCACCGCCATCTCCGGCGTCATCGCCCTGTCCTCCGTGCTGCAGCCCGGCTCCGCGACGGCGGCCCAGCCCGACGCCCGGTCCAAGGCGGCCCCGGTCACCAGCGCACCCCCCGACCCCGCCAGAGCCGACTTCCCACTCGACTGCGGCCCCACCAAGCTCCTCGTCCAGAAGAAGGCCACCGGCGACCTGGACGGCGACGGCCGCCCCGAAACCGTCGCCCTGGTCCACTGCGACGCGAGCATGGGCACCCCACCCGACGGCGTCTACGTCCTCACCCAGGCCGCCGATGCCACCAGACCCCGCGTCGTCGCCACCCTCGTCGACCCCAAGGACCGCCTCACCGTCACCGACTTCGCCGTCCGTGACGCAGCCGTCACCGCCACCCTCCTCGGCTACTCCTCGCCCGACGTGCCGAGTTGCTGCCCCGATGTGAAGACCCTCGCCAAGTGGCAGTGGAAGGGCGGCGCGTTCATCCGCTCCACGCCCTCCGGCGCACAGAGTGTGTGACATCGCACACACCACCGCCGACGCACACCGCCGCGTGACCGCCCAAGGGCGCGCACGCGACGGTATGGCGAACCCGATGTGAGGAAAAAGACATGAACAACGTGGAGTGGTCGTACGATCACTCCACGTCAGGTCCGTAGATCTCCACCCTGTCTGAAATTCGACGTACATGAATGCACTCGCCCGGACACTCCCGCGCCGAGTCCACCACGTCCGTGAGAAGCGGCAGCGGTACGGGCGTTGCAGCCCCCCTGGCCTGCAAAAGCTCGTCGTCCGGGCCCTTCACGTAGGCCAGACCGTCGATGTCCAGCTCGAAGACCTCCGGCGCGTACTGGGCACAGATGCCGTCACCGGTACACAGGTCCTGGTCGATCCAGACCTCCAGCGACTCGCCGTCGACTCCGGCCTGCTGCACGGTCATCTCCCCTGCTGTTTTGCTGCGCAGAGCCGGTCCGGGAATCCGGCCAGCCCTGACGGGTGTTGAACACGGCGAGCCTACCTTCGGCGGCTTCCCAATCATGTTCGGTGGGTATTCCCCTGGCGTGAGGGAGAGCGCAAGGGTGAAGATCGGACACACCTCGACAGTCTTTGTGATCTAGGGGTTTCAATCGACACCCACCCAGGTAGGGTCTGGAAGCGTCCAGCTCCCCTTGGAGGAGGTGAGGACCGTGGCAGCCCACGACGACGACATGAACCGCGGCATCCGCCCGGGACGAGGGTCCGAAGACCCTGCCGGACAGATCGCCTACCTTGAGCAGGAGATCGCCGTCCTGCGACGCAAGCTCGCCGACTCTCCGCGACACACGAGGATTCTCGAAGAGCGGATCGTCGAGCTGCAGACCAACCTGGCCGGCGTGTCCGCACAGAACGAACGACTCGCCAACACGCTCCGTGAGGCCCGCGACCAGATCGTGGCCCTCAAGGAAGAAGTCGACCGGCTCGCACAGCCGCCGGCCGGCTTCGGTGTCTTCCTGCAGGCGAACGAGGACGGCACGGCCGACATCTTCACCGGAGGCCGCAAGCTCCGCGTGAACGTCAGCCCCAGCGTGGAACTCGACGAGCTCCGCCGCGGCCAGGAGCTGATGCTCAACGAAGCGCTCAACGTGGTCGAGGCCATGGAATTCGAGCGGGTCGGGGACATCGTCACCCTCAAGGAAGTCCTCGAGGACGGCGAGCGCGCCCTGGTACTCGGGCACACCGACGAGGAACGGGTGGTACGGCTCGCCGAGCCGCTGCTGGACGTCACCATCCGCCCCGGCGACGCCCTCCTGCTCGAACCCCGCTCCGGCTACGTCTACGAGGTCGTGCCGAAGAGCGAGGTCGAGGAACTCGTCCTCGAAGAGGTACCCGACATCGGCTACGAGCAGATCGGCGGCCTCGCCGGCCAGATCGAAGCCATCCGCGACGCGGTCGAGCTCCCGTACCTCTACCCCGACCTGTTCAAGGAGCACGAACTGCGCCCACCCAAGGGCGTCCTGCTCTACGGACCCCCCGGATGCGGAAAGACGCTCATCGCCAAGGCCGTGGCCAACTCCCTGGCCAAGAAGGTCGCCGAAGTGACCGGCGTGGCCGCCGGCAAGAGCTTCTTCCTGAACATCAAGGGCCCCGAGCTGCTGAACAAGTACGTCGGCGAGACCGAACGGCAGATCCGCCTCGTCTTCCAGCGCGCCCGTGAGAAGGCCAGCGAGGGCACCCCCGTCATCGTCTTCTTCGACGAGATGGAATCCCTCTTCCGCACCCGTGGCTCCGGCGTCAGCTCGGACGTGGAGAACACCATCGTCCCCCAGCTGCTCGCCGAGATCGACGGCGTGGAAGGCCTGCAGAACGTGGTCGTCATCGGCGCCTCCAACCGCGAGGACATGATCGACCCCGCCATCCTGCGGCCCGGCCGCCTCGACGTGAAGATCAAGATCGAACGTCCCGACGCCGAAGCGGCCAGGGACATCTTCGGGAAGTACCTCACCGAGAACCTCCCCCTGCACGCCGACGACGTCAGCGAGCACCGAGGCGACAAGGCGGCCACCGTCCACGGCATGATCCAGACCGCCGTGGAACAGATGTACGCCGAGTCCGACGAGAACCGCTTCCTGGAGGTCACCTACGCCAACGGTGACAAGGAAGTCCTCTACTTCAAGGACTTCAACTCCGGCGCCATGATCGAAAACATCGTCGGCCGCGCCAAGAAGATGGCGATCAAGGACTTCCTCGAGCACAACCAGAAGGGCCTCAGAGTCTCCCACCTCCTCCAGGCGTGCGTGGACGAGTTCAAGGAGAACGAGGACCTGCCCAACACCACCAACCCCGACGACTGGGCCCGGATCTCCGGAAAGAAGGGCGAACGGATCGTCTACATCCGTACCCTCATCACCGGAAAGCAGGGCGCAGACACCGGACGCTCCATCGACACGGTGGCGAACACCGGTCAGTACCTGTAAAGAGCGGGGTGGCTGCGGGTGCCCTCACCGGGTACCCGCAGCCGACTGCTTTCCGGGCACGGCTGGAGCAAGGCAATGACGCAAATGATCTCCCCACCAGCGCAAAGGCGTTCTAGGCTCTTTCGTACCGCCGCGTCGCGCCGTGCGGGGACGGGCACCGCACGCGCACCGGAGCACCAGCGGTATCTGAGCGCCGCCCCCGACCGAGGGCGCCGCCGGGCAAGGAGGGCCGCATGACCGTACGGCGAGTAATGGGCATCGAGACGGAGTACGGCATCTCCGTCCCCGGGCACCCCAACGCCAATGCCATGCTCACCTCATCCCAGATCGTCAACGCCTACGCGGCGGCGATGCACCGGGCCCGCCGGGCCCGCTGGGACTTCGAGGAGGAGAACCCGCTGCGGGACGCGCGAGGTTTCGACCTCGCCCGCGAGGCCGCCGACGCCAGCCAGCTCACCGACGAGGACATCGGCCTCGCCAACGTGATCCTCACCAACGGCGCACGGCTCTACGTCGACCACGCACACCCCGAGTACAGCGCCCCCGAGGTGACCAACCCCCGCGACGCCGTCCTCTGGGACAAGGCCGGCGAGCGGATCATGGCCGAAGCCGCGGAACGAGCCGCCCAGCTCCCCGGCGCCCAGCCGATCCACCTCTACAAGAACAACACCGACAACAAGGGCGCCTCCTACGGCACGCACGAGAACTACCTGATGAAGCGGGAAACCCCCTTCTCGGACATCGTGCGCCACCTCACGCCGTTCTTCGTCTCCCGCCAGGTCTTCGCCGGAGCGGGCCGCGTCGGCATCGGCCAGGACGGACACGAACACGGCTTCCAGCTCAGCCAGCGCGCCGACTACTTCGAGGTCGAAGTAGGCCTCGAGACGACGCTCAAGCGACCGATCATCAACACACGGGACGAGCCGCACGCCGACGCCGAGAAATACCGCCGCCTCCACGTGATCATCGGCGACGCCAACCTCTCGGAGATCTCGACCTACCTCAAACTGGGCACCACGGCACTCGTCCTGTCCATGATCGAAGACGGCTTCATCGCCGTCGACCTGGCGGTCGACCAGCCCGTACGCACCCTCCACCAGGTCTCCCACGACCCCACCCTCAAGCGCCTCGTCACGCTCCGCAGCGGCCGGACACTCACCGGCGTCCAGCTCCAGATGGAGTACTACGAGCTGTCGCGCAAATACGTGGAGGAGCGCTTCGGAGCGGATGCCGACGACCAGACCAAGGACGTCCTCTCCCGCTGGGAAGACACCCTGAACCGCCTGGAGAGGGATCCCATGAGCCTCGCAGGCGAACTCGACTGGGTCGCCAAACGAGAGCTCATGGAGGGCTACCGGCGCCGCGACAGCCTCGACTGGGACGCCGCCCGCCTCCACCTCGTCGACCTCCAGTACGCCGACGTACGCGCCGAGAAGGGCCTCTACAACCGTCTGGCGGCCCGCGGCAAGATGAAGCGGCTGCTGTCCGAGGACGACGTCGAACGGGCCCGCACGAAGCCGCCGGAGGACACGCGCGCCTACTTCCGCGGACGCTGCCTCGAGCAGTACGCGGACGACGTCGCCGCGGCCTCCTGGGACTCGGTGATCTTCGACCTGCCGGGCAGGGACTCGCTCCAGCGGGTGCCAACCCTCGAACCGCTTCGCGGAACGCGTAATCACGTCAAGGAGCTCCTTGACCGCTGCCGCACGGCGGAGGACCTGGTCAGGGTTCTGTCCGGGGGCTGAACGGATACCCGGGGACGGTACCGGTCGGCCGGGGTGTAAAACCCCGGGGCCGGGAATCATCGAGGTGGCCCCCGTACGTTGGAGTAACTGCGGGGCCGATGTCAGACCGGGCTTGTAGGGTCTGATCATCACCGATCGGCAGGAATGCCGACCATGTCGGGCGAACTGAGCGGGGTGAGGGTTATGGCGACCAAGGACACCGGCGGCGGCCAGCAGAAGGCGACGCGCTCCACGGAGGAGGTCGAGGAGCAGGCGCAGGAAGCGCAGGGCTCCGAGGACCTCAAGGAGCGGCACGAGAAGCTGAGCGACGACGTGGACTCCGTGCTGGACGAAATCGATGACGTGCTCGAGGAGAACGCCGAGGATTTCGTGAGGTCCTTCGTTCAGAAGGGTGGAGAGTGATTTCGCCTTAGATTCTAAGGTGGGTCCGGGGGCCTGGGTGGTCGAGGAAGTGGGGAGGCGGCGTTGTTCGCGGTGCAAGCAGCAACTGCCGCGGGCGGCGTTTGCCAGTAACAAGTCGATGCCTGACGGCCTCCAGGCGTACCGCCGCGAGTGCTCCGCCGAGTACTACCGGCAGCGCCAGGAGGCCAAGGGCAAGCGAGTCCGTGCCCGGGTGCCTGTCCCGGAGGGACACAAGCGGTGCCCGCAGTGCGGAGAAGCGAAGCCGCACTCGCAGTGGGAGCGCAACAAGTCCTCTTCGGATGGCTTGGCGAGCTACTGCCGCGAGTGTCGCGCGGAGCGCAACCGGGTCAGCTACTTCAAGCGCAAGTACGGTCTCACTCCCGCCGAACTGGATGAGCTGATCGAGCAGCAGCAGGGCGTTTGCTGCATCTGTCTTGCGGCCTCGGCCGAGCATGTGGATCACTGCCACGAGACGGGTAGGGTCCGTGGCGTACTGTGCTTCAGCTGCAATGCCGCACTGGGGCAGTTCAAGCATCGGCCCGACGTCATAAGGCGGGCTGCGACATACGTGGAAGGAAACGCGTGGAAGCCAACCCTCGTAGCACCGGGCGTCTACCAGCTGCCTTCCTGACGCCTGGGTCCTCGTCCTTCATGGACTTCCTGTCCGAGCACCAGCCCACGCTGCTGCCCGGCAACCGGAGCCTGCCCCCCACCCAGGGCGTGATCGAGGCCCCGCACGGCACGACCATCGTCTCCGTCTCGTTCCCCGGCGGCGTGGTGCTCGCCGGTGACCGCAGGGCCACGATGGGGAATGTGATCGCGCAGCGGGACATCGAGAAGGTGTTCCCGGCGGACGAGTACTCGGCGGTCGGGATCGCCGGCACGGCGGGTCTCGCCGTGGAGATGGTGAAGCTGTTCCAGCTGGAGCTGGAGCATTTCGAGAAGGTCGAGGGTGCCCAGCTCTCCCTGGAGGGCAAGGCGAACCGCCTGTCGACCATGATCCGTTCCAACCTCGGCATGGCCATGCAGGGCCTGGCCGTGGTGCCGCTCTTCGCCGGTTACGACGTGGACCGGGAGAAGGGCCGTATTTTCTCTTACGACGTGACGGGCGGCCGCTCCGAGGAGCACGGCTTCGCGGCCACGGGCTCCGGCTCCATCTTCGCGCGCGGCGCCATGAAGAAGCTTTTCCGTGAGGATCTGACCGAGGAGCAGGCCACCACGCTGGTGGTGCAGGCCCTGTATGACGCGGCAGACGACGACTCGGCGACCGGTGGTCCCGATGTCGCCCGCCGGATCTATCCGATCGTCACCGTGATCACCGAGGACGGTTTCCGCAGGCTCACCGAGGACGAGGCGTCAGAGATCGCCCGCGCGGTCCTGGAGCGGCGTCTGGAGCAGCCGGACGGTCCGCGGGCCGCTCTGCTCTGACGCGGGCCCGGTTGTTGTCAGGTGATCGTGTGACTTCGACAGAAAGGGACGGATAACCGGTGTCGACGCCGTTCTATGTCTCCCCCCAGCAGGCCATGGCCGACCGGGCGGAGTACGCCCGTAAGGGCATCGCGCGCGGCCGCAGTCTGGTCGTGATGCAGTTCGCCGACGGCATCGTGTTCGTCGGTGAGAACCCGTCCCGTGCGCTGCACAAGTTCAGCGAGATCTATGACCGGATCGGTTTCGCGGCGGCCGGTAAGTACAACGAGTACGAGAACCTGCGTATTGGTGGTGTGCGCTACGCCGACCTGCGGGGTTACACCTATGACCGTGACGATGTGACGGCCCGCGGTCTCGCCAACGTCTACGCCCAGACGCTGGGCACGATCTTCTCGAGTGCGGCGGAGAAGCCGTACGAGGTGGAGCTGGTGGTCGCCGAGGTGGGGGAGACCCCGGAGGGTGACCAGATCTACCGTCTGCCGCACGACGGGTCGATCGTGGACGAGCACGGGTCGGTCGCGGTCGGTGGCAATGCGGAGCAGATCAGCAGTTTCCTGGATCAGCGTCACCGCGACGGTATGACTCTCGCGGAGGCGTTGAAGCTGGCGGTGCAGGCCCTGTCCCGTGACACGAACGGCAGCGAGCGGGAGATCCCCGCGGAGCGGCTGGAGGTCGCGGTTCTGGACCGTACGCGTCCGCAGAAGCGCAAGTTCAGGCGGATCGTGGGCCGTCAGCTGTCGCGTCTGCTGGAGGCGAACGGTGCGGCGACGGCTTCGGAGGCGGAGGACGAGTCCTCCGAGGACGAGGAGTGATCGTTCGCTCCGCTCTGTGAGGAGTGCGGCGCCGCATGGCGCTATGCCGCGCGCCCCGGCCGGGAACGGCCGGGGCGCGCGGCGTTGTGTGTCAGGGGCCTGGAGGGGCTGTGGAGGCTCGTACGACGAGTTGTACGGGGATGTCGCCCCGTTCCGGTGTACGGCCTTCGAGGACGGCGAGGAGGGCTTGCATGCCGCGCTCGCCGAAGAGTTCGGCGTCGAGGCGAACGGTGGTCAGTTCGGGGTCGATGGCGGTGGCGAGGGCGAGGTCGTCGAGGCCGGTGACGGAGAGGTCGTCGGGGATGCGCAGGCCGAGGCGGCGGGCGGCCTTGTAGGCGCCCGCGGCGAGGAGGTCGTCGTCGCAGACGAGGGCGGTGGGGCGGGGGCCGGCGGTGGTGAGGGCGGCTTCGGCGGCGGTGAGGGCGTCTTCGCTGGAGATGGGTGCGTGGGTGGTGCGGAGGGTGGTGCCGGGCACATGGGCGATGCGGGCGGCCAGTTCCCGTGCTCGTGTCTCGAAGGTCCAGGAGGGGATGTCGGCGGCGAGGTGGAGGAAGTGGCGGTGGCCGAGGGTGAGCAGGTGTTCGGCGACCTGTCGTACGCCGTCCGCGATGTCGAGGTTGACGGTTGCGGCGCCGAGGCTGCCTTCGGGGTCGCTGTCGAGCATGACGAGGGGGAGCTGGTCGCCGCGGATGGCGGTGAGGGCGTCGGCGGCCATGGAGGAGGCGATGACGCCGTCGAGTGCGGCTTGTGCGGAGTGGAAGGGGTCTCGGGCGGGGCCGACGCCTTCGGGTGAGGGGTAGAGGACGACGCCGAATCCGTGTTCGGCGGCGACGCGGGCGGCGCCGGTGTAGACGCCGGCGAAGAACTCGGTGGTCAGGGCGGGGACGACGAGGAGGACCGTGCGGGTGCGGCCGAGGCGCAGGTTGCGGGCGGCGAGGTTGGGGCGGTAGCCGAGTTCGCGTGCGGCTTCCCGGACTCGTGCGGCGGTGGTCTCGGAGACGCGGCCGCGCCATTTGTCGCCCAGGACGAGGGAGACGGCGGCCTGGGAGACGCCGGCGGCCTGGGCGACATCGCGGCTGGTGGGTCGCGTGCTACCTCGTGCCACCGTGGGCCTGCTCTTTCGTCTGGACTCGTGGTCAGCGCACATGGTACGTATGACAGGCGACGTTATACGTAAAACTTCACCCACGAGAAGGGCGGGGAATGGCCGCGGGATACCTGGAGATCCTCAGGGCGAGGCACGCCGCGCGCCTGCTCGTGGGGACGCTGGTGGGCCGGCTGCCGAACGCAACCGCGGCGATCGCGGTGGTGCTGTTCGTGCGGGCCGACGGCGGCACCTACAGCCTCGCCGGGGCGCTCGCCGCGGTGTACGGGGTCGCGAACGCGGTGGGGCAGCCGTTGCTCGGCCGGCTCGTCGATCTGCACGGCCAGCCGCGTGTCCAGTTGCCGGCCGCGCTGCTCTCCGCCCTTGCGATGACCGCGTTCGCCCTGACGGGCGTCGAGCCACCCCTATGGGCGTACGCCGCCATGGTTGTCGCGGGGCTCTTCACGCCGCCTCTGGAGGGCGGGCTGCGCGCTCTGTGGCCGGTCGTGCTGCGCCGCAAGGACCAGGTGCCCACGGCGTACGCGATGGATGCGATCGCCCAGGAGGTGATGTTCACCGTCGGCCCGCTGCTGGTGACCGCGTGTGTGGCCCTTTGGTCCGCCCGGGTGGCACTGGTCGTGCTCAATGTCATCGGTGTCCTGGGGGCGCTCTCCGTCGTCGTTTCGCCGCCGTCGCGCACGTGGCGCTCGGCGCCGCGTGCGGCGCACTGGCTCGGCGCCCTGCGCTCGCCCGGGTTGCTCGTGCTGCTCGGTGCGTTCCTGTTCGTGGGGATCGCGCTCGGTTCCATCACGGTGGCGGCCGTCTCGTACGCCGACGGTCACGGGGGCGACGGGGTGTACGGCTGGCTGATGGCCGCTCTGGGCCTGGGCGCCCTGGCCGGCGGCATCGTGTACGGGGCGGGGCAGTGGTCGGGTGTGCCGGAGCGGCGACTGCGTGTGCTCGTGGGACTTTTGGCGGTGTGTTATCTGCCGCTGATGCTGATGCCGGGCGTGGTGGCGATGGTGCTGCTCACGGCGCTCGCCGGGGTTTTTTTGGCGCCCTGTATCGCCTGTGCGTTCATCATCGTCGACCGGCACGCGCCGAGCGGGACGGTGACCGAGGCGTTCTCCTGGCTTGTGACGACCTTCACAGTGGGCGCGTCGGTCGGGACAGGCCTGGCGGGGCCGGTCGTACAGACGGGCGGCGCCCTGTGGGGGTTCGCGGTGCCGGGTGCCGCGGGGGCCGTGTCCTTGCTGGTCCTGCTGGCCACGGGGCGGGTCCTCGCAGCTCCTGACAGGGGTGCGATGGTTGCGGCTTCACCGGAAAATGATCCAAACCGTGCTGTCGAACCCCGTTTCAGCTCAGGGGATCAGGCGTAATGTTCAGTCATGGACCGCCGCATTTTCGGGCTGGAGAACGAGTACGGCGTCACGTGCACGTTCAGGGGACAGCGCCGTCTGTCGCCTGACGAGGTGGCGCGGTACCTCTTCCGCCGTGTCGTGTCATGGGGCCGCAGCAGCAATGTGTTTCTGCGGAACGGTGCCCGCCTGTATCTCGACGTGGGCTCACATCCGGAATACGCGACACCCGAATGTGACAACGTGATCGAACTGGTCACGCACGACAAGGCCGGCGAGCGCATTCTCGAAGGGCTCCTGGTCGATGCCGAGCGCCGCCTGCACGAGGAGGGAATCGCGGGCGACGTCTACCTCTTCAAGAACAACACCGACTCGGCGGGCAACTCCTACGGTTGCCACGAGAACTATCTGGTGGCGCGGCACGGGGAGTTCTCGCGGCTCGCGGACATCCTGATTCCGTTCCTGGTCACGCGACAGCTGCTGTGCGGCGCCGGCAAGGTGCTGCAGACGCCGCGTGGCGCCGTGTACTGCGTGAGCCAGCGTGCCGAGCACATCTGGGAGGGCGTCAGCTCGGCGACCACGCGCTCCCGGCCGATCATCAACACGCGTGACGAGCCGCACGCGGACGCCGAGCGCTACCGCCGGCTGCATGTCATCGTCGGCGACTCGAACATGTCCGAGACGACCATGCTGCTCAAGGTCGGTGCCACGGACCTGGTGCTGCGCATGATCGAGGCGGGCACCGTGATGCGTGACCTCACCCTGGAGAACCCGATCCGGGCGATCCGCGAGGTCAGCCACGACATCACGGGCCGCCGCAAGGTGCGCCTGGCGAGCGGCCGGGAGGCCTCCGCCCTGGAGGTTCAGCGCGAGTACTTCGAGAAGGCCGTGGACTTCTGCGAGCGCCGCGGGATCCGTACGGGCATCGTGGAGCAGGTCCTGGAGCTGTGGGGCCGCACGCTCGACGCGATCGAGTCCGAGGACCTGGACCGGATCGGCACCGAGATCGACTGGGTGATGAAGTACAAGCTCATCGAGCGGTACCGCGCCAAGCACAACATGACGATGTCGCATCCCCGGGTCGCGCAGATAGACCTGGCCTACCACGACATCCACCGTCGCCGTGGTCTGTACTACCTGCTGGAGAAGAAGGGGCAAGCCACCCGGATCTGCAACGATTTGAAGATCTTCGAGGGCAAGTCGGTTCCGCCGCAGACCACTCGGGCCCGGCTGCGTGGCGACTTCATCCGTCGGGCGCAGGAACAGCGCCGGGATTTCACGGTCGACTGGGTGCATCTGAAGCTCAACGACCAGGCACAGCGCACCGTGTTGTGCAAGGACCCGTTCCGTTCGGTCGACGACCGGGTGGAGAAGCTGATCGCCGGAATGTGAGCACGCGTTCCACGCATATCACCGGAACGCAACGCGGGCGTCGTACGTTTGCCGTACGGCGCCCTCGTCACGCCGTAGAGTTGCGCGCACGCCATCAATCAAGATCGACCGATACGAGGCCCCACCGTGCGCCGACGCTCCCTCATCCTTGCCGCTCTGCCCGCCGGACTGGTCACGCTCGCCGGGTGCGGCGACGGCGAGTCCAGCAAGGGCAAGGCCAGCGCAAGCCCATCCCCTTCGGCCCCGGCCACGTCCGCCGCTCCTTCGCCGAAGATCGTCGAAGGGCCGCTGCCGGCCATCACCGCGGGCACTAAGTTCGGCGAGAAGCCGACCGTGGCCAAGGGCACCGGCTCGCCGTCGAAGGACCTCGCGGTCAAGACGGTGATCGCGGGCAGTGGCCAGACGGTCGCGGAGAACGACTTCATCCAGGCGCACTACCTGGGGCAGATCTGGGACACGGCGAAGGTCTTCGACAACTCCTACGACCGCAAGACGCCGCTGGTGATCCAGCTGTCCCAGGGCAGCATCATCGACGGCTGGCGGTATGCGCTGCCGGGGAAGAAGGTGGGCAGCCGGGTCGCGATGGCAGTGCCCCCGACCTGGGGTTACGGCTCGCAGGGCAATTCCCAGGCTGGTATCAAGGGCACCGACACGCTCGTCTTCGTGGTGGACATCGAGAACACGTTCAACGGGAAGAGCTCCGCCAAGGGCAAGGCCGTCGCGCAGGACAACGCCGCCCTGCCGAAGGTGGGTACGAACAGCGACGGCAAGGCCCCGTCCATCGAGGTGCCGAAGGCGAAGGCCCCGACCGGCCTGGTCTCGAACTATGTGCTGGAGGGCGACGGCGACGAGGTCGCGGCGGACAACACCGTGCTGGTGCAGTACAAGGGTGTGCTGTGGGACGGCGGCAAGGAGTTCGACTCCACGTACAGCCGCGGGCAGCTCGCCTCGTTCTCGCTGCAGCAGGTCGTCAAGGGCTGGGCCCAGGGGCTCACCGGCAAGAAGGTGGGCAGCCGCGTGCTGGTCGTCGTCCCGCCGAAGCTGGGATACGGCGACAACCCGCCCTCGGGCAGCGGCATCAAGAAGGACTCCACGCTTGTCTTCTCGGTCGACATCCTGGCGAAGATGTAACCCCTGCGGCGATGTGAGAGTGTCGGAGTTGCCGTAATGGCCTCAAGACGAACAGCAGGAGCTATCGACGTGAGCATCGACAAGCCCGAGATCGACTTCCCGGGCGGCGAGCCCCCGGCCGACCTCGAGATCAAGGACATCTGGGAGGGCGACGGCCCGGAGGCCAAGGCGGGCGACACCGTCTCCGTCCACTACGTGGGCGTGGCCTTCTCCACGGGCGAGGAATTCGACGCCTCCTGGAACCGCGGCACGCCGCTGAAGTTCCAGTTGGGCGTGGGCCGGGTCATCCCGGGCTGGGACCAGGGTGTGCAGGGCATGAAGGTCGGCGGCCGCCGCCAGCTGATCATCCCTCCCCACCTCGCCTACGGCGACCGTGGTGCGGGCGGGCGGATCAAGCCCGGGGAGACGCTGATCTTCGTCTGCGACCTGGTCGGAGTCTGATCCAGGGCGCGGCTGCCGAGGCGGGACCCGTCCGGCCGTCGTCCAGCCACTGGTGGGCCTCCGGCCGGGGGCCCGATGACGGTGCCGTACCGGTCGGGTTCAGATCGCCGTGACGGGCCGGGCACGGAGCCTGTTTCGCGGCGCCGTCGGCCGGGATTCTATGTGCTCGGCCTCTTCCGCCGCGATCCGGCCGTCGGGGCGCGTCCGCTCCGGTGCCGGACCCGGTCGGCGTCCTACGACGGTGGTTCGGGATACGACCGGAAACGATCACCTGGGGCCCATGCCTGTGCGGGCATGGGCCCTCGGCTTTTGTCAGGACACCCGCGAGCGGTACGGTCGTCGGTCGTAAGCATCATGGGGAGGCGAAGGGCGTCGATGGCCATTGCCAAGGCAGAGCGGCTGATGAACCTGGCGCTGTGTCTGCTCGGGACGCGGCGGCCGCTCAGCAAGCGGGAGCTGCGCGAGTCCATCGAGGCCTACGTCGAGGCGTTCGGGCCGGAGAGGGGCGCGGCCGGGTCCGACGACTCCTTCAACCGTATGTTCGAGCGGGACAAGGACGACCTGCGCGAACTCGGACTGGTGATCGAGACCGTCGAGAATCTCGACGGTGAGGTCGGCTACCTGGCCCGACGCGACAGCAACCGGCTCCCGCCCATCACCCTCGACGCCGAGGAGGCCGCCGCCCTGGGCCTGGCCGCCAAGGTCTGGCAGCAGGCCCGCCTCGCCGGCGCCGCCAGTGGCGCGCTGCAGAAGCTCCGCGCGGCCGGACTGCCCGAGGACGTCGACCCCTATGAGGCCCACGGCGCCCTGGAGCCGCGCATCCCGGTGCACGAGGCCGCCTTCGAGCCGCTGATGCTCGCCTGCCGCGACCGCCGCCCGGTCGTCTTCGACTACCGCAAGGCCACCGCCGCCCACCCCGAGCCCCGGCACGTCGAACCCTGGGCGCTCGAGTGCTGGCGCGGCCACTGGTACCTGGCCGGCTGGGACCGCGACCGGGGCGCCGAGCGCGTCTTCCGGCTCTCCCGGATCACCGGCAAGGTGCGCAGCCGCGGCGGCGCTTTCACCGCCCGGGTGCCCGACGTGGTCACCGTCCGCGAGACCGTGGCGAGCTGGGCGGGGGAGACCGCCGACCGCTCGGCCCGGATCAGGCTGCGTACGGGCGCGGGCTACCCGCTTCGCGCGAAGGCCACCGCCGTGCGGGAACTCGGCGACGGCTGGGACGAGTTGGAGATCCCGTACGGCCACGGCCTGGATGCCTGGCTGGTCGAGTTCGGGCCCGACGTCGTGGTCGTGGAGCCCGCGGAGCTCCGGGCCGACGTGGTGGACCGACTGCGCGCCGTGGCCAAGGGCTGAGGGGGAGAGGTACGACAGTGGCAGGCAAACCGGCCAGGCCGACGAACGCCATCGACCAGACCCGGCGGATGCTCTCCCTGGTGACGTATTTGCGGGAGCGCCCCGGTGCCCGTGTCGAGGACGTCGCCCGGGCCTTCGGGATCACCGAGGACGAGCTGGTCTCGGACCTCGATGTGCTGCCCATGTGCGGCACCAGCTTCCGCGGCGGCGATCTGCTCGACATCGACACCGACGGCGAGCGCATCTGGTGGCACAACCCGGCCGCCCTCGGGGCGGACGCGGCCGAGCCCCTGCGCCTGGCGGCCGACGAGGCGACCGCGCTGCTGGTGGCCGCGCGGGCCGTCGCCACCCTGCCGGGCCTGCGGGAGAGCGACCGGCAGGCGCTGCTGCGCGCCACCGCCAAGGTGGAGACCGCGGCCGGCGAGGCCGCGGGTGCCAGTTCGCGGCTCTCGGTCACCTTCGAGTCCGAGGGCGGCGTTTTCGCGGACGTCGACCGGGCCATCTCCGAACGCCGCCGCCTGTGGATCCGCTACTACTCACCGGCCCGTGACGAGGTCACCGAGCGTGAGATCGACCCCATCCGTCTGGTCAGCGTGGGCCACACGTATGTGGAGGCGTGGTGCCGTCGCTCGGAGGCGCGCCGCACCTTCCGGCTCGACCGGGTCGCCGAGATCAAAATCCTGGACGAACCGTCGGCGCCGCCGGAGATCGAGCTGCGCGACCTGTCCGAGGGACTCGTCCAGCCCGCCGCCGAGGACCCCGAGGTGGTCGTCGAGGTCGGCCCGGGCGGTCGCTGGGTCGCCGAGTACTACCCGCACGACAGCGCGGACGAGCTGCCGGACGGCGGACTGCGTATCACCCTGCGGACCCCCGATCCGGCGTCGCTGCGGCGGCTGGCGCTGCGGCTCGGGCGCGACGGCCGGATCGTGTCGCCGCAGGACCTCGCGGACAGCGCTCGCCGGGCGGCCGCCGAGGCACTCGCGGCGTACGACGGGCCGGATGTTGTTCAGGACGGGCTGTACGACAGGCAGGAGCAGGGGCTGTGAGCACATCGGCGATGTCTGGTGCGTCGGAGCAGTCGGATGCGTCGGCCGGTGCGCCGCAAGGGTCCGGGGCAGCGGAGATGTCGGTGCGGACGGCGTTCGCCGGCATGAGGCGGGTGGCCGACGTGGTGTTCCGGGCCGGCTGCCCGGACTGCCGGGCCCGCTTCGAACTGGGGGCGAGCGCGCTGCGGCTGGCCATCGGTGCCACAAGCAAGACCACCTTCTACTCCTTCACCTGCCCCGAGTGCGGTGCGTCCGTCCGCAAGCCGGCCGGGGAGCGCATCGTCGAACTGCTCACCGGGGGCGGGGTGCGGACCCTGAGGCTGCACTCGACCCTCTAGGCTCGGCGTCATGTTCTGGCCGATGCTCGCGATCGCCCTTGGGTTCCTGGGGCTCGCCGTTCTGGGTGTGCTCGCCGTCCGGGTCTTCGTGGAGGCGCAGCGCCTCGGGCGACAGGTGTCGGACTCCGCACGCCGCATCAATCGCGCCGCGGAGGACCTGGAGCGGGCGGCCGTGGCGACGGCACGGACCGTGGACGGGATGTGAACCGGGTGTGAGCCCGGCTGCGCGGGTCCCGGCGCGGTCCGTGCGCCCGTGCGGCCGTTTCTCCGGGCCTGTGCCCTGCTCATCGGGCGCTCTGTGGATCCGGTATGAGTCGCCCCATGGACGCGCAATGAGTTACTTCGACCTGTCTACTTCCCACCGCGGGCAGGTACCCTCTGATCGCGGCCCGGAGAACGAGGCGCGGTCCGCAGACCGGGAGTACGCACAGGGATTGCCTCGCGTTCACCCCTGAGCGTTACGATCGCTGCACATTGGTCGGACATGTGTCCGACCGATCGGACAGCACCCCACCCATGCCGCCTCGGTGAGAAGGTAAAGACTTATGTTCGGAAGGCTCGGAGCTCCCGAGATCATTCTCATCCTCGTCGTCATCATCCTGCTGTTCGGCGCGAAGAAGCTTCCGGACATGGCGCGGTCCCTCGGCAAGTCCGCGCGCATCCTGAAGAGCGAGGCCAAGGCGATGAAGGAGGACGGCAAGCCGTCCGCGCCCGCCGGCCCGCCGAACGACGAGGCTCCCGCGCAGCGCACCATCCAGGCCGCTCCCGGCGATGTGACCAGCTCCCGCCCGGTCACCGAGCCGACGGACACGACCAAGCGCTGACGCACGGCCGGATGCCTCCGGCCTGCCGCACGAGATGAGGACGTGGGTTGCTCAAGCCTGCCCGCAAGGAGAAGGACCCCGAGGGGCGGATGCCCCTTGCGGAACACCTTCGTGAGCTCCGCAACCGGCTCGCGAAGGCGATTTTGGCCATCGTCGTCGTCACGGTTCTGGCCGCCTTCTTCTACAACGACATCATCAACTTCATCACCAAGCCGGTGCTGGACTCGGTCGGCTGCGCCAAGACCTTCGAAGAGCTGGCGAAGTCGCACGACAAGTCCCAGCAGTGCGCGCAGATCACCATCAACGGTCTGCTGACGCCGTTCACCCTGGCCCTGAAGGTCTCCCTGATGGCCGGCGTGGTGCTGGCCTCTCCGGTCTGGCTGTACCAGCTGTGGGCGTTCGTCGCCCCGGGTCTGCACAGGCACGAGAGGAAGTACGCCTACGCGTTCGTCGGGACCGGCGTCCCGTTGTTCCTCGGTGGCGCCTACTTCGCGTACCGGGTGCTGCCCACCACCGCGAAGGTGCTGATCGGGTTCACCCCGCAGGGTGTGAACAACCTGCTGCCGCTGGACGACCTGCTCGACCTGGTCACCCGGATGGTGCTCGTCTTCGGCCTCTCCTTCGAGCTGCCGCTGCTGCTGATCATGCTCAACCTGACCGGGGCACTCAGCGGCAAGCGCATGCTCGGCTGGTGGCGCGCCATGATCCTCGGCATCACGGTCTTCGCGGCCATCGCCACGCCCAGCACCGACCCGCTGACCATGCTGGCCCTCGCCGGACCGATCTGGGTGCTGTACTTCGGTGCGGTCTTCTTCTCGCTGCTGAACGACCGGCGCAAGCGCCGCCGGGAGGCGGAGGGCCCGGACGATGACGAGGCATCCGACTTGGACCTCACCCCCGACGACATCGGCGAGATCGAGGCGGTGTCGGCCGGCGGGGCCCCGGCGGAGCAGCCGGGCACCGACCGGGTCAACGGCTACGACGACGTCACATGACCGGACGGTCACGGCGCGTGCCGGGATGACGAAATCCGCGGGCCCCACCGGGTGTGCCGGTAGGGCCCGTTGCCGTTCCTGCGCCGGTCAACGGCCTGATCCGGATAATGATCGTCCTGTTGTCGGTGGGGCCCGGTACGCTCGAAAGTACGATGACAGAGGACCTCTCACCGGCCGAGCGGTATGCGGCAGCCCGTCTGCGTGCTGCCGAGCAGGCCACCGCACTCGCCTCCTTCCGCGAGATGTACGACTTCGGTCTCGACCCCTTCCAGATCGAGGCCTGTCAGGCACTGGAGGCGGGGAAGGGCGTGCTGGTGGCCGCGCCCACCGGCTCCGGCAAGACGATCGTCGGCGAGTTCGCCGTCCACCTCGCCCTGCAGCAGGGCAAGAAGTGCTTCTACACGACCCCCATCAAGGCGCTGTCGAACCAGAAGTACTCCGACCTGTGTCGCCGTTACGGCACGGGCAAGGTCGGCCTCCTCACCGGCGACAACAGCGTCAACTCCGACGCACCGATCGTCGTGATGACCACCGAGGTCCTGCGGAACATGCTGTACGCGGGCTCGCAGACCCTCCTCGGTCTCGGCTATGTGGTCATGGACGAGGTGCACTACCTCTCCGACCGCTTCCGCGGCGCCGTCTGGGAGGAAGTGATCATCCACCTCCCCGAGTCGGTGACGCTGGTGTCACTGTCGGCGACCGTGTCGAACGCCGAGGAGTTCGGCGACTGGCTCGACACCGTCCGCGGTGACACCGAGGTGATCGTCTCCGAGCACCGGCCCGTGCCGCTGTTCCAGCACGTGCTGGCCGGCCGCCGGATGTACGACCTGTTCGAGGAGGGCGAGGGCCACAAGAAGGCCGTCAATCCCGATCTCACGCGCCTGGCCCGCATGGAGGCGAGCCGCCCCTCGTACCTGGACCGCAGGCGGGGTCGCGCCATGCGCGAGGCCGACCGCGAGCGGGAGCGCAGACAGCGGGCCCGGGCGTGGACGCCGGGCAGACCCGAGGTCATCGAGCGGCTCGACGCCGAGGGCCTGCTGCCCGCGATCACGTTCATCTTCAGCCGGGCCGCCTGCGAGGCGGCCGTCGAGCAGTGCCTGTACGCCGGGCTGCGGCTCAACAACGAGGAGGAGCGGGAACAGGTCCGCGCCCTCGTCGAGGAGCGCACGGCCTCCATCCCGGCCGAGGACCTCCACGTCCTGGGCTACTACGAGTGGCTGGAGGGCCTGGAGCGCGGTATCGCCGCCCACCACGCCGGCATGCTGCCGACGTTCAAGGAGGTCGTCGAGGAGCTCTTCGTCCGCGGTCTGGTGAAGGCCGTGTTCGCGACCGAGACCCTCGCGCTGGGCATCAACATGCCCGCACGATCGGTGGTGCTGGAGAAGCTCGTCAAATGGAACGGCGAGCAGCACGCCGACATCACCCCCGGCGAATACACCCAGCTGACCGGCCGTGCCGGCCGTCGCGGCATCGATGTCGAGGGCCACGCGGTCGTGCTGTGGCAGCGCGGCATGAACCCCGAGCACCTCGCGGGCCTGGCGGGCACCCGCACCTATCCGCTGCGCTCCAGCTTCAAGCCGTCGTACAACATGGCCGTGAACCTGGTCGAGCAGTTCGGCCGGCACCGCTCGCGCGAACTCCTCGAGACGTCCTTCGCGCAGTTCCAGGCCGACAAGTCGGTCGTCGGGATCTCGCGCCAGGTCCAGCACAACGAAGAGGGGCTCGCGGGCTACAAGGAGGCCATGACCTGCCACCTCGGCGACTTCGACGAGTACGCCCGGCTGCGTCGTGAACTCAAGGACCGTGAGACGGAGCTGGCCCGGCAGGGCGCCGTGCAGCGCCGCGCCGAGGCCGCCGTCGCGCTGGAGAAGCTCAAGCCCGGTGACGTCATCCACGTCCCCACCGGCAAGTACGCCGGCCTGGCCCTGGTCCTCGACCCCGGTCTGCCCGCCGGCCGCTCCAACGGCCATCGCGGCTTCGAGTACCACGACGGCCCGCGCCCCCTGGTCCTGACCGCCGAGCGGCAGGTCAAGCGGCTGGCGTCCATGGACTTCCCGGTGCCCGTCGAACCGCTGGAGCGGATGCGCATCCCGAAGTCGTTCAACCCGCGTTCGCCGCAGTCCCGTCGCGACCTCGCCTCCGCGCTGCGCACCAAGGCCGGGCACATCCCGCCGGAGCGGCATCGCAAGAAGCGCTCCGCGGCCGCCGACGACCGCGAGATCGCCCGGTTGCGCGCCGCACTGCGCGCGCATCCCTGCCACGGGTGCAACGACCGTGAGGACCATGCCCGTTGGGCCGAGCGCCACCACCGGCTGATGCGCGACACCTCGCAGCTGGAGCGCCGCATCGAGGGCCGTACGAACACCATCGCCCGCACCTTCGACCGCATCGTCGCGCTGCTCACCGAACTGGACTACCTGCGCGGCGACGAGGTCACGGAACACGGAAAGCGCCTGGCGCGGCTGTACGGCGAACTGGACCTGCTGGCCAGCGAGTGCCTGCGCGAGGGCGTCTGGGAAGGGCTCGCCCCGGCCGAACTGGCCGCGTGCGCCTCCGCATTGGTGTACGAGGCCCGGGTGAGCGACGACGCGATGGCGCCGAAGGTGCCGTCGGGCAAGGCGAAGGCCGCGCTCAGCGAGATGGTGCGGATCTGGGGCCGACTCGACGCCCTGGAGGAGGAGTTCCGGATCAACCAGACGGAGGGCGTCGGCCAGCGCGAGCCGGACCTGGGCTTCGCCTGGGCCGCGTACATGTGGGCGAGCGGCAAGAGCCTCGACGAGGTCCTGCGCGAGGCCGAGATGCCGGCCGGCGACTTCGTGCGCTGGAGCAAGCAGGTCATCGACGTGCTCGGCCAGATCGCGGCGGCTTCTCCTGCGGAGGGCTCGACCGTGGCGAAGAATGCGCGCAAGGCGGTTGATGGGTTGCTGCGGGGTGTAGTGGCCTATTCGTCGGTGGGATAGCCCGGGACAGCCCCTGGCGGCCGGGCGCTGTCCGTCAGGTTCGGCTGGTGTGGTCCGGCGGGTGCGGGTGCGGGTGCGGGTGCGGGTGCGGGTGCGGGTGCCGGTGCGGGTGCCGGTGCGGGTGCCTTGTGGCTGGTCGCGCCCACGTGGCCGAGCCGCACCATGTCACCGCCCGCGCCCTTCAGGGGCGCCCGCCCGGTGGTTCAGAAACGCCCGCCAGCTGCCGTACGGTGTGATGTCCTCGGCGTCCACGAGGGCGCTCGGCTCGCACAGGAAGCCCGGGACATGGGTGCCGTCCGCCAGTTCGACCCGGCCCAGGGCCATCGGGCGGGGGAGCGCGGTCAGGAGGCGCCCCAGGCCCTGGGCCGGCAGGCGCCAG
Source organism: Streptomyces sp. NPDC022910 (assembly GCF_055561075.1). NCBI lineage: Bacteria > Bacillati > Actinomycetota > Actinomycetes > Kitasatosporales > Streptomycetaceae > Streptomyces > Streptomyces sp. NPDC022910. The sequence goes on from NZ_JBVHHL010000021.1 coordinate 95,778, forward strand.
ACCTCCGCCTCGATCGCCGCTCCGCCCTCGCCGACGTGGACCAGGCCGGGCTTGGGCGGGTCGGTCGCAAGGGCGTGCAGGCGGTAGACGGGGGCCGTCGTGGTCGTGGCGTCGAGACGGGCGCCGAGCGCCAGGAGCTGAGGGTTCAGGGGCTGGCCGGTCAGGTGTGCGCCCACCACGGCGAGGCGGGTCTCCGGCTGAAGGCCGTGGGCGATCCCTGCCAGCCGCTCGTCCGTGAACGCCGGGCCGATCAGCATCACACCGAAGGGCAGTCCGTCCACCTCGCCGGCGGGGACGGCCACCGCCGCCAGGTCGAAGAGGTTCGTGGAGTTGGTGAACCGGCCCAGGCGGGCGTTGGCGCCCAGCGGATCCGCGGCCACCTCGGCGAGAGTGGGGTGGCCCGGGGCGGTGGGGAGCAACAACGCGTCGGCGTCGGCCAGTTCGGCGAGGGCCCGGTCACGCAGGGCGGCCAGCCGGTCCTGGTCGGCGAAGAGCTGATGCGCCGGGACGTCACGAGCACGGGTGATGATGCCGGCGACGGTCGGGTCGAGGCCCTCACCGCCCTCTGAGATCAACTTGTCGACAAAGCTCCCGATCGCCGTGTAGCGCTCGGCGACGAACGCACCCTCGTACAGCATCGTGGCGGCCTCGGTGAAGGGCGTGAGGTCGATGGTCCGCACCTCGGCGCCCGCGTCGGCCAGCCGGGCGACGGCGGCCTCGTACGCCTCGGCCCAGCCCTCGTCGAGCTCGCCGAGCATGGCGAGCGGCGGGACGGCGATGCGCCACGGACCGGGGGCGCGCTGGGGGAGCGGCGGCAGGGCGCGGCCGGGCGGGGACGCCATGTGTGCCAGGGCCTGCTGGGCCTCCGGCAGCGTACGGGCGAAGACCGTGACGCAGTCGATCGAGGCGCAGGCGGGAACCACACCGGTCGTGGGGACGAGACCACGGGTGGGCTTCAGGCCGACGATGCCGTTGAAGGCGGCCGGGACGCGGCCCGAGCCCGCGGTGTCCGTGCCGAGGGCGAAATCGACGATGCCGAGCGCCACCGCCACGGCGGAACCGGAGCTGGAGCCGCCGCTGATCCGGTCCGGGTCATGGGCGCCTCGGACCGCGCCGTAGGGGGAGCGGGTGCCGACCAGCCCGGTCGCGAACTGATCCAGGTTCGTCGTGCCCAGCAGGAGCGCACCGGCCGCGCGCAGGCGGGCGACGACCGGGGCGTCCGCCTCCGGCATGTAGGCGTACGCGGGGCAGCCGGCGGTGGTGGGCAGCCCGGCCACGTCGATGTTGCCCTTCGCGGCGAACAGGCGGCCGGCGAGGGGGAGGCGTTCTCCGGCGGCCACCCGCTCATCGATCGCCTCGGCCTCGGCCTCCGCCTCGGCCCGCGGCCGCAGGTCGATCCAGAGCTCCGGGCGGTCGACCGCCACGATGCGCCCGTAGGCGGCACGGACGCGGGACACAGTCGTGGACATGCGTGCTCCTTGCGTGTTCTCAACTCGCGGCCGGGGCCAGCACGACCAGCGCCGTCCCCGCCTCCACCTGGTCGCCGGGCCTGGCCAGCACCTCGGCCACCACACCGGCGGTCGGCGCGTGCACCCGGGACTCCATCTTCATCGCCTCCAGAGCGAGCAACGGCTGTCCGGCCGCCACCTCGTCACCCGGCCGGACGTTCACCTGCCACACGGACGCGGCGAACTCGGCCTCCACCAGTCGGCCGCCCGCGGGAACCGTCACCTCGGCCGGGGGCGCCGCCGGTGCGGCCGCCGACTCCGCCCGGGCGAACTCACCCGCCACCTCCCAAGCGTCGCGCTCCGCCGCGAAGGCGGCCTGCTGGCGGGACCTGAATCCGGCGATCGAGTCCGCGTTCTGGGCGAGGAACGCCTGGTACTGCGCCAGGGAGAACACGCCCTCCTCGATGCGGGGGACGAAACGACCCGACGTGATGTCCGCGCGGAGTTCGAGCAGCTCGTCGGCGCCGACCGGGTACCACTTGATGCGGTCGAAGAAGCGGAGCAGCCACGGCGAGCCCGGCTCGAAAGCCCCCCGCTGCTGCCAGCCCGACCACACCTGCGTCGTACGGCCCACGAACTGGTAACCACCGGGGCCCTCCATGCCGTAGATGCACAGGTAGGCGCCGCCGATGCCGACCGAGTTCTCGGCGGTCCAGGTGCGGGCGGGGTTGTACTTCGTGGTCACCAGGCGGTGGCGGGGGTCCAGCGGCGTGGCCACGGGTGCGCCGAGGTACACGTCGCCCAGACCGAGTACCAGGTACTCCGCGTCGAAGACCGTGCGGTACACGTCCTCCACCGAAGCCAGTCCGTTGACGCGGCGGATGAACTCGATGTTCCAGGGGCACCAGGGCGCGTCGTCGCGGACACCGGCCATATAGCGGGCGATGGCCTCGCGGGTGGCCGGGTCGTCCCAGGACAGGGGGAGGTGGACCGTGCGGGACGGAACGACCAGTTCGTCGGTGGGTGGAAGGGAGGTGACCAAGTCGCTGACCGCCGACAGCAGTTCCGGCTGAGGGAGCCTTGCCGGGTCCGTCTGGATCTGGAGGGAGCGGATGCCGGGAGTCAGGTCCGTGACTCCGTTCAGGCATGCCTGTGTCACCGCCTCCATCAGTGCGTGCACCCGCATCCGCAGCACCAGGTCGAGCTGCATGGGCCCGAATTCGACCAGCAGGTTGTCGTCGCCGCTGCGCCGGTACGTCACATCGCCGTCCCGGGCCAGTACCCCGCCGTCCACGATCGCGGGCCGTGGTGCGCCGTCGTCGGCCAGCGGAGCGAAGCGGACCGTGTCTCCCGGGCGCAGCTGGCCGAGCTTCCAGCGCTCCCAGGTCGCCACCGTCGCCGGGCAGACGAAGCCACCGAGTGAGGGGCCGTCCGGGCCGAGCAGTACCGGCATGTCACCCGTGTAGTCGACGGCACCGACCGAGTACGGCGTGTCGTGGATGTTGGACGGGTGCAGGCCCGCCTCGCCGCCGTCGGAGCGGGCCCAGCGCGGCTTGGGCCCGACCAGTCGCACGCCCGTCCGGGCCGAGTTGAAGTGGACCTTCCACTCGGCGGCGTAGAAGTCGTGGATGTCCTCCTCGGTGAAGAACTCCGGTGCGGCGTGCGGGCCCTCCAGGGCCCCGAGCAGCCACGACCGGGTGAAAGCCGGGCGGTCGGCCGTGGGTACCGGGGTGCCCGTCGTCAAGGTGCCGCCGTGCAGGACGTCTCCCGTGCGCAGTGCCCGGCCGCCGTGGCCGCCGAACCGGCCCAGCGTGAAGGTAGATGCGCTGCCGAGGAAAGGGGCGACGTCCAGGCCGCCGGCGACCAGCACATACGTGCGCAGTCCGTGTGCCTCCGGTGTGCCGATCTCCAGGACGGCGCCCGCGGGCACCGTCACCGGCTCCCACTGCGCGACCGCCCTGCCGTCCACCGTCACCGGTGCCGGGGCGCCCGTGACGCACACGGTCGTCGGGTGCGTGAAGCGCAGGGCCGGCCCCTGGAGCGTGCACTCCAGGCCGGAGGCGCCCTCCGTGTTCCCGAGGGCCCGGTTGCCGAGCCGGAAGGAGAGGTCGTCCATCGGGCCGCACGGGGGCACGCCCACCTGCCAGTAGCCGGTGCGGCCCGGCCAGTCCTGGACCGTGGTGAGGGTCCCGGCCGTCACGACCTCGATGCGCGGGGTCGGGTCGGTGATGGCGGCGAGGGTCGCGGTGGAGTGGGCGGCCGCCCGGACGTGCCGGTCCGCCAGCGCCGCGCGCACCAGCCCCAGGTTCGTCTCGATGCCGTCCATCCGGGTCCCGGCCAGGGCGTGGTCCAGCCGCCCCAGCGCCTGCTCCCGGTCCGGGCCGAATGCGATCACCTTGGCGAGCAGGGGGTCGTACGAGGTCGTGACCTCCGTGCCCGTCTCGACCCAGCCGTCCACGCGTACGCCCTGCGGGAACTCGACCCGGGTCAGCAGGCCCGCGCCGGGCCGGTGGCCGCGGGAGGGGTCCTCGGCGTACAGACGGGCCTCGACGGCGTGGCCGCGGGGCGGGCCCGGGTCCCGCACGACAGCGCGGTCGCCGCGCGCCAGCCGTAGCATCCAGGCGACCAGGTCGACGCCGTAGATCTCCTCGGTGACCGGGTGCTCCACCTGGAGCCGGGTGTTGACCTCCAGGAAGTACGCCTCCTCCCGGGCGGCGTCGTACACGAACTCCACGGTTCCGGCGGAGCGGTAGCCGACCGAAGCGCACAGGTCGCGTGCGGCCGCAGCGAGTTGTGCGCGCACCTGAGAAGGCAGATTCGGTGCGGGTGCCTCCTCCACCACCTTCTGGTTGCGGCGCTGCAGGGAGCAGTCACGGTCGCCGAGGGTGACGACGCGACCTTCGCCGTCGCCGAAGATCTGTACCTCGACATGGCGGGCGTGCTCGACGAGCCGCTCCAGGAAGACTCCGGCGGAGGAGAAGGAAGCGGCGGCGACCCGCTGCACCCGCGCCCAGGCGTCGGTCAGTTCGTCTGCGGAGCGACATGCCGACATACCGATGCCCCCGCCGCCCCCGGTCGCCTTGAGCATCACGGGATAGCCGATCGCGGACGCCTGACGCAGCGCTTCGTCCAGGGAGCCGAGCAGGCCCGTGCCGGGTGCCAGCGGCACTCCCGCCACCTCGGCCGCCGCCCGCGCCGTGTGCTTCGTGCCGAACAGCTCCAGTTGCTCGGGCGTCGGACCCACGAACACGATCCCGGCGTCCTCGCAGCGGCGGGCGAACGCAGCGTCCTCGGACAGGAAGCCGTAGCCGGGGTGGATCGCCCCCGCGCCGGTGTCCTTGGCCGCCTTCAGCACCAGGTCCGCGTCGAGGTACGACTCCTTCGCGGGAGCAGGGCCGAGCCTTACGGCCTCGTCGGCGAGGCGGACATGGGGAGCCGAGCGGTCCGGGTCGGAGTACACGGCGACCGTGCGCAGGCCGAGTTCGCGCGCGGTGCGGATGATGCGGACGGCTATCTCGCCGCGGTTGGCGACCAGCAGGGTGTCGAAGGTCATGCGGCGTCCCCCTGGCCGGTGCGCCCGGCGATCGTCATCTCCACGGCCGTCGGCTCGAAGCCGTTGCACGGGTTGTTGATCTGGGGGCAGTTGGAGACCAGGACGAGCACGTCGCGTTCGGCGCGCAGGGTCAGGGAGAGACCGGGGGCCGAGATGCCGTCGACGATGCCGAGCGTGCCGTCCTTCTCGACGGGCACGTTCATGTACCAGTTGACGTTCGAGACGAGGTCGCGCTTGCCCAGGCCGTGCTTGGCGCCCTCCGCCAGGAAGTTGTCCACGCAGGCGTGCTGTGACCACGTGTGGTGGCCGTAGCGGAGCGTGTTCGACTCCTTGGAGCAGGCGCCGCCGACCGTGTCGTGCCGGCCGACGTCGTCGGCGACCACGGTCATCAGCGGGGTGTGTTCGTTGGAGAGGATCACGCTGCCCGTGGTGAGGAAGATGTTCCCCTGCGCGTGGATCGTGTCGGGCGCGCTGTAGCGGACCGACGTGTCGTGGGCGTCGTACACGAGGAAGTCGACGGCCTGGTTGCCGTGGAGGTCGGTGATGGTCAGCGTCTCGCCGGCGCGGACGACGCACGACCAGGCGGCACGGGCCGGAACGACGGTCTTCATGCGAGCCCCCTCGCGGCAAGGAATTCGGCGGTGTTCAGGAAGGCACGGCGGCCCTCGGGAGTGGCCTCCCACAGCGGATTGCCCGGGCGCGTGGCCTCCGCGCGCCAGGCGAGGACCTCCAGCGGGGTGCAGACATAGTCCGGGCGGGGATCGGCGGGGTGCGGGACGTTCGCGAGGAGCACCGTGAGGTCCTGCTCGGCGCGCAGGGTGACGCTGCCGCCCGGACCGGCCGAGCCCGTGAAGTCGAGGGCGCCGTCCTCGCGGACCTCCACGCCCTGGAAGAACGACAGCGAGGGCGGCAGGTCGCGCGGCTGAAGGCCGTTCTTGGCGGCGGCGAGCTTGAACAGCTCGCGCCCGGCGGGGGACGCGGACTGCGGCGTACCGTCCCCGTACCGCGCTGTGTTGCGTACGAGCGTGGAGGTACCGCACAGCGCGTCGTGCCGGCCGGAGGTGTCGGCGACGACCGAGGCGAGGACGCGGCCCTGGTCGGAGAGGAGCAGCTGCCCCTCACCGAGGTAGGCGTTCCACTGCACCTTGACCGTGTCGGCGACGTTCAGCCGCTCCCAGGGGCGGTCCGCGACATGGAGCAGGAGGTGCGCACAGGCGTCGCCGCGCAGGTCGGTCAGCCGCAGTTCCGTGCCGCGGGCCAGCACCTTGTGCGTGTAGTTGCCGCCCGCCACCGTCTCCGCCCACACCAGGTGGCCCGCCTCGCACGGCGGCGCGGGCCAGGCGCTCGCCGGCACGACGGGCATGGCCTCGGCACGGGTGCCCTCCTGTGCCCGGGCATGGTCGCGTGCTCCGTAAGTGGTCGCTGTCGCCATTGCGGGGACCTCCGGGTGATCCGGTGACTGCTGTGCTTATTTCTGTCGCGCGACAGAAATTAGGCGGGGGTGGGGTCGCCGCCGTGTCCCGGGTGTTGCCGCTCGGTTACCGATCCCTCACCGGTCGCGCCGTAGCGATGGTCGAGGCGCGTCGTGCCCTCTCGCGCGGAGTCGCCGTGGGGCGGGCGTGCTGGGCTCGACCGAGATCGCCGTACGCCGTCGTGTGCGAGGATCGAACGCATGGGAACCGGTGGTGGGCGGCGGGTCGGCAGGCCGCGGGCGGCGCAGCGCCCCGAGAGCGGGCTGTCGCCGCGCGACGAACTCCTCTCCGCCGCCGCCGAGTTGTTCACGACTCGGGGCTATGCCGCCACCACCACCCGGGCCGTGGCCGAGCGGGCCGGAATGCGGCAGGCGTCCATGTACCACTACGTCTCCGGCAAGGAGGAACTGCTCGCCGAACTCCTGGAGTCCACCGTCACCCCCTCGCTGGCCTGTGCGCGCGAGCTGCTCGCCGAGGACGCCGTCCCGGCCGAGGAGCGGCTGTGGGAGCTGTGCCGCACCGACGTGGAGCTGCTCTGCGGCGGTCCGTACAACCTCGGCGGTCTGTATCTGCTGCCCGAGGTCCGCACCGAGCGCTTCGCCGGCTTCCACGCCGTACGGGCAGAACTCAAGGACACCTACCGGCAGTTGCTCGCCGCCACTGCGTCGGGCGGTGCTCTGGCCAAGGGTGAGCTGGATCTGCGGACGGATCTGGTCTTCGGCCTGATCGAGGGCGTCATCCTCGTCCACCGCTCCGATCCGGAGCGCCCGGTCTCCGTCTTTGCGGAGGCGACGGCGGACGCGGCACTGCGCATCGCCGGAATCTGACGGTCTCTCAGGTCACTTCCGCGAAGAGCGTTGCACTCGCTGAGGGGACCGGCTTCGTACGCCCGTACGCCGTGACGGACAGTGTTCGAACAGCGTCGCATTGTGTAAAACGCCGAGCGTACTCCTGCCTCGGTAGGCATTTCAGGTGCTTGCTGAATATGACTCGGCGATGATCCGGCCGGACTAAGCTCGCCCGCGACGCACCGAGTTGAGGTGAATTCGTCCTTCTGTTCGCAAAAATACCGAAGATCGAGTTGATCCCCACGTCCGACCAGGTAGCCACCCCCACCTTTTCTTCCGCAAGCCCCCCGATCCTGCCGATTCGTCTCAGAGGGCATACATGGTGAGTGTTCAATCGCCTCCCGGTGGTCGTGAACTTCTCTACGTACGCGAGTTGTTGCTGCCCGCCATACTGACGGCGGCGGCGACGGGCGCCGCCGTCGGGCTGGTCCCCGAGCAGGCCCGGAGCACGGTCGGCTGGTGCGGAGCCTTCGCCACGGTCCTGGTGACCGCCGTCGCGGCCGTGGCGGCGCGCCGCGGCCGCACCGTCCGTGCCCTGCGTGCCGACTTCGCGCAGCGGACCGCCTACCTGGAACAGCGCATCGCCTCCCAGGACGACGACATCGAGTACTTCCGCACGGAGGTGCTGCCCCGAGCGCTCGACACCCTGCGCGGCGGCGTCTCCCCCGCGCAGGTGATGCACACGGTCGTCGACCAGAGCCCCCGGTTCCGCGGGCTTCCCGGGCCGCAGCGGCAGTTGCTGCGGACCCTCCTCAAGATCGTCGACCGCGAGATCGCGATCCGTGACTCCTCGCAGCGCGCCTTCGTCAACATCGCCCGCCGCGTCCAGGCCATCGTCCACCAGCAGGCCAAGGAACTGAGGGAGATGGAGGAGGACCACGGCCGCAACCCCGAGGTCTTCGACGACCTGCTGCGCATCGACCACGGCACCGCGCTGATCGGCCGCCTCGCCGACTCCATCGCCGTCATCGGCGGCGGCCGCCCCGGCCGCCAGTGGCCCCAGCCCGTACCGCTGTACAGCGTGCTGCGCGGCGCGATGTCCCGGATCCTGGAGTACCGCCGCATCGAGTTGCACTCCATCGCCAAGGTCAACATCAAGGGCATCTCGGTCGAGCCGATCATCCACGCCGCGGCCGAACTCCTCGACAACGCCACGCGCTACTCGCCGCCGCAGACCAAGGTGCACGTCACCGCCACCGAGGTGCAGACCGGCATCGCGGTGGAGATCGAGGACGGCGGCATCAGCCTCAGCGAGGAGAACCGCGCCAAGGTCGAGAGGATGCTCGCCGAGGCCCAGGCCGGCGTGGACGTCCAGGAGGTCGGCGAGACCCCGCGCCTCGGACTCGCCGTCGTCGGGCGCCTGTCGTCGATGTTCAACATGCATGTCTCGCTGCGACAGTCCGCCTACGGCGGCGTCCGCGCCATCCTCGTCATCCCGAACGACATGCTGACCACCGACCCCGCACCCGGGTTCGCCCATGGCATCGGCGCCACCTCCGTGCCGACCCTGGACAACGACGGGGTCAAGGGCCCCGACCGCAAGGCCAAGAAACGCCGTCCCACCACCGGGCCCCGGATCCCGCAGCAACTCGCCATGGAGGACGACGTCCCCGTGGTCACCGAGTGGACGCCGGGCGGCCTGCCGCAGCGTCGCAGCCGGGTCAAGATCCCGCTGAGCCAGCGGATCGCCGAGGCAGCCGCGGCGGAGGCCGCCGCCCAGGCCGTCGAGGCCGCGACCCACGCCCCCTGGACGCCTGAACCCGAACCGGAGAAGGAAGAGCCCGCCCCCGGCCTCTGGGTCGAGGCGTTCATGAACGGGCTCAAGGCCGACCCGGACCCGAACGCGTTCTCCCCCGGGCCCCCGGACGACGACCCGCACGCATTCATCAACGACGAGCCTGCCCCTGCCCAGGCCGACGACGAGGGGGACTTCAAGTGATCCAGCAGCGAGGCAACTTCGACTGGTTGCTGAAGGAGCTCGCCGACGGAGTGCCGGGCGTCCACCAGGTCGTGGTGCTTTCCGCCGACGGTCTGCGCATCGCCCGATACGGCGGCGACCCGGACGCGGCCGACCGCGTCGCCGCGGCCTGCGCCGGACTGCAGAGCCTGGCCGGAGCGGTCGCGACCGAGATCCCGGGCAGCGACGGTCGGATGCGGATGGTCGTCATCGAGATCGACGGCGGCTACTTCTACATGATGGCGGCCGGCGCCAACGCCTATCTCGCGGTGCTCGCCGACACGGTCGCGGAGGCGGGCCTGATGAGCAACCGCATGCGCGATCTCGTCATCCGCATCGGCGACCATCTGACGAGCCCGCCGCGGCGCAACGGGCAGACCGTATGACTCCTCCGCGACGCCGTCGGCGCAACCCCAAGGAGCAGCCCCCGCCGGAGCCTGTCGCAGCAGGCGGCGGGAAGGAGGGCGAGGAGAAGAACCCGGAGCGGTTGTACATCCTCACGGGCGCGACCGACGGGGGCGAGCGGGCCCCCATCGACCTGGTCACCCTGATCGTGGCGAGCACCGCCCCACCTCCCACCGCCACCCCGGAGCAGTCGGCGCTGCTCCGGCTCTGCCGGGCCCCCCTGTCCGTGGCCGAGATCTCGGCCTATCTCAGCCTGCCGTTCAGCGTGGTGACCGTCCTGCTCACCGACCTGCTGGCGGCCGAACTGGTGCAGGCACGCGCGCCGATCGTCCGGAAGGCGACGCCCGACCGTTCCCTCCTCGAAGCGGTGATGCATGGACTACAAAAGCTCTGACACGATCCCGGGTCCGCGGGCCGAGGACCACCTGCCGCACACGGCGCAGGCCGCGGTCAAGATCGTGATCGTGGGCGGCTTCGGAGTCGGCAAGACGACCATGGTCGGTTCCGTCAGCGAGATCAGGCCGCTGACGACCGAGGAGACCATGACCCAGGCAGGCATCGGAGTCGACGACAACTACGGCTCCGACAGCAAGACCGCCACCACCGTGGCCATGGACTTCGGCCGGATCAGCGTCACCGGGCAACTCGTGCTGTACCTGTTCGGCACCCCGGGCCAGGAACGCTTCTGGTTCCTGTGGAACGGCCTGTTCGAGGGCGCTCTCGGCGCGGTCGTGCTGCTCGACACCCGCCGCCTCGAGGTCAGCTTCGACGTCATCGGCCGCCTCGAGGAGCGCGGCGTGCCCTTCGTGGTCGCCGTCAACGCATTCCCCGACGCACCTCGTTACCCCATGGAAGAACTCCGCGTGGCGCTCGACCTGTCCGACGAGATCCCGATCGTGGAGTGTGACGCACGGCGCCGGGCCTCCAGCCGCGACGTCCTGATGACGCTGATGCGCTTCCTGCACTCCCTCGCGATGACACGCGCGCCCGTCTGATCCGCGCACGCACCCGCCGTGCCCGTCCCCATGTCCTGTCCCCCCCAAGACACCCGGATCCACCTCAGCTTCGGAGCGAACGTCGTGACGCATGAATCCCACTCCCTGACCAGCAGGGACCTCACCAGTACGGACGACCCCGCCCACGTCCCGCCGCCCGGCTGCCCGGCCCACGGCCGCGGCCCCGGCGGAGCGCACCGGCTGTACGGTCCCGAGGCGGAGGACCTGGGAGCCCTGTACGAGAAGATGCGTGCCGAACACGGTGCCGTGGCACCCGCGCTGCTCCACGACGACGTGCCGATCTGGGTGGTCCTCGGCCACGCCGAGAACCTGCACATGGTGCGTTCCCCCGCGCACTTCACCCGGGACAGCCGGATCTGGGCCCCGCTGCTGTCCGGCGCGATCAAGCCGGACCATCCGCTGACGCCGCACTTCGCCTGGCAGCCCATCTGCTCGCACGCCGAGGGCGACGAGCACCTGCGGCTGCGCGGCGCGGTCACCGGAGCCATGTCGACCATCGACTACCGGGGCCTTCGCCGCTACATCAACCGCGCCACGCAGACCCTCGTCAACCGGTTCTGCGAGGAGGGCCGGGCCGACCTGGTAGGCCAGTTCGCCGACCATCTGCCGATGGCGGTGATGTGCGAGGTCCTCGGCATGGCCGACGAGTACAACGACCGGATCGTGCACGCCGCCCGAGACATGCTCAAGGGCACCGAGACCGCGATCGCCAGCAACCAGTACATCGTGGACGCCCTGACCCGGCTCACCGCCCGCCGCCGGGCCCAGCCCGAGGACGACTTCACCAGCCACCTCGTCAACCACCCGGCCCGGCTCACCGACGACGAGATCAGGGAGCATCTGCGTGTGGTCCTGATCGCGGCCTACGAGGCCACGGCCAACCTTCTCGCCAACGTGCTGCGCGTGGTGCTCACCGATCCGCGCTTCAGGGCCCAGCTCAGCGGCGGACAGATGACGGTGCCCGAGGCGGTGGAGCAGTCCCTGTGGGACGAGCCGCCGTTCAGCAGCATCCTCGGGTACTTCGCCAAGCAGGACACCGAACTGGGCGGCCGGCGTATCCGCAAGGGCGACGGACTGCTGCTGGGCATCGCGCCCGGCAACGTCGACCCCCGGGTACGGCCCGACCTCTCCGCCAACATGCTGGGCAACCGTTCCCACCTCGCCTTCGGCGGCGGCCCGCACGAGTGCCCGGGCCAGGACATCGGCCGCGCCATCGCCGACACCGGTATCGACGCGCTGCTGATGCGGTTGCCGGACATCCAGCTCGACTGCGCGGAGGACGAACTGCGGTGGACCGGGTCCATCGCGTCGCGGCACCTGGTGGAGCTGCCGGTGCGGTTCGAGCCGAGGCCGCCGCAGGAGGTGACCGAGCGGCCGGCCATGCACGCCGTACCGCACCAGCGTCCCGGCTGGCTGATCACGACACCCGGGTCCGAGACCACCACCACGCCGGTGCCGGAGCCGGTGGCCGCTCAGCCGGTGCCGCCCGGGCCGGGTGCCGGGCCGTCGCTGCCGTACCCCGCCGCCGAGCCGCGCACCCGCCCCGGCCTGTGGCGGTGGGTGCTGCGGTGGTGGCGGGGCGACTGAGCCCTACCGGGCCCACGCGTCGTACGCCGACCAGGCCTGGAGCACCCGCTCGCTGACGAAGCGGTGTACGCCTCCTGTGACCGGATCGGTGAACTCCAGTACTCGCGCCAGCAGTTGGAGCGGGCGCCGGAAATCACCGGCCGGTCCGGGGCCGGACACCACCGGATAGAGCGGATCGCCGAGAATCGGCAGCCCCAACGCGTTCATGTGCACCCGCAGTTGATGGGTCTGCCCGGTGCGCGGGAGCAGCCGGTAGCGCCCGTGCCCGGCGCCGTGTTCCAGCAGCTCGATCGTGCTGACCGCGTTGGGCTCGCCGGTCACCTCCCGGGCCGCCATGACCCCGCGCTCCTTGACGATCCGGCTGCGCACGGTGCGGGGCAGGGTCACCTCGGGGTCGTACGGGGCGACGGCCTCGTACTCCTTGGAGACCCGCCGGTCGCGGAACAGCGTCTGGTAGATGCCGCGCTCCTCGGGCCGTACGGTGAACAGCACGAGCCCGGCGGTGAGCCGGTCCAGCCGGTGTGCGGCGGTCAGCGCCGGGATGTCCAGGTCGCGCCGCAGCCGGGCGAGGGCGGTCTCGGCGACGTGGCTGCCGCGTGGGGTGGTGGCGAGGAAGTGCGGCTTGTCGGCGACGACGATGTGTTCGTCGCGGTACACCACCTCCACCGGGTAGGGGACGCGCACCTCGTCGGGCAGCGCGCGGTGGAACCACACGTACATGCCCGGTACGTACGCCGCGTCACGCGCGACCGCCCGCCCGTCCGCCCCGACGATCAGCCCGGCGTCGAGCATGCCGTCGATCACTCCGTCCCCGGCCGCGAGCCGCGCCACGAGATGATCCCGGACGGTGGCCCACTCCTCGTCGAACGGCAGCCGCACCCGCACCGGATCGACCCCGTCGCGCTGCAGCAGGGGAGAGGGCGGGATCCGGATCTTGCGTCGCATCACGGCCCAGCGTACGTGGTGCCGCGAAGGCCGCCCTCGGCCGGCACAGCAGCCCCTCCCCCTGCCCGCGGTACTCCGGGCGCACCGAGCCCTCCGCATGGTCCACACGACCGTGCAAGGGGGCTTTCTGCATGTCCGGGATCAGCGGCGCCGGGCCGCGACCGCGTCCGTGTACAGCTCGCGCGTCAGGTCTTCCGGTCCGATGCCGAGGTCGGAGAGCACCGTGCCTATGTCCTCGAGCGCCGTAGTGCGCTTCGGGCACTCGAAGCCGAGCATCACGCTGGAGAAGCACACGGGCCTCTGGCCGGCGGTCGAGGGCATGACGGCGGACGCTATTGAGTCGGTTCTGGGAGGGCTTCCGCAGGGGCCGCCGGCTTCTGGACCGAGTGCCCGCGTTGTGCCCTCGTGACTCGATACAGGGCACCTACACCCACGCTGACCAGCAGGAAGAGCACCGTGAACCACTGGAAGTACCAGTGCCCGCCCGTCGGGTCGTACACCGCCGCGCGCGGCCACGCCAGGTTGACGGTCATGAGCAGGCCGTAGAGCAGGGCGAGCGCGTTGACCGGGACGCCCCAGCGGCCGAGCGAGAAGAGGGGCGCGCCCGTCTCGTCGGTGCCCGAGGCGGGGAACCGGCCGAGCAGGCGCCGTACCAGCAGGGGGCCGGTCACCATCGCGTACGCGAGGTACAGCATCACGATGCAGGTGGTGCCGATGGCCAGGAAGGCGTCCGGGGAGGCGAAGTTGAGCAGCAGGAGCGCGGCGGCGAGGACGCCGACCACCAGGGCCGGGGCGCTGGGCATGCCCGTGCGCGGGTTGACGCGCGCGAGCCGCTTCGCGAACGGCAGCTGACCGTCGCGGGCCATGGAGAAGAGCATCCGGCAGGCCGCCGTCTGGATCGCGAGGGTCGCCACCGCGATCGCCACCACCACATCGGCCAGCAGCACCCGGCCGACACCGTCGCCGAGGCTGCTGGTCAGGACGTAGCTCAGGCCCTCGGTGCCGAGGTGCCCGTCGGTCAGGCTGGGCGCGGCGAGGATGCCGCCGAGGACGATCAGTCCGCCGAGCAGGCCCGCCGCGCCGAGAGCGGTGAGGATGGTGCGGGGCGCGGTGCGGCGCGGATGGTGGGTCTCCTCGCTCATCTCCCCGGCGCTGTCGAAGCCGATCATCACGTACGCCGCCGTGAACGAGCCCACGAGCAGCGCGCCGAACAGGCCGCCCGTGCCGGAGCCGGTGTGGAAGGTGATGCCGGGGGAGCGCTCGGAGTGGGTGAGCAGCAGCACCACGATCAGGCAGGCGCCGATGATCTCGGCGGTGACCCCGATGCGGTTGACCGCGGACAGCACGCGGTTGTCGAGGACGTTCACGAGTGTGGTGAGCACCAGCAGGATGACACCGAGGACCGCCGCGTTGGCCGCGCCCGTGGAGGAGGTGGGGGACGGGTCGCCACCCACCAGCTGGAAGCCGGACCACAGCGGCGGCATCACCATCTGCAGCGCGAGAGCCGCCGCCGCGACCACGACGACCTGCCCGATCACCATGATCCAGCCGGCGAACCAGCCGAACGTGGCGTTCGACAGCCGCGAGGACCACTGGTAGACGGCGCCGGAGAGGGGATAGCGCGCCGCCAGCTCCGCGAAGCACGCGGCCACCAGCAGCTGGCCCACCAGCACCACGGGCCACGTCCAGAAGAAGACGGGGCCGCCGAACGCGTACCCGAATGCGAAGAACTGGAAGACGGTCGTCAGTACGGAGATGAAGGAGAACCCGGCGGCGAAGGAGGCGTACCGGCCCAGGCTGCGGTGCAGTTCCTGGCGGTAGCCGAACTCCGCGAGGTCGGCGGCCCCGTCGGGTCGTGGCGGGGCGGGGCGGATGTCGGCGGGGGCGGTGCTCGTCATGGCGGCAACCTGCTTTCGCACTGCGGCGCGAGACTTCCTGTCGGGTGACAGAAATTCCTGTCGGGCGACAGAAAGTAGGGAGGGCCTGTTTCGCCGGCGTCACGTGGCCGTGTCGGGTGCGGACCCAACTCCTCACCGCCTTGCGGCTCGACGCGAAAACACGATACATCGTGACTGTTGACGCCTGTCTGGGAGACGCGATATGTTCGTCTCCGGATATTCGGTTCTGAACAATGGATCGAGGTGAACCCCGTGGCGACGAAGCGCCGGAAGCTCGGCAACCCGCTGGCGCTCGCGGTCATGGTGCTGCTCACCGAGAAGCCGATGCATCCGTACGAGATCGCCCAGACCCTGCGCCGTCGCGGCAAGGACGCCAGCCTGAAGATCAACTACGGGTCGCTCTACACCGTCGTCCAGAACCTGGAGAAACACGGTTTCGTCGAGGTCGCCGAGGTGCAGCGGCAGGGCAACCGTCCCGAGCGCACGCTCTACGGCATCACGGACGCCGGGCGCGAAGAGGCCACGGAGTGGCTGTCGGACCTGCTCGCCGTCCCCGCACAGGAGTTCCCCATCTTCGAGGCGGCGCTCTCGCTGATGGGTGTGCTCCACCCGGACGAGGTGGCCCGCCTGCTCGAGGAGCGGCTGGACACCCTGGAGGTGCAGGCCGCGAGCGCCCGCGGTGGCCTGGACAAGCTCTACGAGACACTTCCGCGGCTCTTCCTCATCGAGACCGAGTACAAGCTCCACATGATCGAGGCCGAGGCCGCGTGGGTGCGCGGTTTCCTCGCGGAGATCACGGCGGGCACCCTGCCCGGCGTCAAGGAGTGGCGGACCTTCAACGAGACGGGGGAGTTCCCCGAGGAGTACGCGAAGCCGGAAGGCGGCGATGTCGAGAGACCGTAGCCGCTGACAAGGAAAAAACCCCGGCAGGGCTGTTGCAGCAGTCCCGCCAGGGTCTCGAACCCCGAGCTGAATCCGCCGTGAGGCACATCCAGGCGATCGAGGTGCGGCACACCCAGGATAGCCCGGCGCTCTTCACGCGGATCAGTCGTCATCCGCTCATCCGGAGGGCGGTCCGTCCGCGCACCGCGGACCGCCGCCGTCCGCTGTCCACAGGAGAGCAGTCGTCATGACCACCCGTGCGCCCGCGGTCGAGGCGCGTCAGCTGATCAAGACCTATCCCGGTGATGTCACGGCGTTGAACGGCATGGACGTCACCGTCGAGCCGGGCACCGTCTTCGGACTCCTCGGCCCGAACGGCGCCGGGAAGTCCACCACCGTCAAGATCCTCACCACCCTGGCCCGCCCCGACTCGGGCTCGGCCACCGTCGCCGGCCACGACGTGCTGCGCCACCCCGACCGGGTGCGCCGCGCGATCGGCGTGGTCGCCCAGAGCTCCGGTGCCGACCCGGTCGCCACCGGCCGCGAGAACCTCCAACTCCAGGGCAGGCTCTACGGCTTGAAGGGCGGGGCGCTCAACACGCGAGTGGACGAGCTCCTCGAGCGCTTCGCGCTCACCGACGCCGCCGGGCGTCAGGTCAAGGGCTACTCCGGCGGTATGCGACGGCGCCTCGATGTCGCGCTCGGCCTGGTGCACCGGCCCGAGGTGCTCTTTCTGGACGAGCCCACCACCGGCCTCGACCCGGAGGCCCGCACCGCCATGTGGGAGGAGATCGGCCGCCTCGCCGGCGAGGAGGGCCTGACCATCCTGCTCACCACGCACTATCTCGAAGAGGCCGACCGGCTCGCCGAGCGCATCGCGATCGTCGACCGGGGCCGGGTCGTGGTGGAAGGCACCCCGGACTCGCTGAAGGGCGAACTTCGCGGTGACGCCGTCCACATGGAACTGCGCGAAGGCGTCGGCGAAGCCGGCCGGACGCTGCTGAGGGGCGCCCTTGCCGGACTGCCCGGCGTGCACGAGGTGCACCTCGACGGGCACCGCATCAGTGTCCGCGCCGACGACGGGGCCGTGGCGATGCCCGCGCTGCTGGGGGCGCTCGAGCGCGCCGGGGCGGGTGTCGCCGCCGCGACCGTCGCCCGTCCCTCGCTCGACGACGTCTACCTCCGTTACGCGGGGCGCCGTTACTCCGAGGCCGAAGCCGAAGGTTCCCTCGTCCTTGCCGGAGGTGCGCGATGAGCACCGCCGTCTCGCAGACCTGGTACATGACCCGGCGCCAGCTCATGGTGTTCGCACGGCAGCCGGCGTACGCGGTGATCACCCTGATTCAGCCGGTGATCTGGCTGTTCCTGTTCGGCAACCTCTTCAAGAAGGTCGTGGAACTCGGCGGCTTCGGCACCACCTCCTACCTCGACTATCTCGTGCCGGGTGTGGTCGTGATGAGCGCGCTCAGCTCCAACATGTGGGCGGGCATGGGCACGCTGGAGGAGATCCAGCGGGGCACGCTCAACCGCTTCCTGACCACGCCGGTCAGCCGGGCCGCGCTGATGAACGGCAACGTCGTCAACAACGGCCTGGTCACCGCCCTGCAGTCGTTGATCATCGTGCTGCTCGGCCTGCTGGGAGGCGCCGACTACCCGGGCGGCATAGGCGGTGTCGCCGTCCTCGTCCTGGCCTCCGTGCTCCTCGGCACGATCTTCGGGGCGCTGTCCAACGCGCTGGGCATGCTGGTGCAGGAGCGGGAATCGATCATCGGGATCAACACCTTCCTGCTGCTCCCGCTCACGTTCCTGTCCACGGCCTTCATGGCACCGTCCCGGATGCCCTCGTGGATGCGGCACATCGCCGACTTCAACCCGCTCAACTGGGCGATGGTCGCGGGCCGTTCGGCGATGTCCGCGCACCCCGACTGGGGTGTCGTGTGCGGCCGGGGCGGGGCGCTGCTGGGGCTCGCAGTCGTCGCGGTGTGGCTGTCGATCCGGACTTTCCGGGCCTACCAGCGTTCGGTGTGAGCACTGCATGACGAAGCGGCGGCACCGTGCTGGTGCCGCCGCTTCCGGCGATCTACGCGGCGGACGCGTTCTCCTGCTCCGCCTCGATGCGCGCGTTCCACTCCCGCTTCGACGCCTGCCAGCCGTCCTCGTTGTGGCCGAGGCGCCAGTAGCCGGAGATCGACAGGTCCTCGCGCGGCATCCCGTGCTCCACCCGAAGCAGCCGGCGCAGCTCCTTCACGAAACCGGCCTCGCCGTGCACGAACGCGTGCACCCGGCCCTCCGGGAACTCCAGCGCCCGGACCGCTTCCACGAGGGCCTGGCCGATCGGCCGGTCCCCGCGGTGCAGCCAGACGACCTCCACATCGGAGTCGACCTTCTGCTCCTCCTCTGGGCCCGCGACCTCCACGAAGGCGTAGGCTTCGGCGCCGCCGGGCAGCGCCTCCAGGGCGGCCGCGATCGCGGGCAGCGCGCTCTCGTCTCCGGCGAGCAGATGCCAGTCGGCACCCGCGTCCGGTGCGTAGGCGCCGCCGGGGCCCATGAAGCGCACCGTCTCGCCCGGCTGGACGCGCAGCGCCCATGGACCGGCGAGGCCCTCGTCGCCGTGGATGACGAAATCCAGTGTCAGCTCGCGGTGTTCGGGATCCCAGGCGCGCACGGTGTAGGTGCGCGTGACGGGCCACTGGTCGCGCGGGAACTCCTCGCGGATGCGCTGCATGTCGAAGGGTTCGGGGTAGGTGACGCCGTCGGCCGGGAAGAGCAGCTTCACATAGTGGTCGGTGCAGGTCTCCGCCGTGAAGCCGGCCAGGCCCTCGCCACCGAGTACCACACGCTGCATGTGCGGGGTCAGCCGCTCGGTGCGGATGACCTGCGCGGAGTGGACCCTGCGACCCCTGCCTGCCGCGCGCTCTGCCATGACGGCCTCCCAGTTCCCTTGCTTAGGTTTACCTAAGTTAGCACCGGATTCCAGTTAACACCTCTCCCATGAAGACTTGATGAGCGCCCGTTGCGGATTCGCCGCATCCCGAGCACGGCGCCCAGCCGCCCCGGTCGGCCGCCCCGAGCCCTGGCCGGCCTTCGGGATGGGGGTGTCCTGTTGTGCCGGTGTGTTGGGGCCTCGGGTTGACGGTGGGCGGGGTCGCGGGGTCCGGTGAGCGGATTTCTCGGCTGTCGTGTCGATGGGCCGGCACGGCCGGCCGGGTTGGCCCTGAGGCGGGGAGCGCGCCTTTTGCCGGATCCGTCACGTCCCGAGCACGGCGCAAAGCCGCCGGGCCAGCGGCCGCCTTGAGCTCTGGCTGGCCCTGCCAGGTCGGCCGCGCCGAGTCCTGGCTGGGCGTCGACTGGGTGTGTCGTGTTGTGCCGGCTGGTTCGTCGGCGGTGGGTTGTGAGGCGGGGGCCGCAGTCCTTGCCCTCATGCCCCGAGCGTGGTGAGCAGGCGCTGCAGTGAGCCGCCCAGGCCCCAGCGGGACGTGAGCGCGTCCAGTGCGGCCGGGTCGCGCGGCGTGTGTGGCAGCGCCGTGTCCACCTCGGGCAGGGGTACGTCCTCGGCGACCCGTACGACCTTGGGCGCGAGGGCGACGTACGCCCGAGCCTCGTCGAGCCGCTTGCGCTGCGCCGGGCTGAGCTTCGACCTCGGGTCGTCGACCGCGGCCATGATCCCGGCCAGGTCCCCGAACTCGGCGAGCAGCTTCGCGGCCGTCTTCTCGCCGATGCCCGGCACACCCGGCAGCCCGTCACTCGGGTCGCCGCGCAGCAGCGCCAGATCCGCGTAGCCCCGGCCGTCGACGCCGTACTTCCCGTGCAGGAACGCCTCGTCGGTGAGCTGCAGCGTGCCGACGCCCTTCAGCGGGTACAGCACGCGGATCCCACGGGCGTCGTCGACCAGCTGGTACAGATCCCGGTCGCCGGTGACGATGTCGACCGGGCCCTTCGCGCGGGCGGTGAACGTGCCGATCACGTCGTCCGCCTCGTACCTCTCGACGCCCACGCGCGCGATGCCCAGCGCGTCGAGGACGTTCTCGATGACGGGCACCTGGGGGGACAGCGTGTCCGGCACCTCCTCCTCGTCCGGGCCCGCCTCGTGTTCCTCGGCCACGCGGTGCGCCTTGTAGGAGGGGATCAGCTCGACCCGCCAGTGCGGGCGCCAGTCCGCGTCCATGCAGGCGACCAGGTCGTCCGGGTGGTGGTCCCGGACCAGGCGGTCGATGAATTCGAGCAGCCCGCGCACGGCGTTCACGGGCGTGCCGTCCGGGGCCTTCACCGAATCCGGGACGCCGTAGTAGGCGCGGAAGTAGAGCGAGGCGGTGTCGAGGAGCATCAGGCGTCGGGTCACCTTCCGCATCATGCCGTACCGCACCGACAGCGAGCCGCCGGTGCCGGGCGCAGGCCCTGGCATGGCACCCGTGAACGCACTGTGAAGAGGACCACTCCTGCGTTTGCCCTGGACAAAGGGGGGCAGGCGCGCGTCGGAGCGATGCCGGTTGCAATCGAACTGTTTGCAGCGGCTCGGAGGCTTCGAGACGAGAGGTACCTGTGTCATCCAGGCTTGAGGCCGAGCACCTGTACAAGGTGTTCGGCAGACGACCGGACGAGGCGGTGGAGCGGCTCCGGCAGGGAGCCGGCCGTGAGGAACTGCGCGCCGACGGCACCACCGCCGCAGTGATCGACGCCTCCTTCACCGTGGAGCCGGGCCAGATCTTCGTCGTGATGGGCTTGTCCGGATCCGGCAAGTCCACGCTCCTGCGCATGCTCAACGGACTCCTTGAGCCGACCGCGGGACACGTGCGCTTCGACGGCCAGGATCTCACCGGGCTCGGCCCGCGCGAGCTGCGCGAGGTCCGCTCGCGCAAGATCAGCATGGTCTTCCAGCACTTCGCGCTCTTCCCGCACCGCAGCGTCCGAGAGAACGCCGCCTACGGCCTGGAAGTGCAGGGCGTGCCCCGCGCCGAGCGCGCAGCGCGCGCCGACGAGGCGCTCGCCCTGTGCGGCCTGGCCGGCTGGGAGAAGTCGTGGCCCGACGAGCTGTCCGGCGGCATGCAGCAACGCGTGGGCCTCGCCCGCGCCCTCGCCACGGACGCCGACCTGCTGCTGATGGACGAGTCGTTCAGCGCGCTCGACCCGCTGATCCGCCGCGACATGCAGGACCAGCTCCTCCAGCTCCAGAAGGCCCTGAAGAAGACCATCGTCTTCATCACGCACGACCTCAACGAGGCCATGCGCCTGGGTGACCGCATCGCCGTGATGCGTGACGGCCGCATCGTGCAGATCGGCACCGCGGAGGACATCC
Organism: Streptomyces sp. NPDC022910; assembly: GCF_055561075.1. Lineage (NCBI taxonomy): Bacteria > Bacillati > Actinomycetota > Actinomycetes > Kitasatosporales > Streptomycetaceae > Streptomyces > Streptomyces sp. NPDC022910. The sequence continues at coordinate 117,082 of NZ_JBVHHL010000021.1, forward strand.
TGGTGCGCCCGGCCGACGACTACGTGGCCTCCTTCACCCAGGACGTCGACCGCTCCCGTGTGCTCACCGCGAGCGCCGTCATGGACACCTCGGTGCGCGGGGACGAGGCGGACTGCGGCTGCGCGACCGCGACGCCGGACACCCCCTTCGTGGAACTGTGCGCGATGAGCGCCGGTCTCACCCACCCGGTCGCGGTGCTCGACGCGGAGCGCAGGCTCGTGGGCGTCGTGCCCAGGCAGCGACTCGTCGGCTTCCTCGGCGACCCCACGGCCGAGCCCGCGCCGTGCGGCTCGCCGCGTGAGCAGGGCGGGAAGGTGACCGCCCGTGCCTAGGATCCCGTTCGGCGACTGGGTCAACTCCGCCGTCGACTGGCTGCTGCACCACATGGCGTGGCTGTTCGACTTCTGCAAGACCGTCTTCGAGGGCGCCTTCGACGGCATCAACACGGTCCTGCAGGCCCCCGAGCCGCTGCTGCTGGCGGGCATCCTCGCCGTGATCGCGTTCTGGCTGCGCGGCACGTCGGCCGGCCTCCTCACCTTCGTGGGATTCGCCTTCATCGACTCCCTCGAACTGTGGGAGGACGCGATGGTGACCCTGTCGCTCGTCCTGGTGGCGACCGTCATCGCTCTCGTGATCTCCGTGCCCGTCGGCATCTGGGCGGCCCGCTCCAGCCGGGTCGGCGGCATCGTGCGGCCGGTGCTCGACTTCATGCAGACGCTGCCCGCGATGATCTACCTCATCCCGGCGATCCTGTTCTTCGGCACCGGCGCCCCCGCGGGCATCGTCGCCACCTTGATCTTCGCCCTCGCGCCCGGGGTCCGCATGACCGAGCTGGGCATCCGCCAGGTCGACAAGGAGCTGGTGGAGGCCGCCGACGCCTTCGGCACCACCCCGCGCAACACACTGCTGCGTGTCCAGCTCCCGCTCGCCCTGCCCACCGTCATGGCCGGCGTCAACCAGGTGATCATGCTGGGCCTGTCCATGGCGGCCATCGCGGGCATGGTCGGCACCGGCGGCCTCGGCGGCGACGTGAACGAGGCGATCGGCCAGCTCAACGTGGGTCTCGGCGCCGAGGCCGGTGTCGCCATCGTCATCCTGGCGATCTACCTGGACCGCATGACCAGTGCGCTCGGTACCCAGGTCTCTCCGCTGGGCCGCCGTGCCGTCGCCCGGCTGCGCGCCGCACAGGGGCTGCGGATCTGGTCCTACCGTCCCCGGCCCGCCGTGGCCGTGATCGGCGTGGTCGTGCTCGCGCTCGCCGCCGGCGGCATGGGCGTCTTCGGCGGCGGGGACAAGGCCGCTACCGCGGCCGACGCCCGGAACGTCGGCCAGGGCAGGAAGATCACCATCGGTTACATCCCGTGGGACGAGGGCGTCGCCTCCACGTTCCTGTGGAAGGAGATCCTGGAGCAGCGAGGATTCCAGGTCGACGTCAAGCAGTTGGACGCCGGACCGCTCTACACCTCGCTGGCCCAGGGCGACATCGACTTCGAGACCGACTCCTGGCTGCCGACCACGCACGAGCAGTACTGGAAGAAGTACGGCGGCCGGCTCGACGACCTGGGGTCCTGGTACGGCCCGACGTCGCTGGAGCTGACCGTGCCCTCGTACATGAAGGGCATCGACTCGCTGGCGGACCTCAAGGGGAAGGCCGCCACGTTCGGCGGGAAGATCACCGGCATCGAGTCCAGCGCGGGTGAGATGAGCCTGCTCAAGAGCACGGTCCTCAAGAAGTACGGCCTCGACAAGGAGTACAAGGTCGTCGACAGCTCCACGCCCGCGATGCTCGCCCAGCTCAAGCGTGCCTACGCCAAGAAGGAGCCCGTCGTCGTCACGCTCTGGTCACCCCACTGGGCGTACAACGACTACGACCTGAAGAAGCTCAAGGACCCCAAGGGCGCCTGGGGCAAGGGCGATTCGGTGCACTCGCTCGCCCGCAAGGGCTTCGCTCAGGACAACCCGGTGGTCGGCACCTGGCTGAAGAACTTCAAGATGGACGAGAAGCAGCTCACCGGCCTGGAGGCGCAGATCAACAAGGCGGGCGAGGGCAAGCAGCAGGACGCCGTGCGCGCCTGGCTGAAGAAGAACCCCGGAGTCGTCGACAAGCTCGCCCCGGTCCAGAAGTCCGCCACCGGCAGCGCGACCGAGGCCAAGCGTCCGCTGGACGTCGCCTGGTTCCCCTGGGACGAGGACGTCGCCGTCACCTACCTGTGGAAGAACGTCCTGGAGCGGCGCGGCTACCGGTTGAACCTGAAGCAGATGGACGTCGGCCCGGTCTACACGGGCCTTGCGGGCGGCGACATCGACCTCAACTTCGACGCGTGGCTGCCCTACGCGCAGAAGAACTACTGGGACAAGAGCAAGGACGACCTCAGGGACCTCGGCACCTGGTACCAGCCGACCTCGCTGGAGATCGCCGTTCCCTCGTACGTGAAGGACGTCAGGTCCCTGGAGGACCTCAAGGGCAAGGCGAAGACCTTCGGCGGCAGGATCATCGGCATCGAGCCCGGCACCGGCGAGATGAACCTGCTGAAGACGAAGGTGCTGCCCGGCTACGGCCTCGACAAGGAGTACAAGGTCGTCGACGGCTCCACACCCGCGATGCTCGCCGAGCTGAAGCGCGCCTACGCCAAGAAGGAGCCCGTCGCCGTGGTCCTGTGGTCCCCGCACTGGGCCTACAGCGAGTACCGGCTCACCAAGCTCAAGGACGACAAGAAGCTGTTCGGCGAGGGCAACACGATACGGACCATCGCGGGCCGGACGTTCCCGGACCGGTACCCGCAACTCACGAAGTGGATCAAGAACTTCAGGATGAGCGAGGCCGAACTTGGCAGCCTGGAGAGCGAGATCAAGAACCGCGGTCAGGGGCACGAGCAGGCCGCCGTGGCCGCGTGGCTGCAGCGGCACCCGGACATGGTGGAGCGGATGACTCCGCAGTAGACCGCCGAGGGGCCGCTCGGTACCGCCGTACGAGAAGGATCCGGACAACCCGTCGGGCCCGCGGCCTCGCCGATCCTCACGCTCCGCCGCCCGGGGGCGCCGAACACCGTTTCGGCGCCCCCGGGCCCTGTCGTGCTGTTCCGGGGCCCGCGGGCCCCGCCTCCCTGCCCGGCGCCACCGCCCGGCCCGCCGTCCACGATCCGGCGCACGACCCCGCCCGCCACCGGGCCGGGCAGCCCTCGGCAGGCCGTCCCGCGCTTGTGGTCAGCCCTTTCGCCCCGTATGGAGGAGGCGCGCGCCGGGAGGCGGGGTGGCTCTCCCAGTGGCGCGAACCGTGACCCTCACCACTCTTGTATGTGACAGCGATGTGACGGGCGCATGAAACAGTTTGCCGAACATGCGTAGGGTGCAGACAACTCAACAGAAGCAGTACACCGACGAATCATCGGACGGCGGCGACACGCCCGCCGGGCAGGGCAGCGGACCGACGAGCGAGGGAGGGAGCCGGAGCGATGGGCGACCACAAAGAACAGCCCCTTCGAGTGGGCGCGGCCGTCCGGCGGCGGCGCCGGGCGCTGGAGCTCACCCTCGCCGTCGTGGCCGAGCGCAGCGGTCTGTCGGTCCCCTTCCTGAGCCAGGTCGAGAACGAGCGGGCGCGCCCGAGCCGGCCCTCCCTGGAGCGGATCGCCGACGCCCTGGGCACCACCGCCGTCGAACTGCTCGCGGCGGCCGACCCGGCGTGCAGTGTGGACGTCCTGCGCGCCGATGACGAAGAAGTGGCACCGGGACGGGCGCGCGTGCGCCCTCTGGTGCGCGGTCACCACCAGTTGCACGCCATGGAGTTCATCGGCGATCACGACGAGGGCCGCGAATTCCAGCATCGCAACGACGAGTTGATGTACGTCGTCGACGGCGCTGTCGAGATCGAGGCGGAGGGCCGAGCGCACCGGCTCGGACGCGGCGACACGCTGTACCTGAGCGGGGGAGTACGCCACCGCTGGCGGGCGACCGTGCCGGACACCCGTGTGGTCGTGGTCGCGGTCGCCGACCACATCGAGGCGTTGGAGAACCCGTCGGGCCGCGGCTGACCGCCTCGGCCGAAAGTCCCCACCGGCGTCCGGCCGACTCTTCCGGGGGACACGCATGCAGCTGCCGCGCTGGAATACTCGCGGACATGCCTGACATCTCCGGATATGCCGCCGACAACACCTCCGAGCGGGCAGGCGGCCGCTATGACGTCCTGGAGTCCACCTACGACCCGGTGACCTTCGCGCGCCTGACTGCGCTGGGCGTCGCCCCGGGCATCCGCTGCCTGGAGGTCGGCGGAGGCGGCGCCTCGGTCGCCGCGTGGCTCGCCGAGCGCGTCCGACCCGAGGGGTCCGTGCTCGCCACGGACCTGGAACCGCGCCGGCTCGACGGACTCCCGGCCCACGGCAACCTCCGCGTGGTACGCCACGACATCGCCCGGGAAGAGCTGCCCGACGGGGAGTTCGACCTGATCCACGCGCGCCTCGTCCTGCTGCACCTGCCCGGTCGGCTTGCCTCACCCGACCGGATGGCCCGGGCGCTGCGCCCCGGTGGGCGGCTGGTCCTCGACGAGTTCGACCGCGGCTGGACCCCGGTGCTGTCGGCTCCCTCGCCGGAGACGGCCGCGCCCTTCGAGGGGACCCACACCGCGGTGATGGACGTCCTCACCCTCGCCGGAGCCGACATCCGCCTGCACGCCTACGAGGCGCTGCGCGCGGCCGGGCCTGCCGACGTGGCCTGCGCCACACGGGCCGAGGCGTGGCAGGGCAGGTCGACCGGAATCCGGCTGCACCGGGTCGACCTCGGTGACCTGGACGGGAAGCTGACCGAGGACGGGCTGACGCAGGACGACCTGGACCGCTGTCTGCGGCTCCTCGAGGACCCGGCGTTCGCCGTCGACTCCTATCCGCTGATCAGCACCTGGAGGCAGCGACCGTGACGCGTGTGGTCTCGCTCGTGCCGTCGCTGACCGAGGCCGTAGCCGCCTCCGTGCCGGGCGTCCTGGTAGGCGCGACCGACTGGTGCAGCCATCCGGCCGGTCTCGACGTCGTCCGGATCGGGGGCACCAAGAACCCGAAGGTCGACCGGATCGTCGGGCTCGCCCCCGATCTCGTGCTCGCCAACGAGGAGGAGAACCGCGAACCGGACCTCGACGCCCTGCGTGCGGCGGGTCTGGAGGTCCTGGTCACCGAGGTGCGGAGCGTGCCGCAGGCCTTCCCCGAGCTGGAGCGGGTGGCGACCGCGTGCGGGGCGCCCGGTCGGCCGCGATGGCTGGACGAGGCCGAGACGGCCTGGTCTCGGCTGCCGGTGCCCAGGACCCGCACGTCCGCGGTCGTCCCCGTCTGGCGGCGGCCCTGGATGGTCCTGGGCCGGGACACCTTCGCAGGGGACGTCCTGGCCCGGCTCGGCGTCGACAACCTGTACGCGACGCACCCGGAGCGCTATCCGCGGATCCCGCTGGAGGAGCTGCGGAACGCGGCACCCGACCTCGTGGTGCTGCCCGACGAGCCGTACCGCTTCACGGCCGACGACGGCCCGGAAGCGTTCGAGGGGACGCCGTGCACGCTGGTCAGCGGGCGCCACCTGACCTGGTACGGTCCGTCGCTGACCCGGGCGCCGCGCGTCGTCGCCGAGGCGCTGCGAGCAGCTCGCCGCTGACGACTCCACGGCCCGTACCGACGGCGGCGACGGCCCAGGCCGCGAGGAGCAGCCCATACAGGCCGATCGCGAGCCCCTCGAAGGCGGCCGACCCGGTGCGCCGGGCGAGCGCCTCCGCGCCGGTGACACACGTGCCGACCGGGAAGGTGAAGGCCCACCAGGTCATGGCGAAGCCCATGCCCCGCCGCCGGGCACGTGCCACCAGTGCCGCGGCGAACCCGAGCCAGAGCAGGGCGAAGCCCAGTACCGGAACGCCGTAGAGCACGGCGAGGACGCCGAACCCCCGGTCGTAGGGGGCCGGTACGACGCCCGTCGCCGCGTTCGCGGCCGCGGCGACGGCGGTGGCGGACTGCCCCAGCGGGCCCAGGACCAGGAACAGGGCCGGGGTCAGGGGGAGCGGCAGCGGGCCCGCGGTGATGAGCCGCCCGACGATGAGCGGCAGCAACGCGAGTGTGGCCAGCAGACTCATCCCGAACATCGCGAAGCAGGCGAGCAGCAAGGACTCCCGGGGCTGACCGGCGGGCAGGTGCGGCACCAGCAGTGGACCCTGGGCCGCGGAGACCATCGGGGTGACCAGGGGCAGCAGCCAGACGGGGGTGGCCTGGCCCGGTCCGATGCGGTGCCGGGTGACCATGAGGTACGGCACGGCGATGGCGGCGACGAGCCCGACGACGGTGCCGGCGGTGAAGAGGACGGCGTCCAGGGCGAGGGCCGGGCCCGCCCCGGTCCAGTCCCTGCCGACGGCCAGGGCGCCACCGCCCACGGCGAGCAGGGCCATCGCCAGGCAGCCGTAGAAGGGGGCCACGGTGGGGTCGAGGAGGTGGGCACGCGCCTGGTCGCGATGGTGGATCCAGTGCAGGGCTCGAGCGGTGAGGAGGGCCACGAGCAGGGCGAGCGAGAGCGCCCAGACCGTCGCGCAGACGGTCCGCAGCCCGGGCACCTGCACGGCACCGGGCAGACCGGCGCCCGCCGTCGCCGCGATCGCTGTACCCATCACGGAGGCGTACCAGTTGGGGCCGAGGTGCCGGACGACGGCGGCGCGCCGGTGAGGGGCGGGTAGGGCAAGGGGCTGGGCTGCGGTGACCATGCCTGTACGGTCCCGCCGGACCGGGTCCCTCACCAGGGAGTACGTCTCTATGGGGGCATAAGCTGTGTTGATGAGTGACGGCGATGACGAGCGGCTTGCGGCGGTCGGCCTGGCGCACCGGGTGCCTGACCTGGGCGCGCTGGAGCTGCTGCTCGCCGTGGCCCGGCTGGGCAGCCTGGGGCGGGCGGCGCGGGAGCTGGGGATCACCCAGCCCGCGGCCAGCAGCCGGATCCGGTCGATGGAGCGGCAGCTGGGCGTGGCGCTGGTGGATCGTTCGCCGCGGGGCTCGCGGCTGACCGACGCGGGGGCGCTGGTCACCGACTGGGCACGGCGGATCGTGGAGGCGGCGGAGGCGTTCGACGCGGGGGCCCAGGCGTTGCGGGGCCGCCGGGACTCGCGGCTGCGCGTGGCCGCGAGCATGACGATCGCGGAGTATTTGCTGCCCGGCTGGCTGGTCGCGCTGCGTGCCCAGCGGCCGGACACAGCGGTGTCGCTGCTGGCCGGGAACTCGGCGGCGGTCGCGGCACGCCTGCTCGCGGACGAGGCGGACCTGGGCTTCGTGGAGGGCCTGTCCGTGCCGGCGGGTCTGGACGCGGCGGTCGTCGGCCATGACCGCCTGATCGTGGTGGCGGCACCGGGGCACCCGTGGGCGCGCCGCCGCAGACCGCTGTCGGCAGCGGAACTGGCGTCGACACCGCTCATCCTCCGGGAGGAGGGCTCGGGCACCCGCCAGGTCCTGGACACGGCTCTGGGCGGTCTGGCCCGCCCCCTGCTCGAACTGTCCTCGACGACGGCGGTCAAGGCTTCCGCGGTCAGCGGCGCCGGCCCGGCGGTCCTGAGCGAGCTGGCCGTCGGGGAGGAGCTCTCGGCGCGTCGGCTGGTGGGCGTGCCGGTCGAGGGCGTACGGCTGGACCGGGCGCTGCGGGCGGTGTGGCGCACCGGCCATCGGCCGACGGGGCCGGGCCGGGACCTGCTGGGGCTGACGAGGACCTAGTACTACAGGGCTAGATCTGCATCATCTGGATGCGCATGCGTCGGCGGAAGTGGTGCCTGCGGGCCTCAACTTGGTGGCGACGGCGGAACG